>SYLY01000063.1 GCA_005808475.1 Acidobacteriota bacterium
AGGGGATGAACAACAAAATCCGAGTGGTTACCAGACGATCCTACGGTTTCCGAACCTATCCCGCGATGGAAATCGCCCTTTATCACAACCTTGGCCGACTACCGGAACCAGAGTTCACCCACAGATTCCGCTGAGGAGGCTCAATATCCAGAGGGTCCTGAACAGTTACGTTCTGGCCCAGCTCGACTAACTCTCGTCGAACTGGGCCAGTGGATTCTAGAATACGTACTTCAGGGCGAACTGCATTTCGCGGTTGTTCACCGCCGTCGACGTAATCTGGCCGAAAGTAGCGGAGCCGAGCGTGCGGTCCGGAGCGGAGAACTGGGGCGTGTTCAGGAAGTTGAACGACTCCCAACGAAACTGCACCTTATGGCCTTCCTTGATCCGGAAGTCCTTGAACAGCGCGAAGTCCCAGCTCTTTTGTCCCGGAGCATCGAACAAGGAAATGCCGGAGTTGCCGTAGCCGGCGGTACCCGGCATGAACAGACCGTCAGCAGTCGACCCTTCGAATTTCGAGCGGGCGAACGCCGAGGTATCGAACCACCTGGACACCGAACGGCTGGCCCAGACGCGGTCAACCTTGCCGCCCGGGGCGACGTGAGGCCGCTGCGAGGAGGCCGGGCCGGTGTTCTGCGAGTCGCCGTTCTGCGTGATTGTAACAGGCAGGCCGGACTGGAGCACAACAATCGAGTTGAGCGACCAACCACCGAGGACGAAGCCCTTCGCGCCCTTGGCGTCGCGCATCCACGGAAGTTCGTAGACGTTGGAATAGACGAAACGCAGCCGCTGGTCGATGTTCGACCGGCCGTAGTCCGCCAGCCGGTTGCGGGGGTTCTGCGGGTAGTTCGCGCCAAAACCCGCCCCTTCGTTAGCCCCGTACCCAATCGCGTGCCCACGGGAGTAGGTGAAGGCGATGTTGAACGTCAGTCCACCGGACATCCGCTTCTCGACGCGGCCCTGCAGCGCGTTGTAGTTGGTGGAGGCGTAGGTTTCGTTGCGGCGGATGGTGCCCAGTGGCAGCACCGTGCTCGGATTCCGGGAATCCACGTAGGTCTGGAACGGACGGCGGCCCTGAACCGCGCCCGGCCCTGGGTCGGGGTTGTTCGAGTTCTGGACCGACAGTTCCAGGTTGCTGGCGGCGCTGCCCACGTAAGCGAGACCGGTCACGAACGACTTGCCCCAGCTCTTTTCCAACTCCGTCGACCACTGCCAGATATCGTTGTTGCGGTAGCGGGACCGGCCCCTTTCGTCGATATAGCCAAGCATCAGCAGCGCCGCGGGCGAGCCGGTGACCGGCGAGCCCAGGAACGGCTGGGTGATGGTGGCGGTGGGATTGTTGCGGTCGTTCTGGAACACAGCCGAACCGGAGAACGGCGGGTTCAGGTTGAGAATCGAGAAGTTGTTGGTCTGCTGGGCGTTGTAGAAGTTGCCCGCGCCCATGCGAAGGACCATCGAATCGGTCAACCGGTAGGCAATGCCCAATCGCGGCATCAACTGCTTCTTGTTGGTTTCGTAGAGCGGTTCGTTGACATTCGGGTTCGGAACCAGCATCGGGACCACCGTGTTGTTGATGGTCTGCACCTTGCCCTGCTCGAACGACAGGGTGCGGATCTTGCCCTGAGCGTCGTAGACCGGCCCAAAGTAGTCGTAACGGAGCCCGAAGTTGACGGTGAGCTTCGAGGTGGCCTTCCAGTCGTCCAGCCAGTAGAGGCCCCACTTCGTCTGCCGGATGAAGCCGGAAGGAGTGCCTTCGGCCGAGTTCGCGTTCAACGGAACGCCGTAGAGAAAAGCCGCCATGCCATCGGGGATACCAGCGATGTCAGCCGTGAAGGAAAGCTGGCCCCGCGGCAGGTTCGAGCCCGAGAAGTCGACGACGTTGAAGCGGTACAGCCCGCCAAACTTGAAGTTGTGGCGGCCGCGCGTAATGGCGAGCGAATCCGATGCCTCCCAAACAATCTTCTTATTGAGTTGCACGTTACCGGAACTCATGCCTGTGTAGCCAGCGATACCGATCGACGGGATGCCCTCTTCGAGCGGCGTGAGCGTACGGTTACCGTCCGCCACAACGCGCATATCCAAACCCAGATCGCGGTGGGTGAAGTCCGTATTCGTTTGCAGACCGCCCTGGATCACGCGCATCCGGTTCATGCCGAAGCGGAAGTCGTTCAGCATGCTGGCCGAGAGGATCTTCGTGTAGCCGGCCGCGAAGTGCTGGGCCCGGTAGTCGGTATCGGTCTTGCCGGCTCGCGTGAGTGGGTCGTCGACAAAACGCGACTCCACAATCACATAGTGTGCAAAGAGCCGGTCGTTATCGGAGAGGCGGTGGTCTCCTCGGCCCATGTACTGATCCGAGTCCAGCACCTGGTTGTTCGTGCCGGCAAGGTTCAAAGTGGAGTTCCGGGAACGGGCCAAGTCCTCCTGATTCGGAAACGGCAGAAAGCCGCCATCGGCGAACGGACTGGTTTTCTTGGAGGTCAAGAGATTAAGCGATGCGGGATTGATCCGCGAGCGCGGAATGATGTTGCCGGGCAAGGGTACGGTCGAACCAATGCCACTAATTGCACGGTTAACCCCTGGATTGGGGTCGGCCGGATACCACCGGTTGCCGGGATTCAGGATTTCCGAAAAATCGCCCCCCCGCATCGCCAGCGTGGGAACAGCAGTGGCGGATGGCGAACCGCGCCGCTCGCGGCGGCCTTCGTAGTTGGCCAGGAAGAACGTCTTGTCCTTGATGACCGGGCCGGAAAACACGCCGCCAAACTGGTTGCGGCGCAGCTTGTTCTTGTTCTGCGTGGCGGGCAGAAAGAATCCGCGCGCATCGAAGGTGTCGTTGCGGAGGAATTCGAAAGCGGTTCCGTGGAACGAGTTGGCGCCCGACTTGATGGCGAGGTTCGCCTGCGCGCCGGAGTTCATACCAAACTCAGCCGAGTAAACCGCGGACTGAATCTTGAATTCTTCGATCGCTTCGATGGAGGGCGAAAAGAGCATGGCCGAGTGGTGCGAGTCGACCGCGACCACGCCATCGAGCGTGATGTTTTGGTTGGCGTCTCGCTGGCCGTTCGCGGAAATGCCGGCAATCTGTCCCGGCATCGCAAGGACGCTGGCGATCGTGCCCTGTCCGTTCTGGCCCATGCGCGATGCGCCGAAGTTCACACCAGGCATCAGCGTGGCCAACTGGGCGAAGTTGCGGCCATTGAGCGGCAACTCGATAATGCGCTTGTGCTCCACAACCGAGCCGAGTGTGGCGTCCTCGGTACGGAGCAGAACGCCGGAAGCCTGCACTTCCACGGTTTCCACCTGCTGGCCGACCGTGAGCGCGAAGTCGAAACGGGCCTGCTGTTGCAGTTGCAGCGTAATGCCCGTGCGGAGTTCGGACTTGAAACCCGGGGCTGTGCATGTCAACTCGTACTCGCCGATGGCGATCAACGGGAAGATATAGTTGCCGGTTTCGTTCGATTCCGTGGTTCGCACGTCACCGGTGCGGATATGTTTCGCGGTAATCTTGGCCCCGGAGACAACGGCCCCGGAAGAATCGGTGACCAAGCCGAGGATTTGCGTGGCGGTTTGTGCAAGCAGGACGCTTGAACAAAGCAGAGATAATAGCAAAGAACGCAGATGCAAAGTATTCACCCTTGGCAAAAACACTACGGCCGGGAAGCCGGCCTGTGGTGGTAGTATATGCAAGTTGCGTGCGGCGGCGCAAGCGCGCGTTCAGCCGGCCAGCCGGCCGGAAGTCTCTACCGGCCTTGGCTCCGCGCGACGATGGCGCGGATGAAGTGAATGCCTCGGTGAACAGGCGCGCCGGGTACCCGGGCTCGGCGCAAAGGGTGACCAAGGCAATGTACGGCCCCCCCAGCGACAAGGGCGGCAGCCTGGCGGGTCGCGGCAGCGCGGCGCATGACCTCGGTCTGTCCGCTCCATCCGGCTGCCCGCACTCATCTGGATGAAATCTGAGAGTTCCTCCGGGACGATAGCCTGAATGCCGCTGATCGGGTTATTGAGGACATTCTTGCCGCCATCCGCTCCGTAGCGCCCTTCCCCCATCAGGGCCACCGCCGCCCGGACCTCACTAGCCGCCCCTTGCGATCCCGCGGGGCCGTGAACAACCGCCCCCGATCCGCCCGGCGTGATTTTCTTCTGGACGGTTCCGCCGATTCCCGGCATGTTGATCGAAGGCTATGCCAACCACAACCCGGACCCATGGGCCGAGCCGATGACGGCAGCACTGCTAGAGCGAGGGTACGCAAAGTTGTACTCACCTTTCAAACGCGTAGGAGCGCCAGAAACAGGATGGGAGGCGGATTCCCGATGATGAAGCGCTACGGCTCCTCGAGGATGCGGGGCGGGTTAGCTGGGTGGAGCGCTTGCGGCGGTCGTTAACGCGGAGGGAAAGGTAGATGACCTGGGAGGAGTAACTAACTTGCCTCTTCCTGCTTGCTAGGTCAATGGTCATCGGAAGCGTCGTCCGACGCCAAGTCACCGGTATCGCAGCGACACTGCCCGACCGCAGGAAAGAGCGTTGCAGCATTCCTGGCGACTCTTCTGACGAGCCGATTTTCCTCCGCCGGGGACACCTGCCGTGGACTGGCCGGTCAGCCGTTCCCACATCTGCTCCAAAAACCTGCAACTATATTTCCCTCTTTTTCAAGGGGTTGCGGACGGCCCTCGAAAAAAGGCGCCATTGCCCGGGCGGCTCCTACGGCGGCGGAGCCATTCTTTGAGTGGCGGCGGAGCCCGCCTGATTGATCTCGAAAGGAGCATGAAGATGACATTCGCAACAGACGGCGCCTCGTGCGCCGCCCCATCCAACCAGCCGCCAAGAATCCACGCACAAAAAATATGCTAGATTGCAAAACGAACCTGGGAAGCTGTTGAAAATACAGGAAGCCGCATCGGGCAATCGTGAGCCAGTAGCCGAACCGCACGCTGGCCCCGAAGCCCACGCGCGTGCTGCCGTTCCGGCGCCCGGCGTCGAAGGCCGGCCGCAACGGTGGGGCTCGCCCACCGCGCCCACTCGCGACGGAGTGCAACGTGCCGCCCTTCTCCCCGCCGGGAATCGACTGCCAGGCCCAGTAGCTAGTACCACTCCCGCGCGGTCAGGAAAGTCGCCGCGTGCGCGTCCACGGTAAGTTCGATGGGCTCGGCATATCCGCCGCCCAACACCAACACCACCGGCGCGCCGAGGGCGCGGCACGCGCGGAGCACCAGTTCGTCCCGCGCCCGCAAGCCCGCCGCCGTGAGCGATAGCTTCCCGAGCCGGTCCTCGGCCAGCGGATCGACTCCCGCCAGATAGAACACCAGGCACGGCCGCGCGTCCAGGATTCGGCCGAGCGCCGGCCCGAGCCGGTCCAGGTACTCCGCGTCGCCCGCGCCATCGTCGAGTTCGATATCGAGCCACGACCGCTGTTTGCGAAACGGGAAATTGCTCCGCCCGTGCATCGACAGCGTGAGCACCGATGCGTCGCCGTCGAACATCGCCGCGGTGCCGTCGCCCTGGTGCACGTCCAGGTCGATGACGGCGGCGGGGCGCATCGATGGGTTCGAGTGCAACGCCACGGCGATGTCGTTGAACACGCAGAAGCCCGATCCGTGCGATCGAAACGCGTGATGAGTGCCGCCGGAAAGCGCGCCGCCGAAACCCGCCGACACGGCGTCGCGCGTGGCCGACAGGGTGGCGCCCACCGAAGCGAGCGTCCGCCGCGCCAGTTCCGGCGACCACGGGAATCCGATGCGCCGCATCGCCGCCGCGTCCGGCGATCCGTCCAGGAAGGCGCTCACGTAAGCGGCGTCGTGCGCGAGCGCGATCTCGACAGGCGCGGCCAGCGGCGCCAAGCGGAGGTCGAACGCGCCTTCCCGCTCCAGCCGCTCGCGCAGCATTCGATATTTCCGCATCGGGAACTTGTGTCCCGGCGGAAGGGGGATCTCGTACGAGTCCGTGTAGTAGAGGACCGGTTTCAGCGCTTGGTCAGGTCGCGGATGTAGATGTCCTTGAACCGCATGTTGCCGGTGCCGCCCGAGTGCAACTGCAACGCGATGTGGCCGTCGAACGACTTCGGCTGCGGGTCGGTGAAGTCCACCATGTCGACGCCGTTCAACCGCGACACGTAGCGGTTGCCTTCCACGCGAACCTGCATGTCGTTCCAGTCGCTCTGGCGGACCACGCCTTCCTTGTCGGGCGAAGGCCACACGATCCACTGGCGTCCGTCGCCGTAGATTCCGGCGGTGTGTTTGTTGACGGTGCAGTCGATCTCGAACTGGAGGCCCTGGCTGACACTGGGCGTGCCGGGCTTGAAGTCGACATGGAAGAAGATGCCGCTGTTGCCGTCGCCTTCGCACTTGAAGCGCATCGAAAGATGGAAGTCCTTGTACGTCTTCTCCGTCATCAGGTAGCCGTACTCTTTCGAGATGGCCTTGCCGTGGATCGTGCTGTCCTCGACGCCCCACTTCTCCTTGCCGACCTCCACCCAGCCGGCCAGGGATTTGCCGTCGAACAACTGGATCCAATCCTCGCCGGGCAACAGGGGACGCTTGGCGCGTTGCGCCACCAGCACCGCGGCGGCCACCGCGGTCAATAAAAGGGCTCGCTTCAACATGGATCTCAGGGTATCATTTTCGTGGCGCAACATGCGGATCGCGACGTGTCTCTCGATTCCCCTTCTGGCGGCTGGCCAGGACGCCGTGCTGTTCCGCGCGAGCTTGACGCGCGGTCCGGAAGCGGAGACGGCTCGCGGCGGAAAGGCGCCGTTCGCCCAGGAAGGCCTTCGATTCGATGGCGATGGCGCCCGCTTCTCTTTCGGCTCGAGCCTGACCTACGACGCGCGCGGAAACCTGGAAGCCCGCGGCGGGTCGATCCGGTTTCGTTACCGGCCGGACGGCCCGCTCGGTTCGGTGCGCTTCCCGATTCTGCTGGCGACGCACGAACAGCGCTCGATTCACGACTACGCGTTCCTTCGGCTGGAATGGGATGGCGCTCACTTCGCGGCTTCGATTCGCGACCGCGCCTACCGCGACCATCGCGTGACGGCCGATTCCTTCCGGCCGGCGCCGGACCGGTGGATCGCCTTCGCGATCTCATGGAGCGAGCGTCACGGGCTGGAACTCTCGACCGACGGCCAGCCGGCCGTGCGCGCGCCCGGGCCCATGGAACTGGAGGCACGGTTGGATCAGGTCGGCTATCTCACGCGGTCGGTGTCGCCGCAGTTCGTGGCCGGGACCGCTCATGGCGGCTGGATCTCCGGCATCGAGCACCGTGCGGCGCCGCTCGACGGCATCAAGGAATGGCTCCACCGCTTCGGGTGGCAGGACCGCGCCGGGATCCCTCGCGTCTCGTCGCTCGACGTGCGCAAGCTTGCCATGACGGACGCCCGCGCCATCAGGAAGTTCTGGTGGAAGGCGGTGGACGGCAAGCGCGACACGGTATGGCCCGCGCCGGGACACGAAGGCGGATACAAGGACGAGTCCAAGGGCTACGAACTTTCGCCGGCCCGTGAGCCGTTCGACTGGATCCGGTTGACCGGCGGTTTCGCGGGAACCATCAAGACAGGCGACGGCGCGCGGATCGAGGTGACGCCACATGGCGACGTCGACTACGTACGAATCGCTTCGCCCGCCGCGGTGGACTCGCTCGAGATCGACCGGACATCGGGGATGCTCGCCGAACTCGCCTGTCTGCGGATCGAGCGGCTGCCGCCGATGCCGGCCGGTCAGCGCTCCATCGGCGCATCGCCGGGAGGATCGCCGCGCTGGCGCGAGTTCGCGGTCCCCGCGGCCGGCGGCGTTGCCGGCGTTCGCCTCCGCTTGGACGCCACGCCGGACGCGTACTACCGCTTCTCGGTGCGCGATCCGGTGGACGAGTCGCGTTATCTGATCGAGATGGATGTTCGCGCGGCGGGGCCTCGCCTGGAGATCGGCCTGCGATTTCCGCCGGTGCGCGCCGCGGGAACGTTGGTGGTGGAAGCCGCCTCGTCGGGCGCGGTTCCGGCGCGGGTGGAAGTACAAATCGCCGCCGAGGCGTTTGAAACGTTTCGCGCCGGTTACGTGGAGCGGCGGATGCTCGAGATCCGCGACCTGTTCCAGCACCTGAGCGAGGCTCGTCCCTGGATTCGCGTCTCGCCTCAGTGGCCGGAGGCGTCCATGCGGCGCGAGTGCCGCGTGGTGGATCAACTGCTGCGGCTGCTCGAGGAGATCCGCGATCCGGCCAACCGCGACGCCAATGCGTATCTGGAATGGATGCGCGCTTCGGGGCCGCCACCCGTCTGGGCCGAGCCCCCGCCGCCGGCTGGAATTCCGCGATGGGCGTGGCAGCAAATGGAGGCGGGGAAGCTGCTGCAACAGGCGGGCTCGTGGTGGATCGCCAACCGGCAGATCGCTAACGGTGAGTTCGGCGGAGGGCTTGCCGACGACACCGATCTCGTCCAGAACTGGCCCGGACTCGCGTTTCTCGACGGACGCGTGGGCTACTGGAGCCGCTCGGCGCGCGCCGTGTTGGATGCGTGTTACCGCGAGGGAATGATCGCCGGAGGGGGGAACGCACGCCGCGCCGATCCGCTGCACGCCTACGAAGAGGGCATCAATGCGCTGGCCGCCTCGTTCCTGCTCGACTATGGGAATCCGGTGCTGTTCGAGTGGCTGATGGAATCGGCGCGGCGCATGAGCGAATTGCAGGGCATCAACGCGAAGGGGCATCGCCACTTCCGGTCGTACGCGTTCGGAGCCGGGGGCGCGGTGGAGGAAGGGCCCTACGGCCGCGAGGACGTCTACAGCAACGGGCTGATGCAACCCGCCTTGCTGATCGCCTGGTACAACGGCGATCCGGCGGCGAACCGCTGGATCTGGGAGAAGGCGGACGCGCTGCTCGACCACTGGAAGGATGATCGCTATCCGCGGCTGGCGAGGTCGATTTTCTTCGCCGACGATCGCGTGGCGTCGCGCGGCGTGCCCGATCTGGCAACCTACAACCTGCTTTGGGGCGCGTTCGACCTCACGCGCGACGGCCGGTACTTGTGGCTCCAGCGCGAGACCATCCGCGGCGGCGATTGGCTCCGGGCCGCCGCGGCGAACGGCGACTTCGCCGCGTTGGTGGGCGTGGATGGGCTGGCCGAAGCGGCGGCGCGGCCAAGCCGCGATCCGTCGTTCGCGCAATTGCAGGCGATCGCCGGACGAGTGGAGGACGCGCAGGCGATCGTCTGGAGCGACCTGTCGCGTAACCTCGGCATGTACACCGAGGCCGAGCAGTTCACCGATCGCGTCTCGCTGCCGTCCACCGCACTGCAGCGGATCCGGCTGGGCGGCGTCGCGTACGATCGCAACCGGATCTATCCGGGCCACGCGATCGGTTGGGAGAACACTGGCGGGCAGTTGGCGGTTCGTGTGCGGGAGACGGGGCGCGACCAGCTGCGCGCGACGGTGTTCGCGGCCGGCTCCGGACAGCGGCGCGTGACGATGCGCGTCTGGCGATTGGAGCCGGGCCGCTACGGGGTCTCCGTGGATGGGCGAATGTCCGAACTCGAGTTGCGGCGTGCCACGGCGATTCCGCTGGATCTGGAATGCGGCCGCGAGATGGAGGTCCGCATCCGGCTGCTCGAGCGCGCGAACGAACCCGCGTTGTTGCCGGATCTGGCGCTGGCGGTGGAGGAACTGCGCGATCGCTCCGGACTCGAGGTTCCGGTGCACAACATCGGCGGCGCGGCGGCTGGCCCGTTTCGCGTGCGGGTGTTCGAGCCGGATGGACGCCTCGCCGCCGAGCAGCTTCTCGACGGCTTGGCGGCGCCGTCCGATCTGCGCCCGCGCGTGGCGCTGGCGCGATTTCCCGGCATGCGAATGGCCCCCGGCATGCGCGTGGAGGTCCACCTCGACGGCGGCGGCCCCGAAGTGTTCGATGGCAACAACGACGCTCGCGTACCCGGCTTGAAGTAGCGGCCCGGCGTCACCGGGAACCAGGTGATGCCCGGTCCGCCCGCCGCCCCGGGGAATTCCCGATAATGAAGAGATATGTCCGTGGACGCCGCGAATCCCCTGGCCCAGGAGTTGAACCCCTGGCTTGCCGCCGACGCTCGATTCAACGAAGCAGCCGGCCGTCTGGCTATGGACGAGGGCATCCGCAAGATCCTGCGTAGCCCGTCGCGCGAGATCACCGTCTATGTTCCCGTGCTGCTGGACGACGGCCGCATCGAGGTCTTCACCGGCTACCGTGTGCAGCACTCCATCGCGCGCGGTCCCGCCAAGGGCGGCATCCGTTACGCGCCCGACGTGAGCATCGAGGAAGTGCGCGCGCTGGCGAGTTGGATGACGTGGAAGTGCGCCGTCGTGAACATCCCCTATGGCGGCGGAAAGGGCGGCGTCATCTGCGAACCGTCCATCCTCTCTCCAGGAGAACTCGAACGCCTCACGCGGCGCTACACGGCGGAAATCATCGAGTTTATCGGGCCCGAGAAAGACGTCCCCGCGCCGGATATGAACACCACCGAGCAGGTGATGGCGTGGATCATGGACACCTACTCGATGCACATGCGGCAGACGGTGACCGGAGTGGTGACGGGCAAGCCGCTCGACCTGGGCGGATCGCGCGGCAGGCCGGAAGCCACCGGACGCGGCTGCATGATCGTTACGCTCGAGGCGCTGGCGCGGCTCGGCATGAAACCGGAAGAAACCACGGTGGTGATCCAGGGGTTCGGCAACGTCGGCGGCATGGCGGCCCGGCTGATGTCGCGGCGGGGATTCCACGTCATCGCGGTGATCGAATACGACGGCGCCGTCTACAATGCCAAGGGGCTCGACATCGAGGCGCTCTTGCAGCACCGGAAGGAAACCGGGTCGATCCGCGAGTTCGCCGGCGGCGAGGAGATCGACCGCGATCAGGCGCTGTTCCTCGAGTGCGACGTGCTGCTGCCGGCCGCCAAGGAGGGCGTGATCACGTCGCGGACCGCGCCGAAGCTGAATTGCAAGATCGTGTGCGAGGGCGCCAACGGTCCCACTACAGCGCCCGCCGACCACATCCTGTCGGAGAAAGGAATCTTCGTCATTCCCGATATCCTGGCCAACGCCGGCGGCGTCACTGTCTCCTACTTCGAATGGGTCCAGGACCGGCAGGGATTCTTCTGGAACGAGGATCTGGTCAACCAGCGCCTCGAGGAGATCATGGTCAACAGCTTCCGCGACGTGGTCAAGTACAGCGAGAAGTACAAGGCGCACAACCGGCTGGCGGCCTACATGCTGGCGCTGGACCGCGTGGCGTTCGCCATCAAGCTCCGGGGCCTGTACGCCTAGATGACCGAAGCCTCCACGCCGCTGATGCGGCAGTATCAGGCGGTGAAGGCGCAGGTTCCGAACGCGCTGCTGCTGTTCCGGTGCGGCGATTTTTACGAACTGTTTCACGAGGACGCGGTCACCGCCGCGCGCGAACTCGAGATCACCCTCACCTCCCGCAACAAAGAGAAGGGCGAGCCCGTGCCCATGGCCGGCGTTCCACATCATGCCGCCGGCGGCTACATCGCGCGGCTGGTGCAGAAAGGGTACCGCGTCGCCATCTGCGAACAGATGGAGGATCCGCGCTTCACCAAGAAGATCGTCAAACGCGAACTGACGCGGATCGTGACGCCGGGAACCGCCACCGATTCCAGCCTGCTGCGCCCCGGCGAGAACAACTACCTGGCGGCGGTGACCCGGTCCGGCGACAAAGCGGGACTGGCCTGGGTGGACATCTCCACCGGCGAGTTCCGCGCCACCGAACTGGCGGCCGCCGAGGTAACCGGCACGCTCGAATCGCTGAACTCGCGCGAAGCCATCTCGTCCGACGAGGCGTGGCGGCTGCCCTGCCTGCGAACTCCCGTGGAAGGATGGGTGTTCTCCTTCGATTACGCCGATCGCATCCTGCGCGAGCACTTCCGCCTGCTGAGCCTGGACGGCTGCGGCTTGGCCGGACGTCCGCTCGCGGTGGGCGCCGCCGGCGCGATCCTGCACTATCTGCGCGACACGCAGCGCTCGGCGCTCGATCACCTGGAGCGGCCCTCTTACCACGAGCGCTCCGGCGCGATGATGCTCGACGCGGTCACCGTTCGCAACCTCGAACTGGTGGAGCCGCTGTTCGCGGGCGAAAGCAAGGACGTGACGCTGCTGAGCGTGCTGGACCAGACCTCCACCGGAATGGGCGGCCGCCTGCTGCGCCAACGCCTGCTGCGTCCATCGATGGACCTCGCCGAGATCGAAACCAGGCTCGACGCGGTGCAGGAGTTGCACGCCGGCACGATGCTGCGCTCGGGCATCCGCAAGACTCTGGCGGGCATTCTGGACGTGGAACGGCTGCTTGCCAAGGTCACGTTGGGAACGGCCACGCCGCGGGAGATGCTGGCGCTCGGACGGTCGATCGCGAAGGTTCCCGAACTGCGCCGGTTGCTCGCCGATGCCCGTTCGGCGCGGCTCGGAGAACTGCGCGACGGCATCGACGATCTGGCCGATGTCCGCGACGCGATCCTCACGGCGATCGCGGAGGAGCCTCCCGCCAATCTCACCGACGGCGGCACGATTCGCGACGGCTACGATCCACGCCTGGACGAACTCCGCGACATCAGCCGCAATTCCAAGCAGTACATCGCGGCCATCGAGACGCGCGAGCGGACCCGCAGCGGCATCGCGTCGCTGAAAGTCCGCTTCAACAACGTCTTCGGTTACTACATCGAGATATCCAAGGCGAACCAGCACCTTGCGCCGCCAGATTACGAGCGCAAACAAACGCTGGTCAACGCCGAGCGCTTCACCACGCCCGAACTGAAGGAACTCGAGAGCAAGATCCTGGACGCCGAGGAGCGCATCCTCACGATCGAGAAAGAGATCTTCGGCGAACTGCGCGGACGCACCGCGGGCGAAGCGGCGCGCATCCGGCGGACCGCCGGCGCCATCGCCGAACTGGACGTCACCGCCGCTCTGGCCGAGGCCGCCGCCATGATGCGCTTCACGCGGCCCCGGTTCGCCGAAAACGGCTCCATGCGAGTGCTGGCCGGCCGTCATCCGGTGATCGAACGGCTCGCCGAACGCGACGCCGCGCGCTACATTCCGAACGATATCTTCCTCGATCCGTCGGCCAAGTTCCTGTCGATCATCACCGGCCCGCACATGGGCGGCAAGTCGACTTATCTCAGGCAGGCCGCGCTTTTGCTAATCCTGGCGCAGATGGGATCGTTCGTTCCAGCCGATCAGGCGGATCTGCCCTTGGTCGACCGCGTGTTCACCCGCATCGGCGCGGCGGACAATCTGGCGCGGGGGCGGTCGACATTCATGGTGGAGATGACCGAGACCGCCGCGATCCTCAACACGGCGACCGCGCTCAGCTTCATCGTGCTCGATGAAATCGGACGCGGTACGGCGACTTACGACGGCTTGGCCCTGGCGTGGGCCGTGGTGGAACACGTCCACGAGAAGATCCGCGCCAAGACCCTTTTCGCGACCCACTATCACGAATTGACCGAACTCGCCGATCAGTTGGATGGAGTGTCGAACTTGCACGTGGCGGTGAAGGAAGCGGGCGACCAGATCATTTTCCTAAAGAAAGTGCAGCCCGGCTCGGCCGATCGAAGCTACGGCATCGAGGTCGCGCGGCTGGCGGCGCTGCCGGTCAGCGTCATCGAACGGGCGCGCGAAGTGCTGGCGCTGCACGAAAAGACCGAGCACGAGGTTACCGAGGAACTGACGCCCAAGCCCTCGCGCAAGCGCCGCCAGAGCCCGATGCAGATCTCGCTGTTCGAGCCCGTCGGCTATGAGGTTGCCGCGCGCATCCGCTCGCTCGATCTCGACCAGTTGCGCCCGATGGACGCGCTGAAGCTGCTGGCGGACCTGCAAGAGGAGCTGAAACGATCGTGAGAGTCGCGGGGATCATGACCGGTACATCGCTCGACGGCATCGACGTCGCCATTGTCGATATCCCCCGGCTGAGCGCGTTGAAAGTGGTGGCCCACACGACCATCCCGTATTCCAAGCCGGTGCGCGAGGCGATTCTGGCGGTGTCGAATCGCGACTGCCACACCGCGGAGATCAGCCGGTTGCACTTCCTGCTGCCGGAGCTGTACGCGACGGCCTTGCGCGATTTGTGTCTGCGCGAGGAGATCCCGCTCGATTCCATCGAACTGATCGGCTCGCACGGCCAGACGATCTTCCATGAAGACACTCCCGCCGAGGTCGCGAAACAAAAGGTGGCGAGCACGTTGCAGATCGGCGACGGCAGCGTGCTGGCCGACCGGACCGGCATCCCGGTGGTGAGCGACTTCCGCCCTCGCGACATGGCGGCCGGCGGCAAGGGCGCGCCCCTGGTGCCCTACGCCGACTATCTGCTGTTTCGCGACCGCAAGCGCGGCCGCGTCACGCTCAATATCGGCGGCATCGCCAACGTGACGGCAATCCCGCCGTCGGCCGCGCCCGATCAGGTGATCGCGTTCGATACGGGGCCCGGCAACATGGTGATGGACCAGTTGGTCTCACACGCCACCGGCGGCAAGCTCACCTACGATCGCGACGGCAAGTTCTCCCGCCGCGGCAAGGCGTCGCGCGAACTGCTGGCGCGACTGATGGACGATCCCTACTACATGCAACGCCCGCCGAAAACCGCCGGCCGCGAGCAGTACGGCTCGGAGTTCGTGGAGACGATGCTCGCCAGCGGACTCCCTCCGGAGGACCTGGTGGCGACCGCGGCTCTGCTCACCGCCTCCACCATCGCTTCGGCGATCGGCAAGTTCGTGCGTCCGAGGCAGCCGGTGGACGACCTGATCGTAAGCGGCGGTGGGGCGCGGAATCCTGTACTGATGGACGAGCTCCGCGTGATGCTCCCGGGAGTCGAATTGGAGCACAGCGGCAAGTACGGGATCGACGGGGACGCCAAGGAAGCGGTGGCGTTCGCGATCCTGGCGCACGAGACCTGGCGCCGCCGGCCTTCGAATCTCCCCTCGGCGACCGGCGCGCGGCGCGGTGTGATCCTGGGGAAGGTCTCGTTCGCGTAGGCGTCAGAGCGCGGTCGCGCGAAGGCCGATCTTCTTTCGCAGCACGTTCAGCCGCTTTTCGGGCGGAAGCGCGAGGCGGAGGCGGATGAGGTCCCGCAGGGCGCGGTCACTTTCGAGGTCCAGGGCGGACCGCACGTCGAGTTTGGCTGGTTTCTTCTTCAAGCGTTCTCTCCAGGATATCGAGAACGGCGCGGTCCTTCGGGCGCCCGGCGGCGCGTTTGCTCTTGACGATATCGGTCAAGCTAGCCGCCAGCAGCGTGCCGTCGCCGATGCGAACTGCCGATGCGCGGCTCTTGACTCCCTCGAACGATCTCACTCCGGAGATCGCCGACATGAAGTCGATCTGCAGTCCGTCGCTTTCGCGCTGCAACCGGAACAGACCGGAAACCGGATAGTACGGCCGCAAGATCATCGCGCCGAGTTCGTCCGCGATCGCCTTCAGCTTCACGATATTCCGCGGTGTCTTTCGAAAGTAGAAGTCGACATCCACGGTCGTGACCGGCGCTCCGTGCAACGCGGCCGCCATGTTTCCGATCAGAATCGCCTCGAGTCCATGACGTGCGAGCACTCGCGCCAACAGCGCCAATTCGGGTTGAGCGTCCATCCGGCTCATCGCAGGAAGGCGAGGACCTCACTTTCCCTGAACTGGTCCTTCTCCACCGACCGCGCCCGGTCTACGCCCCGCGGCCCCAGCACCACCAGCGCGCTCTTGATCGAGCCCCAGTCGGAGCGAACCTCCACCTTCACCACCCACGAACCCTCGGCCGGCAAATCGTTCGGAATCGCGACCGTGTAGTGCGGCCACTCCGCGATAAATTGTCCGCCCGGCTGGAACACGACATCGTCGAGCCCGCCGCCGAGCCGCACCGGCGCCAACCGGATCGTCCGGCGCTCGCCGTTGACCAAGCCCTCCGCGGTCGCAGCCACTGCAGTGGAGCGCGCCAAACATCCGTAAACCCGCACGGTAAAGGCCGCCGCGCGCGCCGCGGGATCGGAGTGCGCGCCGGGTTGTCCCAAAGTCAGTATGAACCATCCACCGGCATGGGCGGAGCCGGCGAGGATGAGCCAGGAAAACGCGATCAGGGCAGTTCGTGTCATGCAAACGAGCCTAGCTCCCGCCGCGGCCGGAGTCAACCCGCCTTGGTGATCAAACCAACACCCGCCAGCACACAGGCCGCGCCCGCCAGTTGGATCGCCGTGACCGGCTCGCCGAGAAACGCGCCGCCCATCAGGATGGTCAGCACCGGGCCGATCGAACTGCAGATCGCCACCATCGATGGACTTACCCGCTGCAGCGCCTGCACCAGGAAGATGATCGGCAACACCGTGGATACGATCGCCAGCCCGAGCGCTAGCCAATAGATCGACGCCGGCTGCCGCAGCGCCGACCATGGCCGTGTCGCCGCGAACTGCATCATCACGAACGCCGCCGCGATCAGCACAACGTATCCGGTGAATCGCGACGACCCGACGCGCAGCACCACGTCGCGCGTCCCCAGCAGGTAAAGCGAATAGATCAGCGACGCGCCGAGAACGCAGCCCGCGCCTGTCCACAACGATCGCGCCGAGCCCGCGAAACGCAGGTCGCTCACGAACGCCGCGCAGATTCCGGTGGTCGAAAGCGCCAGCGAGATCGCGTCCCGCCGCCGGATCCGTTTGCCGAACCAGAACGCCGAGATCAGCAGCACCCACGCCGGATAAGTGAACAGAATGATTCGCTCGAGCGCCGCGGTGATGTATTCGAGCCCCAGAAAATCGAGATACGACGAGAAGTAGTAGCCGGCGAATGCCAGCCACGCCAGCCACGCCCAGTCGCGGCGCGAGAGCGGAGGCAGATCCGGATTCGCCGCGGCGCGAACCGCCAGCCACGCGAAGAACGGCGCCGAGAAGATCATCCGCAACGCCAGCAACGTCGTGGCGTCGATGCGGACCTCGGCGTACGCGAGCTTGATGAAAATCGCCTTACCCGCGAATCCTACCGCCGACAGGACGGCGCATGCCACGCCGATGTGATGGTTCCGGCGGGATGCGGTGTTGGGCAATATCCCAGGATATCGCTCACAGCGTGCGCGGCGCCGGATTCTCCACGCGGCCCGATGGACGCTGGCCGCGTCCGGGACGGTCGACGTCGCCCAGATCCGCGCGCGCCTTCTCCGCCAACGCCGTCAGACGCCGCGCCACCGGCGGGTTCTCCGTCACAACGTTGCGCGATTCCGCTTCGTCGGCCTCCAGATCGTACAGGGCCGCCTTGGCCGGCTCGGTGCGGCCCGTCAGCGTGACCTGCTTCCCGTCGAGCGGCAGGAACAGCTTCCATCGCCCGGACCGCACCGCTTGCAACTGCGGTCCGTAGTAATAGTAGAAGGCTTGGTGCGGCGACTTTGATGTCTTGGCCGAAAGCAGGGGCCAGATGTCCTTGCCGTCGATCGGGCGCGACCCGTCCAATCGCGCGCCGGCGAGCCCCGCCGCCGTCGGTAGCCAGTCCATGAGAGTCGTAACCGCCGAACAGGCGCGGCCCGCCGGGATGCGGCCCGGCCATCGCGCAATGCACGGGACGCGCTGCCCGCCTTCGCTCGTTGTGTAGCCCCAGCCGCTCAGCGGCAAGTTCGAGCCGCTCTTGCCATCGTGCCGCGGCGCGCCGTTGTCGTTGGTCCAAACGACCAGCGTGTTGTCCTCGATTCCCGCCGCGCGGATCGCTTCGAGGATGCGGCCCGTGGACCAGTCGATCTCTTCCACCGAGTCGCCCCAGGGGCCGCCTTTCGATTTTCCCCGGAACGTATCGCTCGCGAACGGCCTCGGAGTGGAGCCTGGCATCGCATGCGGCAGATAGAGGAAGAACGGCCTGCTCTTGTTCGCGCCGATCCACTCGACGCACTTCTCCGTATAGCGCCTGGTCAACAGGTCGCGATCGACGGGCGCTTCGATCACCCGCTCGTTTTCCATGAGGGGCAGCGGCGGCCAGCCGGGCCGCTTCCCGCCGGTCATGTCGTCCGAATAAGGAATGCCCAGATAGTAGTCGAAACCCTGCCGTGTGGGCAGGAACGGCGGTTGATCGCCGAGATGCCACTTGCCCACGATGGCCGTAGCGTAACCGCGCGATTTTAGCGCTTCGGCGATCGTCGTTTCGCCGGGATGCAGCCCATTCGGCGACACCGGCCGCAGAACGAAACCGTCCGGATCCGTTTGATGCAGACCCACCCGGCGCGGGTAGCAGCCCGTCATCAGGCTCGCCCGGGACGGCGTGCAGACGCCGCTGGCCGCGTACATCGCGGTGAAGCGCATGCCTTCCCGCGCCATGCCGTCGAGCTCGGGCGTGCGGATCTTCGGCGAACCGTAGCAGCCGATGTCGCCGTAGCCGAGGTTGTCGCAGAGGATGAGGACGATGTTCGGTGGGCGGGTGGCGGCCGGCGCGGCGGCGGCGCTCAGTAGAAAGCTGCGTCGGTTCATAGGGTCAGTTCGTCGCCGGCCGCCAGTGGCAAGGCCAGCACTTCGTCACCCACGAATCGTACCTCGCGCGGCGATCCCTCGAAAATCCGCCGCATGCTCTTGGGCGGAGTGGCGCCGGGCAACGCGCCGCGAACCAGCGTGCCGATGACCACGTATTTGGCCTCGCCGTTCACCGTGACGCGAATCTCGGGCGCCACCGACACCAGACCTTGGCTCACCAGGCACTCGATGCGCGCTTTCGTTTTCGCCACCAACTCCGCGCAGCCCATATCGGGTTTGGCGAAGATCGCCGCCGAGGCCGCCGCCAGCGCATCGCCGCTGGGAGCGCCCACCACCATGGCGGCTCGCTCCCGGTTCGCCTTCACCAGGTTCGTGAACAAGTGGAGCCGCCACACGCGCGCCGTGCGCCCGGCGCGCCATTCGCGGAACTTCGCCGCCGCCGCCACGGTGTCGCCGCTTCGCTCGGGGACCGACAGCCGGATCGCGCCCCGGCCGGTATCGTGCAACTCATAAGTTTCGCGAGTGGTGCCCGAGTACTTCGCGCCGTCCTTCCAGACGCGCACTACCAGCAAACGCATCTCCGGCCTCAAATCGACGACGCCGCCGGGCGACGGAAAGCCATAGGAGAGCGAGAGGCTGTCGGGGAGGCGCGTGGGCAGCGCGTCCACGATCGCGCGCCGCAGGTGTTCGGCCTCGGCCGCGCTCATGCACCCGGATCGCGGCAACGCCGAAATCGCCGACAGGAACGGGCGCAGATCTCCCGCCACTTGGAGCACCCCGCGATCGGACCACCATGGCGCCGGCGGTAGTTCAAGCAGCCACTGCCGGTCGCGCGCGTGTAGTCGAAACGGCGAGCGAGCAGCCTCGCATCGGGCCGATTTGGCGCGGGCGGCTCCCAGCGCCAGCCGCAGCGGTTCCTTCGGATCGGCGTTCGACGTGGGCGGCGGCAGCAGCACCTTGAACCGCGGCGCATCCTCGATGCGAAACGACTCTCCGGGAAGCAGCAATCGCGGGCGGGCCGCGCAGCCGCCGAGCAATGCCGCCGCCAAGATGGATAATGTTCTCACGGACTGTTTCATGATCTCCCGCCTTCGAAGCGAATTCAATGAGCATTGGACACCGGCGGGGCATCAAAGGTTCCAGGAGGCGCTCACCGCCGAGTGCGGCGGTCCGGTGGGATTCCGTCTGAGCGAGACTCCGTGCTTCTTCCCGCGCGAAACGCTGGATCGAATGGCCGCCGATGGCGCGGAACTGATTCGCCAGTTGATGGAGCCGGCTTATCTGCGCGAATCGGACCGCTCCCTGCCCGAGCGCTACACCGTGCCGAACCAGTCCGAGCGGCCCCTGTTCACCCAGGCCGACTTCGGCCTTCTGCGCGGCGCGGACGGAGAGATCGACTGGCGGCTCGTCGAGATTCAGGGTTTCCCCTCGCTCTACGCGTTTCAACCGGCGCTGGCGCGCGCCTACATCGACGCCTACGCGCTCGACACGGATTTGCGCTATCTGCTCGGCGGGCTCGATACCTGCGGCTACCGAGAGGCGCTGCGGCGGGCGATTCTCGGCGACGCCGATCCGGCCGAGACGGTGCTGCTCAAGGTCGATCCGCTCCGGCAGAAGACGCTCTGCGACTTCCGCCTCACCGAGCGGATCTGCGGCGTGCGCCCGGTCTGCGTGACTCGCGTGACGCGCGAGGGCAACCGGCTGTTCCACGAGGGCGCGCCCATCCGCCGCATCTACAATCGCGCCATCGCCGACGAAATCGAGCGCCGCGGCATCCGGCTTCCGTTCGATTTCCGCGACGATCTGGACGTCGAATGGGCGGGCCACCCCAATTGGTATTTTCGTATCAGTAAATTCTCGCTCCCCTTCCTGCGGCATCGCACGGTTCCGCGCACGCTGTTTCTCGACGAGGTTGGCGAGCTTCCGGAGCGGCTGGACGATTGGGTGTTGAAGCCGCTCTACTCGTTCGCCGGATCGGGCGTCGTGCTGAGGCCATCACGCGAACGGATCGCGGCGATCGAGGATCGCGCGAACTACATCCTGCAGGAGCGCGTCGATTTCACGCCGCTCGTCGAAACGCCTTACGGCGCGGACAAGATCGAGGTTCGCGTCATGTATCTGTGGCCGGACGAAGGCGACCTTCGCGCGGTGTGCACCATCGTGCGCACCGGGCGGGGGAAAATGATGGGCGTCGATCACAATAAGGACATGGAATGGGTTGGAGCCTCAGCAGCGCTTTATGAACCGTAGAACTTTTCTCGCCGGACTTCCCGCCGCCTCGATGGCGGCGCCCAAGGACATGACGCAGACGGACGTGTGGACCGCCGGAACGGACGGCTACCACTCGTACCGCATCCCCGCGCTGCTGGTCACCCGCAAGGGGACGCTGCTCGCGTTCTGCGAGGGCCGCCGCAACTCGCGATCGGACGCGGGCGACATCGATCTGCTGGTGAAGCGCAGTTCCGATGGCGGCCGCACCTGGTCGCCGCAACTGCCGGTATCCGACATGGGGACCGACACGATCGGCAATCCTTGCCCCGTTCAGGATCGAAAGACGGGGACGATCTGGCTGCCGCTCACGCGCAACCCCGGCGACCTCACCGAGCGCGAGATCGAGAAGGAAGGATCGCGAGGGACCCGCACCGTGTGGATGACGTCGTCGCGGGACGACGGGCGGAGTTGGGCCGCGCCGCACGAGATCACTTCCACCACGAAGGATCCCGGCTGGGGCTGGTATGCGACGGGTCCCGGCAACGCGATCCAAACGCGGACCGGCCGGCTGGTGGTTCCGTGCGATCATCGCCGCTTCGCCGGCCAGGCGCGCCACTCCCATGTCATCTATAGCGACGATAGCGGGCAGTCATGGAAGCTCGGCGGAAGCGCGCAGCCCGACACCAACGAATGCGCCGTGGTGGAGCTCAACGACGGATCCCTGTTGTTGAACATGCGCAGCTATCACGGCAAGAACCGGCGCGCGCTGGCGAGGTCGACCGACGGCGGACTGACCTGGGGCGACTTCAAACTGGATGAGGCGCTGATCGAGCCCGTCTGTCAGGCGAGCTTCATCCGCTACGACCGCAAGCGCCTGCTGTTCTCGAATCCGGCGAGCAAGAAGCGCGAACGGATGACGGTGCGGCTGAGCCGGGATGAAGGAGCGGCGTGGCCTGTGTCGCGCGTGCTGCACGAGGGTCCGGCGGCGTACTCGGCGCTAGGTGTGCTGAAGGACGGCTCGGTGGGGTGCCTCTATGAGCGGGGCGCGAAGGGATCGTACGAGACGATCTCGTTCGCCCGGTTTCCGGTAGGTTGGCTAGAGTCGTAGGACGGCGGGCCCAGGACGGAAAGGCCAGCGTCCTGGACAGCGGGACGTGCTTCCCGCGCGAGTCGTATGGTAAGCTGAATTCTGGCGCGAGAGCGCGCGGAATTCACTCAAATGCTGGTCATTCTCACGATTCTTCACGTTCTGGTTTGTCTGTTCCTGATCGTGGTCGTGCTGCTGCAAAGCGGCAAGGCCGCCGATCTGGCGGGAGCGTTCGGCGGCATGGGCTCGCAGACCGCGTTCGGACCTCGCGGGGCGGCGACGGTGCTGTCCAAGGCGACGACGATCGCGGCCGGTCTGTTCATGGTGACATCGCTTACGCTGTCGATCGTGGCAACGCGGTCCGGCGCGGGCTCGGCGTCGACGGTGTTGCAGTCGGTTCCCAAATCGAAGGCGGCGGACACGGCGAAGAAGGGCGCGGCCGATGCCAAGAAGGGTGGAGCGTTGCCTGCTCCGGCCTCTCCGAGCACCGGTCCGACGGTGACGATCGGTCCGGAAGGCGGAGATCCGTCGGAGATGGTGACGATGCCGTTGCCGTTGCCCGAAGGAGCCAAGAAGGCCGGCGAGACGAAGGGCCAGAAGAAGTAGGTTTACGTCACGCGGAGGTGGCGGAATTGGCAGACGCACTAGCTTGAGGTGCTAGCGGGAGTAATCTCGTGGGGGTTCAAGTCCCCCTCTCCGCACCAAGTTTTTCAATGAGATAGAGACCACCGGGAAACCGGTGGTCTTTTTCGTTGGCCCCGCTGCTGGAATCCGGCCTGGGCGGACCGGCCGCTCGAGGTTTCCCATTCGTCATACCG
>SYLY01000064.1 GCA_005808475.1 Acidobacteriota bacterium
CTTCACTGCTTGCTGCGATTCAATCTGGTATGGTTTCTTCATGGCGACTCTCCTTTTTCTGTGCTAGAAAATTTGCTCTCAGCCTATCAAAAAGCTCCGAGCGGAGGGTCGCTACTTTCTACGATCTACCGGGCAATCTCGATTGCAGGCATATGCTTGGCGAAAGTTACCCCTGCGAAAATGACTAGCGCCCGCCGCCATGACCGTCATAGGCGCTATCTCCGGCGTGGCATCCCAATCGAGGCCATTTCTATTGTTCTCAAGGGAGCTGTTTGCAGTTGGGCACAGTGGAACAAGGTTTGAAAAAGTGTGGTTGTGGTTGTTCTCGTCCAAATGATGAAGATGAGCCTCGTTGCCGCACACTACACATGCCCGCCCGCCGTAGAAGCGGAACACTTCGAAGCGAAGCGCGGTGTTCATCGAAGGTCGGCGCATTGTTCAGTTCATTACTGTCCGATTCGTGGTGCGCGGCGCGGGGAGCACTCAAGAGAAGCAATCACGAATCGATGCCCCGCATCCCATTCGGAAACGCGACTGGCGTGGAGTTGACGTGCACAGCCCATCGTTCGGAAGCCACCGAAGTTTAGCAATTCTCTGGACGCCTGTTCAAGCTCCCAATGCGCGCAAAAGCGCGCCGGATGTCGTTGAATTCGCGCGAGCAAGATCGGGCGAAAAGGTGGTCCCGGAACGCGACTCGGGTTTCGCACTCCAGCCCGGTCGCGAAGGCGACCGAAGATTAGGACCCTGGGGACTCACGTAGTGGCCGTCGCGACGGGGCGGCTGGCCGCCGAGCCCCAGGAACGCGCGGGTGGGAGTTCCTCCGGCAGGTGGAGCGCGTGTGGTTCGACCCCGCGCTGGCCGGACCGGCTTCGCGATGAGGCTCATTCGGCGTACGGGGATGTTCGCGCGGTGTGGCGGCCCCGGCGGGAGTTGGTGCCTACGCCGCCGCCGTTGCCGGGCATCCAGCGGGTGGGAGGGTTCGCCAGCGGGGCGTCTTCGGGTGGTCCACCGCTTGCGGACGCGCGCGGCTCGGCCAAAGGCGGGTGCGGCTGGAAGCGGGTCGGGCGGCTCGCCCGTTCACGGCGGTGACGCTCCACGGTAAACTTGTCGCATACGCCGTCCGTCTTTTTCCCCCTCCCCCGCGTCTGAACGATTGGAACGGAGACAACCGCTTGTTATTCCGTGAGGCGGACGACCGCGAACTCGTGCAGAAGGCCCGCCGCGGCGGCGTGGAGGCCTACAATGCGCTGGTGTCGCGCTGGGAGAAACGGATCTTCAACTACATCCTGCGGCTGACGGGAAATCGCGAGGACGCGATGGACCTCACCCAGGACGCTTTCTTCAAGGCCTACCAGAACTTGGGGAAGCTGGACGATCCGTCCCGGTTTGCGCCCTGGTTGTACCGGATCGCGCACAACGAGAGCTACTCGCTGCTCCGGCGGAACCGGCCGGACACCGAGGAGTTGTTCGACGCGGCTCCGGATGCGCCGGGGCGGCGGATGCTGCCGATGGAAGCGACCCTGGCCGTACGGTCGGCGCTCGACCGCTTGCCGCACGATCAGAAAGAAGCGGTGATCCTCAAGGTCTACGAGGGCTTCAAGTTCGAGGAGATCGCAGAGATCCTCGGCTGCCCGGCGTCCACCGTCAAATCGCGGGTGTACACGGCTCTCGACCAGTTGAAGGAAACGTTGGCTCCGGTCCGTTCCGCGGGGTGAAATCAATGAATTGCTCGAACATCGACTTGAAGGGATATTTTCTAGGCGAGGCGCCGCTGGCCGATCGCGCGGCCGCCGAAAGCCACGTGCGCGAGTGCGCGGCCTGCGCCTCCGA
Organism: Acidobacteriota bacterium; assembly: GCA_005808475.1. GTDB lineage: Bacteria > Acidobacteriota > Terriglobia > Bryobacterales > Bryobacteraceae > SYLY01. The sequence continues at coordinate 1,831 of SYLY01000064.1, forward strand.
ACTCGAGCGGATGCGCACCGTGCGGTCGGCGCTGTTCGCCGCGCCGGAAGAGGAGATGCCGCGGCGGATCGTGTTCACCGAGGCCAAATCCGCGGTGGCGCCGGCCCAGCCGTGGTGGAAGTGGACCTTCGCTTCGGCGGCGATGCTGTCGGCGGCGATGGTGGCGCATGCCACGTGGCGTCCGGCCGCCGCGCCCGCGCCCACGGTCGACGTTGCCGCGATCGAGGCATCGGTGACGGCGAAGCTCCAGCCTGGGTTGGACCAGCAGGTTCGGCAGGCAGTGTCGACGGCGGTGGCCGATGCCGAGACGCGCGCCAACGACCGGGCGATGAAGCTGGTGGCGGCCACCGAGCGCCGCCTGAACGAGGAGCATCGCACGGAGGTGGTGGCGTTGCAGTCGAACATCGAACTGCTGACCAAGAGGGTCAACGTGTGGCGGACCACGGCCGCCAACTACGAGGTGCGGCAGTGACCCGGCGGCTGTTCGCGGGCGCGGCGCTCGCGCCTCTGTTCGCCTCCGCCGCCGCGCCGCGCGTGAGCCGCGCCGATCTGCGCAGTCTCGAGAAGAACTTCGACAACCGGATCAACCAGGCCGTTCCCGAGGATCCGCTCGATCTGCTCGGCAACACGCGCGGCATCTATCTGGAAGGCTACGGCGTGGTGCTGAGCGCGGAGGTGGGGCTGGTGATCGCGCCGGCTCCCACGCCGTTCGCGCCGACGCAGACGCGCGAGGCCAAGGAGCGGCTGCGGCAACGCAAGCTGGCGCGGGCGCCGCTGCTGCGCAAGCTGATGCGGGACATGCTGGTGACCACCGCCACCAATCTGCGCGGCGTGCCGATGAACGAGCAGGTGGTGGTGGGCGTGACGTTGTTCTACCAGTCGTGGGAAGACACGTCGGGGCTGCCCGGCCAGATTCTGGTGCAGGCGCAACGGAAGGCGCTGGCCGACCTGGAGGCCGGGCGGGTCAAGCCGGAAGCGTTGGCGTCGATCATCCAGGAGCAGGTGCTCTAGATCGTGGCCGCTCCCCTGCGTCTCGGTGAAATGCTGGTTTCGCGCGGACTCGTCACCGCCGACGAAGTGGAACAGGCGCTGCAACTCCAGAAGGATCGCGGCGACAAGATCGGCAAGATCCTGATCGACCTCGGATTCGTGGCGCAGCGCGATATCCTGTCCGCGCTGTCGGAACAGCTCGGCGTGCGGCTGGTGGCGCTGGAAGGTCCGCCGCCGATGTCGCCGGAAACGAACAAACTTTCCGGCCGTTTCCTGCGCCAGTTTCGTTGCGTGCCGGCGGGCTTCGACGACACGGGCATGATCCTCGCCATGGCGGATCCGCTCGATTTCGAGACGATCGCGGCGGTGCGCACGGTGACCGGGCTGAAGGTGGAGCCGGTGCTCGCCGCCGAGGGCGAGGTTCTGGATCAGATCAACCGCTATTTCGGCGAGGCGGAGAAGTCCGGCGCGATCTCGGAGGAGAATCCAGAGGCGGGCGAGGATCTGGAGCACCTGCGCGACATGGCGTCGGAAGCGCCGGTGATCCGCCTGGTGAACGCGATGATCGCGTCGGCCGTGGAGAAGCGGGCGAGCGACATCCATATCGAACCGTTCGAGCGCGAGTTCCGCATCCGGTACCGGATCGACGGCGTGTTGCAGTTGCAGGAGCCGCCGCCGAGGGAGTTGAAAGCGGCCGTGATCTCGCGGCTGAAGCTGATGGAGAAGCTGAACATCGCCGAGCGGCGGTTGCCGCAGGACGTCCGCATCAAGATCCGCACGCTGGGGCGCGAGGTGGATCTGCGCGTTTCGACTTTGCCGACGCTGTATGGCGAAAGCGTGGTGATGCGTATCCTGGACCGCTCGGCCGGCGAGCAGTTCTACGATCTACGCAAACTGGGTTTTACCGGCGAGATGCTCGGGTTGATGGAGTACTTCACGCAGCTTCCGCACGGGATCTTCCTGGTGACGGGGCCGACGGGCTCGGGCAAATCGACCACGCTCTATTCGGCGCTGAAGAAGATCAACCTGCACGACCGCAAGATCATCACGATC
>SYLY01000065.1 GCA_005808475.1 Acidobacteriota bacterium
CTCGACGAGGCGCAAAATTCCACGCCCGAGCAGATGAAGATGGTGCTCACGCGCCAGGGCTTCAACTCCAAGATGGTCGTCACCGGCGACGTCACGCAGACCGACCTGCCCGCCGGCCGGCGAAGCGGCCTGCTCGACGCGCTCGACGTTCTTCGCGGCATTGCCGAGATTCGCTTCGTGCACTTCGACGAGCGGGACGTGGTCCGCCACAGTCTGGTGCAAAAGATCATCCGCGCGTACGACCGCGCCGGCGAACCCTCGCGGCAGATGGCCCTTCGTTGGCCCGAACAGCCGCCTTCCCAGTGATTCCGATGTCCGAGCCTGGCCCTAGTATCGTCCTCTTTCAGCGAGCGTCCGGCGTGACGGACCGCCGCGGCCTGCGCCAAGTCGCCGAACGCCTGCGGACGGAGGTGGCCGGGGCGCGCGAGTTCACCTGCCTGATCTCGGACGACGCCGAGTTGCTGCGCTTGAATCGCGACTTCCTCGGGCGGGATTATCCGGCCGACGTGCTGTCGTTCCCCTCTGGCGCCGCGCACGGCCCGCTCGGCGATATCGCCATCTCCGCCGGCCGCGCTCGCGAACAGGCTGCCGCGTTGGGACACGGCATCGGCGACGAGATTCGCGTTCTGATGCTCCATGGGCTGCTGCATCTGCTCGGCATGGATCACGAGACCGATCGCGGAGCCATGCGCCGCGCGGAAACCGCGTGGCGCGTCAAGCTCGATCTCCCGGCCGCTCTCGTCGAGAGGACCCGCCGGTGACCACCGCATCCCTGGTGGCGGCGGTGGTGGTGGCGGCCCTGTTGCCAGTGGTCAGCTTCGTGCAACTGCTCTACACGCAGGCGCTCCGGCTTCGCGCGCGCGAGCAGGACGCGCTCCTCCTGTTCAAGGAACAGCTCGAGCCGCGCATCGGATTGAAGCTCGACGAAGGCGCGCTGGTCTTTTCGATCTTCAAGCACGGGTTGCTTTGCCTGCTGGCGATCCTGGTGTTCGCCTCGTTCGAGCATCCCAGCCCGACACTCCCGCTGCCGGAACTGTTGCCGCGGCTTTCCATCGCCGGCATCATGGCGGAGGCCATCCTACTGTCGTTCGTGCTGATGCTGCTGCTGGCTCACGTCTTCCCGCAAGTGCTCTACCGCCGGACCTCGGCGGCATGGCTGGTTCCGGCGGCCGGAATCCTGCGGCTGACCGCCTTGCTCAGCACGCCCCTGCTGATGCTACTGCGGCTGATGAAGACCCTGGCCGATCTGAGTTCGAACGAACCGAAGGAAGAAGAGCGGGACGAATCGGACCAGATCGAAGCTCTCATCACGGCCGGCAAGGAAGAAGGCCTGATCGAGGAAGACGACCGAAAGCTGATTCAGTCCGTGGTGGAGTTCGGCGACAAGACCGTGCGCGAGGTGATGACGCCGCGCATCGATCTGGTGGGTGTCGCCGAGGAGGCTTCCCTCGAGGAACTGCGCGCCATCGCTCTGCGCGAACGCTACTCGCGCATCCCCACCTACTCGGGCGGCATCGACAACGTCACCGGGTTCGTGCACGTGCGCGATATGTACGAACTCGATCCGGCGGAACGGGCGCGCAAGAAGGTTCGCGATATCCGCCGCAAGATCGAACTGGTGCCCGAAACCAAGCCCGTGGACGACCTGCTGCGCCTCATGCAGGAGAAGGGCGAGCACATCGTCGCCGTGATCGACGAGTACGGCAATACTGCCGGAATCGCCACCATGGAGGATCTCGTCGAGGAGATCGTGGGCGAGATTCGCGACGAGCACGAGCCCGAGCGCGACGTCCGGGAAGAGCCCGGCGGATCGGTTGTGGTTTCCGGCAATTTCGATCTCGACCGGCTGGCGGAGCTGTTCGGCCTTCGCCCGTCCGACGAGACCGAGTCGACGACCATCGGTGGGCTGGCGCAGGAGTGGCTGGGCCACGTGCCGGCCGCGGGCGAATGCGTGGAGCGGGACGGGCTGCGCATCGAGGTGCTGAATGCCAGCGATCGGCGGGTCTCGGAAGTACGATTATCGCGGGTGGAAAAGGCGGCCTCTAACGGTGAGCGGAACGGCAAGGAACAAGAAAAAACATAAATCGGGATTCGTGTCGATACTCGGCCGGCCCAACGCCGGCAAGTCGACGCTGTTGAATGCGCTGGTGGGCGGCAAGATCGCGATCGTATCCGACAAGCCGCAGACCACCCGGGCGGGTTTGCAGGCCGTGCTGACGCTGCCGGACGCGCAGGTGGTGTTCGTGGATACGCCCGGCGTGCACGAATCCGCGCTGCTGTTGCATCGCAAGATGATGGACGCGGTTCGGGAAGCTCTGCGAGGGCGGGACCTCATCCTGTGGGTGGCCGGCGTGGACGAGGCGGACGAGACCGATCTGGCGGCGGCGGCGATCGTGAAGGACCAGCGCGCGCAGGTCTATCTGGTGCTCAACAAGATCGACACGCGGCGGAACAAGGCGGCCCTGCTGCCCATCATCGAGCGCTATCACGAGTCGGGTGCGTTCGCGGAGGTGTTTCCGGTCTCCGCGCTCACCGGCGAAGGCGTCGCGGGTCTGACCGCCGCCATCGCCGCGGCGCTGCCGGTGGGCCCGCGCTACTTCCCCGAGGATCACCTCACCGATCAGCCGGAGAAGTTCCTGGCCTCCGAGTTCGTGCGCGAGGCGGTCCTCGAGCTGACGCGGCAGGAAGTGCCACACGCGGTGGCCGTGCTCGTCGACCAGTGGGAGGAGTCGCGCAAGCTCACCCGGATCGCCGCCACCGTTTACGTGGAGCGGGATGGACAGAAGAGGATCGTGGTAGGCGCGGGAGGCTCCATGTTGCGCGAGATCGGCATGCGGGCCCGGATCCGGATCGAGGAACTGCTGGGCCGCAAGGTGTACCTGGAGTTGTTCGTCAAGGTGCGGCGGAATTGGCGCGAAAGCCCCGAATTCCTGAATGAGCTAGACTGGCGGTATATGACGGGAGGCAACCCGGAATGAGGCGCGTGGCAATTGTACTGACGTTGATGGCCCTGCTGGCCGCGAGCGTGTTCGGCCAGAGCAAGGAAGACGACAAGGTCTACGATCAGGTGCGTCTGAAGCTGGCCGGCGACGTGGGCGTCAATGGTGGCGCTATCGAGGTCGAGGTCAAGGACGGCGCCGTCACTTTGAAGGGTAAGGTGCGGACCGAGAAGGCGCGCCTGAAGGCGGAGAAGCTCGCCGGCAAGGTGAAAGGCGTGCGGTCCGTCATCAACCAGCTCAAGGTCGATACCACCGCTCACTGACGTGCGGTCCTGGCTGCCGTTCCTGTAGCTATCCACGCGGAGCCCACACCGGCCCGGTCACCGTGGATCGGCGGGTCACTTCACCGCGATCGTCACGCCCGGCGGACTCGAAGCTCCGTTGACCTCCACCACCACCGGGACAGCTTTTCCCGGAGCCACCAGATCGGGGACGCGCGCGTTGATCTGCGTGATGCCCGAGACCAGTCCGACGACGCCGCCCGCGTAGAGCACCGGAGCCTCCAAGCCGCCGATACGCACCGTGAGGGCTGGCGTTGCCGCGGCGGCCGGCTGCGTCACGATCTGGCCGTCGGATGCGGCGGGGTTCGCGATGCCGTCGCCCGTTACATAGAACAGGACCAGCCCACCTTTCGAAACAGTGGCAGTCTCGGTGACCGGATAGTAGGAAGCGCTCGCTTCGTCGTAGCCGAACGCGGCGGCCGCGCCCGATCCCGACGAGTTCGCCGTGAAGATCCCCGGAGCGGCGTGAACCACCGGAAGCGTCACCGGCGCCGAGCGGACTCCGTTGAACTCGGCGCGCATCTCCACCGAATCGGGCTTCCCCAGGCCGTAAGGAACCACCGCGCCCACCTGGGTCGCCGAGGCGAACAGGATCGGCGCCGGCAGATTGCCGAACAGCACACGTGTGTTGGCTAGCGCCAACGGCACGCCGCCGCCGGCGGCGGTGAACACGGCGGAGCGTTCAGGTCCGAGGCCCGATCCGAACAAGGTGACCAACAGCCCGGGCGCGACCGCGTCGGTGGCCAGGGTCGCCGAGTGGACCATCGCCGCGACGATCGGCCCCGGAGGAACCACGGTGACGACTTGCGGCAGCGAATCGCCGCCTCCCGTGCCGGGATTAGTCACCACCACCGGCAACGCAGCCGGAGCCGCGAGCAGATTCGCGGGGAGCGTCGCCGAGATCACGTTTGGGCCGACATACGTCGAGGTGAGCGTCACCGCGCCGCTTTTGATGACGCTGCCGGGGAAGAAGTTGTCCCCCTGGACCGTGACAACCGTGGCCGCCGATCCCTGCGGCACTTGATTCGGCCACACCGACGTGATGGACGGCGCGCCGGCGGTCACGTTCAGCGATACATTCACCGTCACCGTCTTGTTCGAAGCCTGCGCGGCGGAGATCGTGACCGTCCCCTTGTACGAGCCCGGAGCCAAGCCCACCGGATTCGTCACCACGGTCACCGTTGCCGGAAAGGCCGGAAACACGACGCCGCTCTTGGGAGCGACCGACAGCCAAGTCCCACCGGCCGTGGCCGCGGTGTACGACAGTACGGCGCCGCTGGTGGCCAGGCCGATCGAGGAAGGCTCGGGCGCGGGCGCGCCGCGCACGTAGTTCACGGTTATGGCCGATGCGCTGGCGGCGATGCTGGACGGCGCGGCCCGAACCACCAGGCTCACCGGAACCACCGCGGTCTGCGGCGCCTGCTCCGCCGTCACCACCGTAATCGTGCCCGAGTACGTGCCCACCGGCAAAGTAGTGGGATTCACCGTGACCCTTGCCGTCACCGGCGCCACGCCCGAGTTCGGTGAGACGGTCAGCCATGGCCCCGCGTTGAGAGCTACCGCGAATCCGGCCGAGCCGGCGATCGTCAGCGTCTGCGTGGCGGGCAGCTTGGCCTCTCCCGCTTGATGAGTGAAACTGAGCGTGGCCGGCGTCACCTTGAACACCACACTCTGGCCCAGCGCGGACAACGCCGCCGAGGCCATGATCAGGACATAAAGCATCCTGACGTATTCATCGGACGGCGCGCGCGGCGGGAGTATCGGTCAGAGCGCGTAGTGCTCCGGTGGTAGATGCCGCGCTCCAGAAGATGGCAGCCTCCGCCGCGCCCCGGTGTAACATGGTTCGAATGAAGCGCTCCGCCTATCTCCTGCTCGCCGCGTGTCTCGCCTTCGCCGACAAGGTGGAGCAGACCGCGAAGAACTCGCCGCCGTCGGGACTGCTCGCCGGCGCGGCGCGCGCCGACATTTCGCCGCCAGTTGGAATTCCGCAGATGAACTGGGGTGCGCAGACTCACGTCACGGCCGAGGCCATCGATCCGGCGGGGATGTGGGCCACCGCGCTGGTGCTTTCCGACGGCCGTCGGAAGTTCGCCATGGTGGACCTGGACGCGTTGTTCTCGTCGCATCTGACGGACGTTCCCGCGCGCGTGGAAAAGCTGACCGGAATCCCCGCCGCGCATGTCCGTCTCGGCGCCACGCACACGCACGCCGGACCGTTCCTCAACGCGGAGAAGGGGCCGGTCGGCATCGACCTGGATCAGTATCGCGCCGGATTCAAGAACTACTGGGATCTGGTGTCCGACAAAGTGGTGGGCGCGATCGTGGAGGCGAACTCGAAGCTGAAGCCCGCGCACGCGGCCGGCAGGAAGGGAATCGGCACGATCAACGTGAACCGCCGCGTTCGGGCCGCCAACGGCGCGTCTCCCAGCGTGGGGCGCAACAGCGAGGGCAATGTCGATCGCGACCTCAACGTGGTCCGCATCGACGACGCCGAAGGCAAACCGGTGGCGATCCTGGTCAATTTCCAATGCCACGGCACGGTGATGGCATGGGAGAACAAGGCGATCTCACCGGACTGGCCGGGGATGATGCGCAAGGTGGTGGAACAGACCTTTCCCGGCTCTCTCTGCCTGTTCTTCCAAGGCGCGGCCGGGAATCAGGGACCGATGGAAGGCTTCACCGGCGACCTCGCCGTGGCGCACCGGTTGGGGCGCATCCTGGGGCATCAGGCGGCCGCGTTGGCGCTGCAAACGGAGACCACTCGCCGCGAGCCGTCGTTCGAGGGGTTCTCCGAATCCACCGCCTTCATCGCCAAACAGCCGTGGAGAGTCAAAGGCCCGAGGGACGCGACGCTGAAGTTCGCCACCAAGGTGCTGGAGTTGCCAGCCCGCTCCTACACGCCCTCCGACATCGACCGCATGTCGACGGCGGTTCGCGACGCGGAGGTGAAGGCCGAAGCGGCTCGCAAGAGCGGCGATCCATGGGAAAAGCACGTGGCCGAGGCGCGCCTGCGGCGGTTCCAGGATCTGTTGGCGAAATGGAAGAAGCCGGCCTCCGGCGAGCCGGTGCGGGTTCAGGTGCAGATGCTGCGGATCGGCGACATCGCGTTGGTGGCGATGCCGGGCGAACCGTTCGCCGAGATCGGGCAGGCGATCAAGAAGGCGTCGCCCTTCGGTGTGACCTTGTTCTGCGGGTACTCGAATGGCGAAGGCGGCGACTACATGCCGGTGGAAAGCGAGTACGGGCACGCGGGCTATGAAGTGGACCGGACGCCCTACGGCGTGGGGGCGGCGGAGAAGCTGGTGCGGGAGACGATCGCGATGTTCCCGGAGATCCGGTAGGGCGGCCGGGTCGAGCGCCGGTCAGCCGCGGTCTTCGCCGAGGAGGGCTCGACGGACTCGGGCGGAGTCCTTTTCAGTGAGCAGCAAGTTCAACAGAGCGTTGACGGCGTTCTCGCCGGTTGGCAACGCCGAGTCGGGGATGTCCACCAGGTCCGGGAACAACTTGTCCATCAACAGGCGCAATGTGCGCCTCCTGCCCTCCGCCTCGCCCTCCCGGCGGCCGAGTTCCTCGCCCTCCCGCCGTGCGATTTCCTCAATGCGCTTGCCAATCCGCGTTTCGCGGATGACTTCCATGGATGGCAGCATCTTCGCTCCCGTCGTTCGAGCCGGTATCAGTCGGCGGTGTCTTCGCCGAGGATGGCTCGACGGACTCGGGCGGAGTCCTTTTCAGTGAGCAGCACATTCAACATAGCGTTGACGGCGTTCTCGCCGGTTGGCAACGCGGAGTCGGGGATGTCCACCAAGTCCGGGAACAACTTGTCCATCAACTGGCGCAATGTGCGCCTCCGGCCCTCCGCCTCGCCCTCCCGCCGCCCTTCGTACCGTGCGATTTCCTGAATGCGCTTGCCAATCTGCGTTTCGCGGATGACTTCCATGGATGGCAGCATTTTGCGCTTGACCCTCCCTATGAGATCGTCGATCTCGTCCTCATTGTACTTCAGCGATCCGAACGTGGCCATCTCCTGAAACAGCCGGCGCCGCTCGGACTCGGGCTCCACCATCTCGATCCGCAGCGACGCCTCGCGGATCTGCTCCGGCGTCGAGTCCATCGCGATCACCATCGGCAGCATCTGCGTGCGGTTCCGGGCGAGAATCCGCCCGGGATTCATCAACCACAGCCGCGCCACCGAGAACTCGCACACGATGCGGACCGATCCGTAGTCGAGCACCCGCACCGGGTCGAAGGACTTCGCCGGACGCGACGGATCATGGAGCACCAGCGTCGTTCGTATGTGCATCCGCCGCTCCAACGCGACGATCACGGCGCGGCGGAGGGCGTCGCCAGCTTCCTCCGACGCGAAGTGGCTCTCCGCCTCGAAATGACTCAGGAACGTATCTCCACCCGCCACCGCCACCTCGAACAGTTGATCCGCCTCGATCCGGACCGAGACCGACGTGCGAAGCGGAGTCACCACGATGTCAGCTTCCCAACCCAGCCCGCCGAGCTCCCGGATCGTGCCCTCCGGGTCGCGGTCGGTCACCGACTTGAATCCCTGGTCCTTCTCTTGCGCGTTGTCCGCCATCCATGCCTCCACCGAATCGTGGGGTGGACACGCCACGCTTTGCCGGTGGACAACGCCGAATCCAGCCTGCCGGAAATTGGTAGGCGCGACAGGGCTCGAACCTGTAACCCTCAGCTTCGAAGGCTGATGCTCAATCCAGTTTAGCTACGCACCCGTCGCTCCATTATCGCCTGAACCGCCTCCCGAACCGCAAGCTCTTCCTCGCATGGTATATTTATTCATAGGACTGAATAATTATGCGGACCCTTGCCGGTATCGTCGGATTTCGAGGCTACAGCGGCGCCGAACTCCTCGCCATTCTCCAACGCCATCCCCATGCCGAGCCCGTGCTGCTCGAGCACCGCGCCGATTCCTCCGCGCGTCCGCTGCCGCGTAACTCCCGGCGTCCGAAGACGATCCCATGCACGGCCGAGGCGGTTCACGCGGAAGGGCTCGGCGTCGTATTCCTTTGCACTCCCCACGACGTCTCGATGGAGTTGGCCTTGCCGCTCCTCGAGACCGGCGCCAAGGTGATCGACTTGAGCGCGGCCTTCCGGTTCGACACCGGAGAGAACTACACTCGCTGGTACAAGGAGCCGCACACGGCGCCTGGCTTGCTGGCCGAGGCCGTCTACGGGCTGCCCGAGTTCTATCGCGACCGCATCCCCGCCGCGCGGCTCATCGCGAATCCCGGCTGCTATCCCACCGCCGCCAATCTCGCGATTCGCCCGCTGGTGGAGGCCGGAATCGCCGACCTGACCGTTGGCATTGTGTGCGACGCCAAGTCCGGCGTGAGTGGCGCCGGCCGGAAGCCAAGCCTGAAGACATCGTTCTGCGAGGTGACGGAGAACTTCTCCGCCTACTCGCTGCTCGATCACCGCCACGTGCCGGAGGTCCTGCGCAACTCCGGCCTCGAGGAAGGCCAGTTCAGCTTCACCGCGCAGCTTCTCCCGATCCACCGCGGGATTCTCGAGACGGTTTACTTCCGGACGAAGCAGCCCACCACCGCGGCCGCCATCGTGGACATGTATGAAGCCCGCTACCGGGGCGAGCCCTTCGTGCGCATCTACGACCCCGGCCAGGTTCCCGACCTCGCCGCCGTCAATCACACCAATTTCTGCGACATCGGCGTCAAGTACGATCCCGCCACCGGCCGCGGCGTGGTAGTGGTATGCGAGGATAATCTCGGCAAAGGCGCGGCGGGACAAGCCGTCCAGAACATGAACCTCGTGCTGGGATTCGCCGAGACGGAGGGTCTGCTGTGAAGCTGCTGGTCAAGCTTGGCGGGACGCTGCTCGACGAAGAGGCCTCGCGGCAACGGCTATCGCGCGAAATCGCCGCCGTCGCGGCGATGCCCGGCATCCTCGTGACGGTAGTTCACGGCGGCGGCAAACAGATGACGCGCTACCTGGCCGAGCGCGGGGTGGAAAGCCGGTTCGCCGGCGGACTCCGCGTCACCACGCCCGAGGTCGTCGATGCCGTGCTGAAGGTGTTCGCCGGCAGCGTGAACCATCAGTTGGTGGCGTCGCTGGTGGCGGCGGGATCGGACGCCGTGGGACTGAGCGGGATCGATGCCTGCCTGACCGAAGCCGAGCAGTGGAGCGAGGAACTGGGCGCGGTGGGCCGGCCCGTGCGATGCAACGCGCGGCTGCTCGACGTGCTGACCGGGGCAGGCTATCTCCCCGTGGTCGCTTGCGTCGCCGGCGACCGCCAAGGCCGCATCTACAACGTGAACGCCGACCAGATGGCAGCCGCCTGCGCCGCCGGGTTCCAGGCGGATCGCCTGATCTTTCTCACCGACGTGGTGGGCGTGCTCGACGCTGACAAGCGGATTCTGCCCGAACTCGACCGCGCCGCCAGCGAGGGGCTGATCGCGGCGGGAGTCGCCACGGGAGGCATGCAGGCCAAGCTGGAAGCGGCGCACCGCGCGCTGGACGGGGGCGTTCCGCGCGTCTGCATCGCGCCTGGCGCCGAACCGGGCATCCTCGCCCGGCTGTTGTCGGGCGAGAACACCGGCACGAGCCTGGTGCGATAGACCGGACGAAGGAGGGAAGCCATGACGCTTCGCAAAGCCATCATGCGGGACATCCCGGAGATCCTCGGCTTGATCAACGGATACGCCAACCAGGGCATCATGCTGCCGCGCACCGAATTCGAACTGGCCGAAGGTATCCGCGATTTCGTGGTCGCCGAAGAGAGCGGATCGCTTCGCGGTTGCGGGGCGCTGCATTTTTATACGCCGGCGGCGGCGGAGGTACGGTCGCTCGGTGTACTGCCCACGGAAAAAGGCAGAGGAATCGGACGGCTGATTGTAGAGGAATTAGAGAAAGAGGCCCGCCACTTTGGACTGGAGTCGATCTTTGCCTTCACATATGTACCCGGCTTCTTCGGGCAGTTGGGCTACGCCCAGGTCGACCGGGGGCTACTGCCGCAAAAAGCCTGGAAGGACTGTCTGCGATGTCCCAAGTTCCAGAACTGCGACGAAATTGCGGTGCATAAATCGATTGGAGAACCGTCGCGGCCTGCGGCGCCCCAATTCGCCCGTACCTCTCCATTTCAAGTACTGCCCGCCTAGGCGGAGGCAACGGCGCCCCCGAAAGACTCTCACGATTGCGTGAGAATATTCGGGCCCTCAACACACTAATTAGATGTGCGCATCGGTGGAACACCTTAGAAAAAAATCTGCAGAGATGTGAAATAAGGCTTTCACCTAGCCACAACCTGGTGTACTATCCATTAGAACTAGTAGTACCAGAAGGCCGAGTTCAAGAGGGTCCATTCCAATGAGGGCACTGACTGTCGACGTCAAGGAATCCGCAGGTCGCATCCTGTGTTGCACCATTTTCCGGCCGGGCGGCCGAAAACTATTGGCTAAAGGTCACGTAATCAGCGAAGAAGACATCCGTCTCCTCTCTACGGAGGGCATGGATCAGGTCTGGGTCACCGAACTCGAAGAGGGCGAGGTTGGCGAGGACGCCGCAGTGATGAAGGTCGCATCCGAAATGGGATGCGGCTGTGTCGAGATTCGCCCGGCGGCGGGCGGGCGGGCGAATCTGATCGCCACGGAAGACTGCTGTCTATTGATCGACGACGAACTGCTTCGCCAGATCAACTGCACGTCCAGCGTCGTGATCGCGACGGCGCTCAACTTCAGTTTCGCTACGGCCGGAACGCGCTTGGCATCGGTGAAGAGCGCGCCGTTCGCGGTGGCCTCCGCGCAATTGGACGCGATCCTCTCGATCCTGAAAGAGCGTGGTCCGATCCTCCAGGCCCGTCCGATCCGCCAGCCAACGCTCGGCGTTCTGTATTCGGATCCGGTCCAGGGCGAACGCGCCCGGCAATTGTTCGAACCGGCGGTCAAGCAGCGCCTCGAGAAGTATCGCGTCGGCCAGAGCTTCGCCCTCACCACCACCGAGGACGAACCGCTGGTGACGCGCTCGTTGCACCACTTGCTACGTTCGAAGCCGACCGCCATCCTCATCGCTTCCACCACGTCTCCGGCCGGACCGGAGGACGTCATCGGCCGCGCGATGGCGCGCGTCGACTGCCATATCGAACGTTTTCTCGCCCCCGTCGAGCCGGGCAACCTGCTCCTGCTGGGATATCGCGAGGACACCCCCGTAATCTCGGCTCCGGGCTGCTTCCGGTCGGCGAAGCAGAACGTGGTCGATCTGGTCCTGCCGCCGATGCTATCGCGTTACCGGCTCTCCGGTTGGGAGTTGGCGACGCTCGGCCACGGCGGCCTACTGGGCTAGTTTTCGAAGTCTCCTCCACTAGCCGCGCTTAACGACCGCGGTTTCCCCGGGCGTCTTCCCCAAAGGCGCCCGTTTTTTTTTCCGCCTTCCCGGCACTATTCTGGTAGAGATGAAAATCCGCCGAGTCGACTCTTTCCTTCTGTCCTTCCCGATGCCCGAGCCGATCCTGCTGCCGTACTACGGCGGCGACCGGACGATTCTCAAGCGCGACGCCCTGTTCGTCCGCGTGGAGGGCGATCACGGCCTGATCGGGTATGGCCCCGGCCAAGGCAGCGATACCGCGCACGAACGGATTCAGCGGATCGTCAAGCCCTTCCTCGAGGGACGCGACCTCAAGGACCCCGACGCTCTCCGTGTGCTTTTCCACGAAGGGCCGGGCGGCGATCCCGAGGTCATGAAGGTCTACTGCGCGGTGGAGGTCGCGCTGTACGACCTGCTCGGCAAGCAGTTGGGCGTTCCCGTTTCCGAACTGGTCGGAGGACGGGTGCGGGATCGGATCCGCCTGTACGGCAGCGCGGGAATGTATCAACCGCCCGAGGAGTACGCCGCCGAAGCGGCTCGCATCGCCGCGCTCGGCTATTCCGCCTACAAGATGCGGCCGGCGCTCGGGCCGGAGGACGATCTGAAGACGGTCCGCCTGATGCGGGAAGCGGCCGGTCCCGGCGTGGATCTAATGGTGGACGCGCACGCGTGGTGGCGCATGGGAGACCGCAGCTATTCGCCGGACACGATCGAGGATCTGGCTCGCCGGATGGGCGCGTACGACATCGCCTGGCTCGAGGAGCCCCTGCCTCCCGACGATCATGAGGGCTACAAGCGGCTGCGGGACAAGCAGTACGTCCCGATCGCCACCGGCGAGCACGAGCCCGGCGAGGAGCGGTTCCTCGACTTGATCCACTCCGGCGCGGCCGACATCGTGCAGATGGATATCGTCTGCCAAGGCGGCTTCGCGTTGTGCCGCCGCCTGCTGAGCGCGATCTCCCATACGGGGCAGCGGTTCGCTTTCCATAGCTGGGGCACGGATCTCGAGGTGATCGCCGCCGCGCATCTGGGGATCTGCTGGCCGGAGACGGTGGCCGAATGGCTCGAGTATCCGATCTATACGATTCCCGGCTGCAAGACCATGTACCCGTTCCCGCTCGCTCGCGACATCGTCAAGGAGCCTCTCGACATCGTGGACGGCGAACTGGCGGTATCGGCGCGGCCTGGGCTCGGAGTGGATGTGGACGAGTCGGTGATCGACAAGTACCCGTGGATTCCCGGGCCGTGGTCGTATTTCCGGCTGACGTCGCCGCCCGCGACCTACGCCATCAGCTCCGACCACAGCGTCAAATGGGCGGGCTAGCATGTGGCTGGAAGCGGCGGCCGCCGCGAGCATGGCCGCATCCGCCGCGTGGGCCGTGCGGGGCCGCTCAGCGGCGGTCTTCGGACCGTCGGTGCATCGCGGACCAGGCGGCCGCCGTTCGGTCGCGTTGACGTTCGACGACGGCCCGAGCGAGTCCACTCCGGCGCTGCTCGAACTGCTGGCGAAGCTCGGCGCGCCGGCCACATTCTTCCAGGTGGGCCTCAACGCGCGGCGGCTGCCGGAAATCGCGCGGGAGGTATCCCGGGCGGGACACGAAATCGGAAATCACACATGGTCCCACCGCATGCCCTGGATCGGCGCCGCCGGGGACGAGATCGGCCGGTGCCAGGAGTTGTTGACCGATTTGCACGGGGCGGCCCCCAAGCTGTTTCGCGCGCCCTACGGCGTCCGGTGGTTCGGATTCCGCGCGGCGCAGCGCCGCCACGGCCTGCTCGGCGTGATGTGGACCGTGATCGCGCTAGACTGGAAACTGGACGAGGACGCCGCCGCTCGAAGATTGACCGCTGGAGCGCGAGAGGGCGGCATACTGTGCCTTCACGACGGGCGGGAGCTGACTCCCCGGCCGGACATTCGCTCCACGCTTGGCGCCGTCGATCGAACGGTGCGCCAGTTGCGGGACTTCGGTTATCATTTTGAGTCAGCCTCCGACATCCTATGCCCAAAGAGTTCCTCCAACGCGTGATCGGCTGTATCGCCAAGGCGCAACGCATTCCCACCGAGACGATGAAAGCCGAATCGACTTTCGAACAATTGGGTATCGATTCCCTGGATGGCATCAATATTCTGTTCGCGCTGGAAAGCGAGTTCGACATCGAGATCCCAGACAACGCCGCGCAACAAGTGAAGACGGTCGGGGATATGGCGAACGGCGTGTTCGCCCTCGTGGAGCAAAAGCAGCGGGTTCAGGCATGAGGCGTGTGGCCGTCACGGGCCTCGGCGTCATTTCCGCGATTGGCGGCGACACTCGCCAGTTTCTCGATTCCCTGCAAGCCGGCCGCTCCGGCATCCGGCCGCTGCAGGCGGTGGATTCCGCGCTATTACGCTTCAAGAACGGCGCGGAGGTGGCGGGTTTCGATCCGCTCGCATCGTTCGACCCCAAGCAGACGGATCTGCTCGACCGCTTCGCCCAGTTCGCCGCCGTCGCCGCGCGCGAAGCCGTTCGCGACTCGGGCTTGGAATGGACGGCGGCCGCGAAGGAGCGAACCGCGGTGGTGACCGGGTGCTGCGTGGGCGGACAAGCCACCGAGGACGCCGCCTTCGTCGATCTTTACCGCCACAACAAGCCGCGCGTGAATCCGATGTCGATTCCGCGCATCATGGCGAACGCGGGCGCCAGCTTCGTTTCGATGGACATGGGCTTCACCGGCCCCGTATTTACCGTGTCCACCGCGTGCGCCTCGGCGAACCACGCGATCGGCCAGGCGTTCCTGATGGTCCGCTCGGGCATGGTGGACGCGGCGCTCACCGGCGGCAGCGAAGCGATTTTCAGCTATGGTTTCCTCAAGGCGTGGGAAGCGATGCGAGTGGTATCGCCGGACACGTGCCGCCCATTCTCGCGCGACCGGCAGGGATTGATCCTCGGCGAAGGCGGCGCGATGCTGGTGCTCGAGGAAATGGACGAGGCGCGCGCGCGCGGCGCCAGGATCTACGCGGAACTTGCCGGATTCGGCATGTCCGCCGACGCGCACCACATCACGCAGCCCACGTGGGAAGGTCCCGCCGCCGCGATGCGGGCGGCGCTCGAGTCGGCGTCGCTGGCGCCGGCGGACGTGGGCTACATCAACGCGCACGGCACCGGGACGTTGGCTAACGACGCCACCGAGACCAAAGCGATTCGCGCGGTATTTGGCGAGTCGGCGGATCGCTTGGTGGTTTCCTCCACCAAGTCGATGCACGGGCACGCGCTCGGCGCGGCGGGCGCGATCGAGGCGGCGGCATGCGCGTTGTCGCTGCATCACGGCTTCGTACCACCCACGGCGAACTACACGGCGCCCGATCCGGCGTGCGACCTCGACGTGGCGCCCAACGAGGCGCGCCAACTGCGGGTGGGCGCCGCGCTCTCGAACGCGTTCGCTTTCGGCGGCTTGAACGCGGTGCTGGCGTTCCGCGCGGTCCGGTGAGATGCGGCGGGCGGCGGCGGGGATCGCATTGCTAACGGCGCCGCTCTGGGCGGGTCCGTTCGAATCGCGAGTGAAACCGCTGGTGCGCAAGCACTGCGCGGCGTGCCACGGGCCGAAGAACCCGGCGGGCGGCTTGAATGTGGAGCCGCTGCTCGCCGCCCCGCGCGATCGCGAACGGTGGGAGAAGATCGCGGCACGGCTCCGCGCCAGGGAGATGCCGCCCAAGACGGCTCCGCAACCGCCGGCCGCCGAAGTGGATCGAGCGCTGGCTTGGCTGGATGCCGAGTTCGCCCGCCAGGATCGCGAGGCCAAGCCCACCCCGGGGCGTCTCACGCTTCGCCGGTTGAACCGCTACGAATACGATCATTCGGTGCGCGACCTGCTCGGCGTCGACATGCGTCCCTCCGATTCGTTCCCGCCCGATCCCTACGGCTACGGCTTCGACAACATCGGCGACGCATTGTCGCTGCCGCCGGTGCTCGCCGAAAAGTACATGGACGCGGCCGCGCTCGCGGCCAGAGCGGCGGTTCCCGTGCCCGGCGAAACGGCACCGCCCGTGATGGAGCGCTATCTCGCCGAACGGATGGGCCAGGACGAGCAGTTGCACCTGAGCGTGGATCATGTCTTTCCGGTGGACGGCGAGTACACGCCGCGGTCGGCTTGGTATCAGGCGCTGCGCGGCGGTTTGAAGGTGCGGCTGCGGTTGTTCCTGGACGGCAGGGAAGTAGCCAATCAAGTGCTGTCGTTCTTCTACGAGATGGACCGCGGTCTGGAGGCGAAGAACCTCCCGGTCACCGCCGGGCTGCATCGCGTGGAAGCCACCATCGCGGTGGAGCCCGGCCAGAAATTCACGGGGCGGCTTCCGTATCTGGAGTACATCCAAATCTACGGGCCTGCCCGCGTCACACCCGCCGCGGAAACGGCCGCCTACCGGCGGATGTTCGCGTGCGGCCACGATCCCGGCGGGCATTCGGCATCGTGCGCCAGGCGCGTGCTCGAGCCGCTGGCGCGGCGGGCTTACCGCCGTCCGCTGTCTCCGAACGAACTCGACGAACTGCTGGGCCTGGTGCAGCGCGCCGCCGAACGCGAGCCGTTCGAGCAGGCGGTGCGGACCGGCGTGCGCGCCATCCTGGTGTCGCCGCACTTCCTGTTCCGCATGGAGCGCGATCCGCCGGGAGCGGGCCCGCATCCGGTGAGCGGCCACGAACTGGCGTCGCGGCTCTCGTATTTCCTGTGGAGCAGCATTCCGGACGACAGCCTCGCCGCGGCGCAAGGCCAACTGCGTCGGCCCGATGCCTTGCGAGCGCAGGTGAGCCGGATGCTCGCCGATCCGAAGTCGCGGGCGCTCGCCGAGAGCTTCGCGGGTCAATGGCTACAGACGCGCAATCTGGCGGCGGTCACGCCCGATCGCAAGCGGTTCCCGGCGTTCACCTCCGATCTTCGCGACGACATGCGCACGGAGACGGAGCAGTTCTTCCAGGCGATGCTGCGGGAAGACCGGAGCATCCTCGATCTGGTGGACGCGCGCTTCACCTTCCTCAACGAGCGGCTCGCGACGCACTATGGAATCGAGGGGGTGAAGGGGCCGGAGTTCCGCCGTGTGGAACTGGACGGGGTACGCCGCGCGGGAGTGATCACGCACGCCTCGGTGCTGACCGTGTCGTCGTACCCGACGCGGACATCGCCGGTCATCCGCGGCAAGTGGATCCTCGAGAACATCTTCGACACGCCGCCGCCCGCGCCGCCGCCGGACGTGCCGCCGCTGGACGAGAAGGCCGTGGGCAGCGCCGGTTCGATGCGCACCCAACTCGAGCGGCACCGCGCCAATCCCACGTGCGCCGCCTGCCACGGACGCATGGATCCGCTCGGCTTCGGACTCGAGAACTACGACGCCATCGGGCGTTGGCGGGACAAGGACGGCGCGTTTCCCGTGGACGCGAAGGGAGCGCTGCCGGATGGCCGCGTGTTCGACGGACCGGCGGGATTGCGCCAACTGGTACGATCGCAACCGCGCGAGTTCACCCGGGCGTTCGCCGGCAAGATGCTGGTGTACGCGCTCGGCCGCGGGCTCGAGCCGCACGACCGCCCGGCGCTGGCCCGCATCGTCGAGCACGTCGAGAAGCACGACTACCGGATCTCGGAGGTGGCGCAGGCGATCGCCGCGAGCGTCCCGTTCCGCATGCGCGAGCGGGCCGCGCAGTAGAATCGAGAAGATGAAGCGTCTTTCCCGCCGGACCATGCTGCGGGCCGCCGGTGCATCCGTGGCCTTGCCGTTCCTCGAGGCGATGGCCGCCGCCAAAGCCCCGTGCCGGCTCATGGTGGTCTACGCGCCGACGGGAATGATGATGCCGCTCTGGACTCCAGCCGAAGAGGGAACGCGCTTCAAGTTCCCCCGGATTCTGGCCCCGCTCGAAAAGCATCGCAAGGACGTGCTGGTGCTGAGCGGGCTGGCCGCCAACAACGGCCGCGCGCTGGGCGATGGAGCGGGCGATCATGCCCGCGCCGCGTCGAGCTACCTGACCGGCGCGCATCCCAGGAAAACGGAAGGAGCGGATATCCGCTGCGGCGTGTCGATGGATCAGATCGCGGCGGGCGATATCGGCGCGAAGACGCGCTTCCCGTCGCTCGAACTCACCTGCGAGGACAGCCGGCAGGCGGGCGCGTGCGATAGCTATAGCTGCGTCTACCAGAGCATCGCGTGGAAATCGGAGACACAGCCGCTGCCGCCCGAGATGAATCCGCGCGCGGTGTTCGACCGGCTGTTCGGCGGACTGGGCATGAGCCAGGCCGAGCGGGACCGGCGCAAGAGCATCCTCGACCTGGTGTCGCGGCAGGCGGCCGGCTTGAAGCTCGACCTGGGTTCGGCGGACCGAAGGAAGCTCCACGAGTACATGACGTCGATCCGCGAGGTGGAGACCCGGATTCAGCGAGCCGAAGCGAGCACGCTTCCGGGCGGCGCCGAGCGGCCGGGCGGGATTCCGCCGAGCTTCGCCGGTCACGCGCGGCTGATGTTCGATCTGGCGCGGCTGGCGTTCGTGACGGACTCGACCCGCGTGGTAACGTTCATGCTGGCGCGCGAGGGCGGGCTCCGGAACTACCCCGAGGCGGGCGTGCCGGAGGCGCACCATTCGGTGACGCACCACAGGAACGATCCGGAGCTGATGGAGAAGGTGGCCAAGATCAACTGCTACCACTTGGAGCAGTTCGCGTGGTTCGTGGAGCGGATGAAGGAGACCGCGGACGGCGAGGGCTCGCTCTTCGATCACTCCGCGCTGTTGTATGGGAGTCCGCTGGGGGACCCGAACGCGCACGATCACGGGAATCTACCGGCGCTGGTGACGGGCGGCGGGAATGGGGCGATCCGGGGCGGGCGGCACGTCCGGTACAAGGCGGAGACGCCGGTGACGAACCTGCACGTCTCATTGCTGGAGGCGGCGGGGGTTCGGGCGGAGAAGGTGGGGGATTCGAGCGGGCGGGTGGATTTGGCGGGGTAGGTCCTGGCCGCGCATTGAAACCGCGGCGTGCCACCGCGTGGCGAGCCGCCTGGTAACCTACCTCCCGGTGCTGGTCACCGTGTCGAAGCGAGGGTGGACGGCGATGGCATCGGCCGGAGCGGGGAACGAGCCCCGGCTCAACCCACGCCGCCGCGCCGGCGAGGGCTATCGGAATCGCGCGGCGCGGCGCGTTTCTCTCAGTTGCCGCCGGCGAAGCAGTAGAAGTAGCCGCCGCCGCCCGTGGAAATCAGGTTGGCCTGGCTGCAGCCGCGGCTGGCGTGGACCGAATTCCAGGACACGCTCGGACCGCCGGTGCGATCGTGGTGGCCCACCTGCGCGGACCCTTCGCCGTTACCGGTCCAGTTCTTGCAGGTGTGCTCCTTGCCATCGCTGTACGCGCGGCCGTCCGGCTGGCTGCCGGTGAGGATGTCGTGCTCGTTGGGCTTTTCCCCGAATCCCTTGACGGGTTCGCCCTTTTCGGTGAGCGCGGTGGCGCGAGTGAGCGTGTTGCCGATGCGGGCTTCGTCCAGGGTGTCGCCGTGGAGATCGGAGAGTCCCTTGGCGATCTGGCCGCCCTTGGCGTTGTGCCAGGGTCCCTTGCCGATTCGGTCGCGCGCGTTGACGGCGGGCTTGCCGCCTTCGGCGGCGGCGCTGAGGTAGGCGCGCCAGGTTCGGCTGCCCGCGCCGGCGGCTTCGGCGAGACGCTGGCAGTGGCGGTCGGCCCCGGCGATTCCGCCGAGATTGGCGCCGTCGCCCGGACCGGCGCTAGTGACGAAGAAGGTCATCGGAGCGGGCGGCTGCTTCGGTTGGGAGAGGGCCGCGCCGGCGATCAGGAAGAGAGTGGGAATGGTCCGTTTCATCACCCGGTCAGCGTACCACAGCGCGCGGACCTATTCGATGAAACCCGCTTCGCGCAGGCCCTTGATGGGTTCCTCTTTGTCGAAATGGATGAACGCGGCTCGCTGGCGGCCGTTCTCGAGCGCCACGCCGTAGGGCGGATCCTGGAACTTGAACACCGCGCGGAGCGCCTCCTGATCGAGCGTGACGTCCGCCTTCAAGCCGGTGTCGTTCAGGAACTGGCCGGCGAACTGCTGCTGGCGCGTGGGGATGCCAACGACGCGAACATCCTTCCACTTGTAGGTGGTCATCTGCTTGGCGGCTTCGAAGCAATGCATGCATTCGGGGTCGTAGAAATAGAGGAAGACGCGGCCCTCTTGCAGCGAGTAGGGCTTGCCCGCGACCGTGATTTGGGCGGGCGCGGCGATGCCTTGCTGTTGGAACGCCGTCACACCGTAGCAGGCGCCGGCGAACACGGAGATGGCTCCGAGCAGCACCACCGCGCCGCGCGGCCCGTGCGGCCGGTTCGACCAAACGCCCGCGCCCACGGCCAACGCGAGCATCGCGAAGTCGCCCACGAAGAAGCCAGGGCCGATGGTCCGCTTGATCCACGGGAAGCAACTGCAGTCCTTGCCCAGGAGCTTGTCGTAGTTGATGCCCGCGTAGATCATGAAGACGATCAGCAGCGCCGCGGCGAGCCAGGCTCCCCATCTTCGATACCGCGGAATCAGGATCAACACTCCGGCCAGCGTTTCGGCGACGGCCAACGCCACCGTGCCGGGGACGGTCAACCAGCCGGGTACCAGAAGCTGGCCGAGCATCTGCGCCCACTTCAGCGGATCGGTGGCTTTCCACACGCCGGCGCTCAAAAACAAGACGGCCACGCAAGCGGCGCAAACCCAACCGGCCACCGATTTCCAAGGCGGCAGTTCGAGGGAGGCCGCCGGAACCGGATGTGCCATACTGTCATCCATGTCCGCTATTTTAGCCCTGTTTGCGGCATATTTCGCGCAGGGCTCTCCGGCGGAGCGGGCGGACCTGCTGATACGCAACGCGCGCATCCATACCGGCGACCCGGCGGCGCCCGTCGCGCGGGACATGGCGATCCGGGGCGAGACGATCGCGGCGGTGGGCCAAGACCTGGCGGCGTGGGCCGGCCCGGGGACGCGGACGATCGACGCGGGGGGCCGGACGGTCGTGCCGGGATTCATCGATTCGCACGGACATGTGCGCGGGCTCGGCGAGAGTCTGGCGAGCCTCGATTTCAAGGGATCGGCCTCGGCCGAGGCCGCCGCGGCGATGGTGGCGCGCGAGGCCGCCGGGCGTAAGCCGGGCGACTGGATCGTGGGGCGGGGCTGGGATCAGACGCGATGGCCGGGCTCGGCGTTTCCCGCCGCGGATGCGCTCGATCGAGCCGCGCCGCGCAATCCGGTGTATCTGACTCGTGTGGACGGGCATGCCGCGTGGGTGAACCGGCGCGCGGTGGAGGCCTCCGATATCAACGCCGCGACGCCCGATCCGGCCGGCGGGCGCATCCACCGGGACGGGAAGGGAAGCGCGACGGGTGTGCTGGTGGACCGCGCGATGCGGCTCGTCTCGGCTCGCATTCCGGCGGCGGGTCCGGAACAAATTCAGGCATTCTTGTCGCGGGGCGCGCGCGAGTGCGTCCGGCTGGGGCTGACGTCGGTTCACGACGCGGGCGTGGGCGCGGCGGAAATCGCCGCTTACGAAAAGCTGATCGCGGCGGGCGCGATGCCGGTTCGAATATACGCGATGATCGGTGGAGACGGCGAACTCTGGCGGTCCCATTTGAAGAGCGGGCCGCGGACGGGATCGCGGCTCACGGTGCGGTCGATCAAACTGATGGCCGATGGCGCGTTGGGATCGCGCGGCGCGGCGATGAAGGAGCCCTACTCGGACGATCCCGGTAATCGCGGACTCACCGTGACCGCCAAGCAGACCATCGAGCGTGTGGCGAAAGAGGCGGTTGATCGGGGATTTCAGGTGAACACGCACGCCATCGGCGACCGTGCGAATCGCGACGTGCTGGACGCGTACGCGGCCGCGCTGGGCGGGCGTAACGACCGGCGATTCCGCGTGGAGCACGCCCAGGTGGTCTCGCTCGCCGACATCCCGCTGTTCGCGCGCTATTCGGTGATCGCTTCGATGCAAGCCACCCATGCCACCAGCGACATGCGCTGGGCGGAAGCGCGTGTGGGGCCGGATCGCATCGAAGGCGCCTACGCTTGGCGCCGGTTCCTCGATGCGGGCGTGCGCATCGCGAACGGGTCCGATTTCCCGGTGGAGAACGCGAATCCGATCGAGGGATTCCACGCGGCGGTGGCGCGGGGAGGCTGGCGGCTTTCGCAGCGGATGACGCGCGAAGAGGCTCTGCGGAGCTTCACCGCCGATGCCGCCTACGCGGCGTTCGAGGAAAGGGTCAAGGGCCGCCTGATGCCGGGCATGCTCGCCGATTTCGCGATCCTCTCGGGCGACATTCTGTCGATTCCGGAGCCGGAGATCCCGCGAGTGAAGGTACTGACGACCGTAGTGGGCGGGCGTGTCGAATACGAGGCGCGTCCTTGATCGCGATCGCATTGCTGTTGTTGGCGGCCGCGCCGGAGCGCACCGATCTGTATAAAGAGAGGACTCGCATTCCGAAGTCGCAGTGGCGGGCGGTGCGGGCGCAGATGTTCGACCGGCCGTCGACGATCCACTGCGAGTACCGGGTGGTTGAGGGGACGTCCGGCGTCCGCGCGGTGCTGATGACGGGAGACGACGTGGACCGGTTTCAACGCGGGGAATCGCCGCGAGTACTCGCCTCGACACAGGCGGCGGGCTCGGGCGCGTTCGCGTTCCGGGTGACGCGTCCCGGCGAGTACCTGGTGCTGGTGGACAATCGAACGCAAGGAACCTCGGCCGTGTTGCTGGATCTCAACGTGTGGCTGGAGCGGCATCCGGACGCGACGTTCGAGCCGCGTCTGCTTTCGCGCGAGACGCGGCTGAAGGTGGTGGCGATGAGCCTGGGAGGATTCCTGCTGGTAGGCGGGTGGTCGGGTTGGCGCGTTTGGCTCGCCTGGCGGCGGCGGCTCGACGCGATTCGGGGCTTTCGCGGCGGCCGGGGCTGACCGCTACTTGTCGCCGTTGGCGTGGATGGCGAGGGCTTCGGCCTGGTTGGCAGCCGTTCCCCAGGGGCTGGTGGTTCCCCAGATGATGTTGAATCCGGAGGTTCCGCTGGTTCCCCAGATAATGTTGTCGCCCCACACGATGTTGGTGGAGAAGCTGCCCGACGTTCCCCAGGTGAGGTTCGTGCCGCCGGTGGCGGCGAAGTTCAGACTGACTTTCTTGGTGGACGAGTTGTAGACAGCCTTGGGCGAGGCGGCGGAACCGGAGGGACGCTCGGTGTTGTTGAAGGCGGCCCATTCGTCGAGCACTCCGGCGCCGACCGTGAAGATGTCGTGGGTCAAGGTGTAGTTCTTGGCGGTAGAGGCTTCCCAGACGGTGACGGTCTTGGTGATTCCGCGGCGCGCCGTCTTCATCAGGCGAGCCTTCACTATGTCGGGCGTGATGGTGGGATCCCGGTCGATCATCACGGCGGCGGCGCCTGCCACGATGGGGGCGGCCATGCTGGTGCCGTTCAGGAACAGATACTTGTCCGGCGTGCCCGTGGTCCAGGGCCAATAGCGCGATACGGGAACGCGGTTGGCGGGGTAGAGTTGCGCCAGCCTGGAGGACGGGGCCTGCTGCGCGGCGATGTTGTTGCCGGGCGCCACGATGTCGGGCTTCACGATCTGGTCGATCGCGGTGGGTCCTTTCGAACTGTAGGTCGTGATCCGGTCGTTGCCGTCGTACCAGTCTTGCAAGGTGTTGATGGCGCCGACAGTGATGACCAGTGGGTCGTTGGCTGGAGACATGATGGCGCCATAACCGGTTGTGCTGTATTGATTGGCGCGTCCCATGTTTCCCGCGGCGACGACCACCACGATCCCGGCTTTCCAGGCGCGCTCGACGGCGAGGCACAGAGGATCGGTTTTGTAGGACTCCCGAACGGGACGCCCCAGGGACAAGTTCATGACGCGAATGTTGTGCGTGGTCTTGAGTTGGATCGCCCGGTCGATGGCGGCGATCACCACGCTGTCGGTTCCCACGCCGTTGGCGTCAAGCACTTTCAGGCTGATCAGGCGGGCGCCGCTCGCGCCGCCGAAGTACACTTCGGAAGCCTTGCAGTTTCCGTCGGCGGTAAGGCCGCCGTCGAGGCAGGAGATGTTTCCGTCGGCTCCCAGGATGCCGGCGACGTGGGTCCCGTGCCCGTAGAGATCCGTGGTACTGCCATCGATGAAGCTCTCGGCGTAGGCGATCCGGGAACTGGCGGTTCCCCACCAGTTGAAGTCCTTGTGCGGATAGATGCCGGAATCGATCACGGCGATGCCGACCTGCTGATAGTTCGGGCCCGAGCAGCCCTGGCACTTGTTTTGCGAGCCATACCAATTGACGACGTCCCAATGCCGCACCGCGCCTTGCGCCTCGTTCAGAGTGGCGCCGGTGACGGCGCGGTCGGGCGCGATTGCGATTACGTCGGGGTCGCGGTCGAGTTCGGCCAGCGCGTCCGGCGTGACTTCGAACGCCGCTACCGGCACGTTGGCGTACTGACGGTGAACCTTGCCGCGCTTGCCCCGCACCTTGTCGAGGTGCTTGGCTTCGGGTTGCTGGGCGTACACCGCGATGACGCGCTCGGTTTTCCCCGAGGCCGGCGCAACGAGGTCCATCGAGCGCTTTGCGAGCGACAACGACGAGGTGGCCAGGACCAGCAACGGGATGTACTTGGGGCTCATCCCCAGCCAAGAATGCACGCGATGAATCAATGCGTGTTTTCAGGTGGTTACGGGTTCCGGCGCCGGTCCGGTCCGCCAAATTGTCCGATGGAAGTACTCCGGGCCGGACAAACTGCCGGTCGCGGAGAGGAGGCGATTTTACACCTCTGTGTCCGAAATGTGAGAAAATGCGGGTACGAACTCCCAAGGGGAACAGAACATGCAGAACGACTCCAACCGCAGAGAGTTTTTCGGAAGAGTGGCGGCGCTCGGCGCCGCGGCGGGAGCGGGAATTCCCGTGACGCCGGCGGAGGCGCAATCCGGGGTTCCGTCCGTATTGCAGGACCGGCTCGGGAAGGCCTACCAGTATCGGGTGGGCCGCGCGGATGTGTACAATAACCTGCCGCCGGCCGAGCACCCGGTCAACGGCGACGAGGAGAAGTATCCGAACCGGATCAACAACTTTTCGAAGACGCTGCTGCACGATCAGTTCTGCCATGTCAGCCGCGACGCCTACAACAGCCTGATCCGCGCGTGCAATAGCGGGAAGAACGAGGACTTCGAGCGCATCATCCGCGGCGGAAACGTGCGCCTGAAGAACCCCACCGGCGCCTACAATTACCAGTTGGCCGGCGCGGACCAGTCGCAGTACACGATGCCGGCTCCGCCCGCCTTCGATAGTCCCGCTCAGGCGGCGGCGATGACCGAACTCTACTGGCAGGCGCTGAGCCGCGACATCCCGTTCGCCGAGTACGACGGGAACACGACCATCGTGCGTGCCTGCAACGAACTCTCCGGCATGTCCGCCTTCTCCGGACCGCGGATGGGCGGCCGCGTCACTCCAGCCACCGTGTTCCGCGGCCACACGCCGGGCGATCTGGCGGGTCCTTATCTTTCGCAGTTCCTGGCGCTGCCCTTTCTGATGGGGCACCTCGAGGTGGAGCAGAAGCAGTTGTCGTTCCAGCCCGGCCTGGACTTCATGACGACGTTCCCCGATTTTCTCGGCATCCAGCTCGGCGAGGGCAAGGGTCCGGGCAACAAGTACGAGACCACGCGCCGGTACGTCCGCAACGGCCGCGATCTGGCGTACCTGGTTTACGTGGACTGGAATTTTTCGCCGCACTACCACGCGCTGTGGAATCTGCTGGCGCATGGCCCCGACGCGTTGGCCGAGTCGAATCCTTATCTGAACGCGCGGGGCCAGGAACCGTACGTCAACTTCGGACCGCCGGACGGCTTCGAATACGTCGCCCGGGCGGGCAAGCCCGCGTTCAACGCCGCCTGGTACCAGAAGTGGATGGTGCACCGGTTGGCGAGGCCGGAAGTGTTCGCGTGCCGCGTCGACATCCACAAGCAGAAGGTGCAACTGTACCCGATTCACGAGTCGGCGCTCGAGACGGCGGCGGCGGAGGCGGTTCGCGCCAAGTGGGGCAGCTATCTGCTGCCGCAGGCGTATTCGGGTGGGTCTCCGGCGCACTCGTCGTACCCGTCGGGCCACGCGACGGTCGCCGGCGCCTGCGTCACGATGCTGAAGGCTTTCTTCCGCGAGTCGTACGTGTTGCCGAATCCGATGGTTCCGGCGGCGGACGGGTTGTCGCTCCAGCCGTGGAAGGGCGCCGATCTCACCGTGGGCAACGAACTGAACAAGCTGGCGTTCAACATCGCGATGGGCCGCAACTGGGCGGGCATCCACTGGCGCTACGACGCGTGGGAAGGCATGAAGCTGGGCGAGCAGGTTGCGATCAGCTTGCTGGCGGATATGACGGCGGGCTACATGGACGAGTTCCCCGGGTTCACGTTCACCAGGTTCGACGGCACGAAGATCACCGTTTGCGGCGGCTGCGCCTCCACGGCGTAGCGCGCTACTTCTTCTTTTCGCGATTCCACAGATCGCGCGAGAGGGCGCGTCCGCACCAGGGGCAGTAGTGGATTCCGGCGTAGGTAGGGCGCTCCTCGCCGAAGTGCAAATGGTAGT
This sequence comes from Acidobacteriota bacterium, assembly GCA_005808475.1. Taxonomy (GTDB): domain Bacteria; phylum Acidobacteriota; class Terriglobia; order Bryobacterales; family Bryobacteraceae; genus SYLY01. The sequence goes on from SYLY01000065.1 coordinate 26,203, forward strand.
CGGTATTGATCTCGGTGACGATCCGCCCGTTGCTCAGGCTGCTGAGGGGACCGTATCGAATCAGTTCGCGATCGACCATCGCGTCCATTTCGTCGCAGCAGTACATTCTTACAAATGGTACGTCCAACCGTGTGATATCGTAAAGGCAGTTCAGGGAAGCCGTTCGGAAGGAGCGTCGATTCGATGCGACGAAACGCCAGCATTCTACTGCTATTGACGCTAGCGGGGGCAACCGTGCTGGTGGGGCAACGCGGCCGGCGATCGTTCTTCGATGAAGAGGACACTCCGGCGCCCATGCCATCCGACGCCGGCGTCAAAAGCGAGTACACGTTCGCCCGGCTGCGCTATCCGTCGTCCCGATCCGGCTACTGGCGGGGCGGAAGCTGGGCGACCGATTATCCGAAGGCCGACCGGCAGTTCGTGCAGGGCGTCCGCCGGCTGACGCGGCTGCACACCAAGTCGGTGGAGCAGGTGGTGGACATCGACACGGACATGATGTTCGACTACCCGTGGATGTACGCGACCGAGGTCGGACACTGGGAACTGAGCGACAAGCAGGCGGCCAAGCTACGCGACTATCTGCTGCGCGGCGGCTTCATCATGACGGACGACTTCCACGGAACCTACGAGTGGGACGTGTTCCTGCAGGGAATCCAGAAGGTGTTCCAGGACCGGCCGATTGTCGATCTCGAGGATCGCGAGGCGATCTTCAACGTGATCTACCGTTTGACCGACCGGCCGCAGGTGGCCGGCATCCAGATGTTCTATAGCGGCCGCAGCTACGAGCGCGACGGGGTGGAGGCCCGCTGGCGCGGCATCTTCGACGACAAGGGCCGCGTGATGGTCGCGATATGCCACAACATGGATCTCGGCGACGCATGGGAATGGGCGGACCTTCCCCAGTATCCGGAGAACCTCGCTTCCGCCGCCTACCGCGTGGGTGTCAACTACATCGTCTACGCGATGAGTCACTAGACCGGGATCGTCCATGTTCGAACTGCTGTTTCAATATCCACGCGCCGTTTTCTCCAAGGGCGAGTTCGTGCTGATGGGCGGCTGGCCGCGATGGCTGCTGCCGCTGCTCATCGTGGCGGGGGCCGGGCTGATCGCATGGCTGATCCGGTCGAGATTGAAGGACGCGGCCGAGGGTGTGCGGACCGGTTGGCGTCCGGCCGTGCTATGGGCTCTGCAGTCGAGCCTGCTCGCCGCGCTTTTGACGCTGCTGTGGCAGCCCGCGATCCTGGTGTCGACGTTGAAGCCGCAGCAGAACATCGTGGCGGTGCTGATCGACGATTCGAAGAGCATGGCGATCGCCGACGAGGGCGCGCCGCGGTTGCAGCGGGCCAAGGAGACGCTGAGCGGCGGATTGCTGGCGGCGCTGGAAAAGAAGTTCCAGACGCGCGTCTACCGCGTGAGCGATACGCTGGAACGCGTCGCCAAGCCGGAGACGCTCGAGGCGAAGTCGGGTTCCACGCATCTCGCCGATGGGCTCAAGCGGGTGGCGGCCGAATCCGCCGGATTGCCGCTGGGCGCGGTGGTGCTGCTTTCCGACGGCGCCGACAACGCGGGCGGGATCGACCTCGAGACGGTCACCGAGTTGCGGACGCGGCACGTGCCGGTCCACGCGATCGGGTACGGCCGCACGGTTCCCGAGAAGGATTTGGAAATCGTCGACGCCCAGACGTCGGTTCGCGCGTTGGCCGATTCGCGGTTGGCGATGCGCGTGACATTCCGCCAGAACGGCCTCACGGGGCGGCGCGGCAAGCTGGTGCTGCGCGAGAGCGGCAAGGTGCTGGCGTCGCGCGACCTGACGCTGGGGGCCGAGGGCTCCCGCCTGCGGGAGACGCTGACGTTCAACGCGGGCGGCGCCGGGGCCAAGGCGCTGCAGGTGGCCTTCGAGCAGGTGGACGGCGATACCAACGCCAAGAACAATTCCACGGCGCGCCTGCTGAACGTGGATAACGCCAAGCCGCGCGTCCTCTATCTCGAGGGCGAGCCGCGGTGGGAATACAAGTTCATCCGGCGCGCGCTCGAAAACGACAAGAACGTGCAACTGGTGACGGTGCTGCGCACCACCCAGAACAAGATCTACCGGCAGGGCACGGACGGTCCCAAGGAGCTCGAGGACGGCTTCCCCGATAAGGTGGACGATCTGTTCCGCTATCAGGCCATCGTGCTCGGGTCGGTGGAAGCGGCCTATTTGAACACGCGCCAGCAGGAACTGCTCAAGGTGTTCGTGGACCGGCGCGGCGGCGGACTGCTGCTCCTGGGCGGGCGGGCGAGCCTGTCGGAAGGTGGCTGGAACCGTTCGGCGATGGCGGAACTGCTGCCCACCGTGCTGCCCGACCGCAAGGAGACCTTCGTGCGCGATCCGGCCAACGTGGAACTGGCGCCGGCGGGCATCGAAAGCCTGATCACGCGGCTGACCGAGAATCCAGCCGCCAACGCCGAGCGGTGGAAGAAGCTCCCCTATCTGGCCGACTATCAGGACGCCGGAACGCCCAAGCCCGGAGCGGCGGTGCTGGCATCGATGAATCCAGGCGGCAAAGGCTTGATGCCGCTGCTGATCACCCAGAACTACGGACGCGGCCGCACGGCGATTCTCGCCACCGGCGGCACGTGGCGCTGGCAGATGTCGCAGCCGGTGGAGGATCAGACGCACGAGATGTTCTGGCAACAACTCCTGCGGTGGCTGAGCGCGGACACTCCCGGCCGGATGCTGGCGTCCACTCCGCGGCCGATGCTGCTCGACGACGGGAAAGTGAAGCTGACCGCCGACGTTCGCGACAAGAGCTATCTGGCGTCGGCCGACGCGCGGGTGGAGGCGCGGATCATCGGACCGGAAGCCACCGGCGCGACGATCGAGATGACACCCGATCCGGTGAATCCCGGCATCTACACCGCCGAGTGGAACGCCGAAAAGCAGGGTTCCTATATCGCGGAGATCTCGGCCAAGCGCGGCGAAGAGGAAATGGGCAAGGACACAGTGGCGTTCCAGCGGCAGGACGGCATGGCGGAGAACTTTCACTCCGAGCAGAACGTCGAACTACTGACACGGCTGGCCGAACAGACCGGCGGCCGGTATTGGAAGCCCGCGGACGTGGCCAAGCTGCCCCAGGAGATCGACTACTCGGGCGCGGGCATCACGGTGCGCGAAACGCGCGACCTGTGGAACATGCCTGCCGTGTTCCTGGTGTTGATTGGGCTGCGGGCGGCGGAATGGCTGCTGCGGCGGCGATGGGGGATCGTCTAGGATGCGTTGGCTGGCTATGCTCTGCGCGCCCGCGTCCCTGTGGGCGGCGACTCATTTCGTGACCGTGGCGGGGCTCGGCGGCGAGGCCGAGTACGAGCAGCGCTTCAACGCGCTGGCCGCCGACATCGACAAGGTGCTGAAAGGTTCGGGCGGCGATTCCCGGGTGCACACCATCTCCGGCGTCTCTTCCACCAAGGACAAGTTGTCCGGGACGCTGGCCGAGGTGGCGCGCGAAGCCAAGGCGGACGATCAGTTCGTGCTGTTCCTCATCGGGCACGGCACGTTCGACGGCTCCGACTACAAGTTCAACTTGAAGGGTCCCGACATCACGGCGATCGAACTCGCCGCGCTGTGCGACCGCATTCCAGCGGCGAAGCAACTGGTGGTGAACGGCACCAGCGCGTCCGGCGGTTCCCTGCACGCGTTGCAGCGGGCCAATCGCGCCGTGATCACGGCCACCAAATCCGGCGGTGAGCGCAACGCCACCGTATTCCTGCGGTACTGGGTGGAGGCGCTTCGCGATTCCAGCGCCGACACCGATAAGAACGAGGCGATCTCCGCGCTCGAAGCCTACCGGTACGCCGACCAGAAGACGGTGGGTTTCTACGAGACCGCCAAGCGCCTGGCCACCGAGCATGCGATGCTCGAGGACACTGGCAACGGCGAGGGGACGCGGAAACCGGGAGTCGACAACGATCAAGGGATGCTCGCGGCGCGGATCGCCGTGGTGCGGCTCGGTTCGGCGCAACGGGCGGCGGCCGATCCGGCCAAGCGCCAGTTGATCGCCAAGAAAGAAGAACTGGAAGTCAAGATCGACCGTTTGAAGCTCGAAAAGGCGGCGACGCCGGCGGATCAGTATCGTAAGGACCTGGCGAAGCTCCTGCTGGAACTGGCGCGAGTCCAGGAAGAGATCGACAAATAACGTGCGCGCGTTGCTATGCTTTTCAGCCATCGCCGCCCCGCTTTTCGCGCAGTCGCCGGCCGATTGCCGGCACAAGGCGAAGTTCGGCGACAAGGCCGGCGCCCGAGCCTGCTTCCAGGCGCTGACCCGCTCCGCCGAGCCGTTCCAACGGGCCGAGGGACAGTACGGTCTGCGCGACTACAAGCAGGCCAACGACTCGTTCCGCCTGGCGGTGGACAAGGCTCCCAAGGACCCTGAAATCCGCGTCCGCTGGGGACGCATGCTGATCGAGCCGTTCAATCGCAACAAGAAGGACGCGATCGACCTGTTTCAGGAAGCGCTCGAGATCAGGAAGGACTACCCCGGCGCGCTGATGGGCTTGGCGCTCGCCGCTTCCGACGCCTTTGAGACCAAGGCCGAGGAGATGGCGAAGAAGGCGCTGGAGGGCGATCCGAAGCTGTACGAGGCGCATGAATTGATCGCCAGCATGGCCGTGGAGGATTCCAACCCGAAGAAGGCCATCGAAGCCGCCGATGCGGCGCTGAAGATCTCGCCAGAGGCGCTGGACGCGCTGGCGATCCGCGCGACGGTGGAGATTCTGGCGGACAAGCCCGCTGGGGAGTGGCTCGACAGGATCTACAAAGTCAATCCGAGGTACGGCCACGCGCACTACCTCATCGGGCATCACCTGGTTCTGAACCGGCGCTACGACGAAGCGATCGCGCAGTACCGGAAGGCGATCGAACTCGATCCCGATCATCTTCACGCGCAGTCGCAGCTCGGCATCAATCTGATGCGCACCGGCCAGGATCGAGAGGCGTTGGCGCTGCTGAACGACGCGCACGACCGCGGGTTCCGCGAGGCATCCACCACCAATTCGCTGAAACTGCTGGACAGCCTGAAGAACTTCGCGACGTTCAAGACGGCCGACACGGAAGTGATCCTGCACAAGAAGGAGGCCGAATTGCTGCGGCTGTACGTGGAGGACGAACTCCGCAAGTGCATCCGGGTCTACGAGAAGAAGTACAAGATGAAGCTGCCGCGGGCGGTGCGCCTCGAGGTCTATCCCGACCACGAGGACTTCGCCGTGCGCACGATGGGCATGCCCGGCGTGGGCATCCTGGGCGTCACCTTCGGCGACGTGGTGGCGATGGACAGCCCGTCCGGCCGCACGCCGGGTAGCTTCCACTGGGCATCGACGCTGTGGCACGAGATGAGCCACGTGTTCGTGCTGGTGGCGACCAAGCATCGCGTGCCGCGCTGGTTCACCGAAGGGCTGGCCGTGCACGAAGAGACCGCTACCAATAGCGATTGGGGAGACCGCCTTACGCCGAGCATCCTGCGCGCGCTCAAGGACAAGAAACTGCTGCCGGTCGCCGACCTGGACCGGGGCTTCGTACGGCAGAGCTACGAAGGCCAGGTGGTGGTGTCGTACTTCCAGGCCGGCCAGATCTGCGACTACGTCAACGAGAAGTACGGCTACGACACGCTGCTCGCCATGATGCACTCGTTCGGCGCGCGCAAGACGACGCCGGAAGTGGTGGTAGAGCACCTGAAGATGAAGCCGGAGGAGTTCGACAAGGCCTTCCTGGCGTGGCTGGACGCGCGGACGAAGAAGACGGTGGACGGCTTCGAGGACTGGACCAAGAAGCTGAAGCAGGCGTTCGCCGCGAAGAAGGACTCCAAGTGGGACGACGTTATCAAGCTGGCGGGCGAGGCCCGCGACGTCTATCCCGACTACGTGGAAAGCGCCAACGCCTACGAAGTGCTGGCCGACGCGTACGAGAAGAAGGGCGACAAGAAGGCGGCGGCGGCCGAACTGGCCAAGTACGGCCAGATCGGAGGGCGCGATCCGAAAGTGCTGAAACGCCTGGCCACGCTGCAGGAAGAACTGGGCGACCGCAAGGGCGCGGCCATCACGTTGAACCGCGTCAATTGGGTGTATCCGGTGAACGACGAGCCGTTGCACCGGAAGCTGGGCGATCTGCTCCTGGAACAGAAGGATCACCAAGGCGCGCTGCGCGAATATCGCGCCGTGCTGGCGTTGAAGCCGCTCGACCGGGCGAGCGCGAATCACAATCTGGCGCGGGCATATTTGGCGGCCGGCGACCGCGCCAAGGCGGAGGAGTCCCTCATCGAAGCTCTCGAGGCGGCTCCCAACTATAAACCGGCGCAGAAGCTATTATTGGAACTCGACAGCTACAAGAAAGAGAAGCCCTAATTCATGTCTTCGATCGCGGAACAGACTCTCGACTCCACCGAACTCAAATCGCGGATCGAGCGTTTTCAAATGGCGCAGGGACGCATCATGGAGCAGGTCCGGCGGATTATCGTCGGCCAGGACGAAGTGCTCGAACAGATCATGATCGCGTTGTGGGTCAGCGGCCACTGTCTCATCACCGGCCTGCCCGGAACGGCCAAGACGTTGATGGTTCGCACCATCGCGCAGACGC
>SYLY01000066.1 GCA_005808475.1 Acidobacteriota bacterium
CATCAGATCGGGCGTGAACTGGATGCGCGAATACTTCAGGTGCAGCACGCGGGAGAGCGTCCGCAACAGGGTCGTCTTGCCGAGGCCCGGCACGCCCTCGAGCAGCACGTGTCCGCCGGCGAGCAGGCAGACCAGCACGCCGTCCACTACATCTCTCTGACCGACGATGACTTTTCCGATTTCGTTGCGGATCTGGTTGAGCCGGTCGATGGCGGCTTCGGGCTTGGCGGCAGTGACCACAGATCTATTCTATTTGAAGTCGCGCCCGTGGCGGGGCGTCAGAGATTTTCGGGCACCACGTACGGCGCTCGATAGCGGCGAGTCAGCAACCGGTCCGAGTCGGTATCGCCCACGAACTTTCCAGCGGCGGGGTCGAACGTGAGTTCACGGCCCATGCGGTAGGCGATGTTGCCGAGATGGCAGAGCGACGTGGACAGGTGCGTCTCGTTGATTTCCGCGTTCTGTTGCTTGCGGTCGCGCGAGCGGACCGCTTCGCAGAAGTTGCCGTAGTGGTCCACTTCGGGCAGCGCCTCCACGGGCGCTTCCGGCTGCTTGTTGCGGCCGAGCACGATCGTGAACTTGCCGTCGGCGTTGATGTGCATGTGGCCTTTGCTTCCGAAGAAGTCCCACGACATCTGCTCACCGGTATAGAGGCCGCGCAGTTCGCCGATGATCTCGGAACCGTCGGGATAACGCCAAGTCACCGTCTGTGTGTTCGGGGTCTCGGCCTGATCCTTGTAGCCGAAGCGGCCCCCGGTGCAGTAGATCTTCGAGGGCAGCTCTTTTTGCAATCCCCAGCGCGCGATGTCCACCAGGTGAATGCCGTTGTTGCCGAGTTCGCCGTTGCCGAAATCCCAGAACCAGTGCCAGTTGTAGTGCACCAGATTGGCGTGATATTGCTGCTCCGGCGCCGGACCCAGCCACAGGTCCCACTTCAGCCAGCCCGGGACCGTTTCATAGGGCTTGTAGCCGATCGAGTCGCGCCGCCCGGGGAACACCCACTTCGCCTGATAGATATCGCCGATGACGCCATCGTGGAGCATCCCCATCGACTTCCGAAAGATCCCGTAGGAGCGGCGCTGCGTGCCGCCCTGCGCGATCCGGTTGTATTTGCGCGACGCCTCCACCAGCTTCTGCCCTTCGAAGAAGTTGTGCGACACCGGCTTTTCGACGTACACATCCTTGCCCGCCTGCATCGCCCAGATGGCGGTGAGCGCGTGCCAGTGATTGGTGGTGGCGATGGTCACCGCGTCGATCTCTTTGTCCTCGAACACGCGCCGCATGTCGGACTCCACCTTGGAGCGCCTGCCGGTGTTCTGTAGGACCCACTGAGCGGCCTTCTCGGCGCGATTGCCATCGGGATCGACCACGGCTCCGATCTCGACGTTCTTGACCTTGGAGAAGACCTTGAGATGGTCGTTGCCGCGTCCGCCCAAACCGATGATGGCGAGCCGGACGCGGTCGCTGGCTTGCGCCCACAGGTGGGACGTGCCCATCATCGAAGCGGAGGAGGCGAGGAACTTTCGGCGATCCATAGCGGGTATTGTATCGCCGTTCGCGCCCCGGATGCGGCATAATCCTTGCATGAAGCAAGCCCTGCTCGCGTTGGCCGCCGTCATCCCGCTGGCGGCCGAAGTCCACACGGTGTACGCCTCGAAATTCTGGAACTCGTTCCACAACCGGCATCCGGTGCTGAAGCGCGTCCGGCCCGGCGACTCGGTGGCCACGCGTACCATTGACGCGAGCGGGCTCGACGAAAAAGGCGCGAGCGTGGCGCAGGGTCCGAATCCCCTCACCGGCCCCTTCTTCATCGAAGGAGCGGAACCCGGCGACGCGATCCACGTTCGGTTCGACCGTATCCGGATGAATCGCAACATGGGCTGGACTCGATACCGGCTGGGCGCCTACGCGGTGACGCCGGAGTCGATGGAGAAAACGTATCCAGCCTCGTACCGCAAGGGCGCCGCCGTGCCCGGGCGCGACGAACTGCTGCCCTGGGACCTGGATCTGGCGAAGGGCACGGTGAAGCTGCGGGAGCCCACCAGCAAAGCGGTGAAGTTCGAGTTCCCCGCCCGGCCGATGCTCGGGTGCGTTGGCGTAGCCGCGCAGGGCGACTTCGGCCCGTCGTCGGGCATTTCGGGAACCTACGGCGGCAATATGGATTACAACGAAGTGGTGGAAGGCTCCACGGTAATGCTACCGGTCTATCATCAAGGCGCTTTGCTGTTCATCGGGGACGGACACGCGCTCCAGGCCGACGGCGAGCCTACCGGGACAGGGATCGAGACCTCGATGGACGTCTCCTTCACGGTGACGCTCCGCAAACGCGCCAACCTGCCGGGACCGCGGCTCGAGAACGCGGAGTTCATCGTGGCGATCGGCAGCCAGCCGGAGTTCGTCAGTTCGCTGGACCGGACGCTTCGGGTGGCGACGTCCGACATGGTACATTGGCTCACGTCCGAGTACGGATTGGAGCCGTGGGCCGCCCACCAGTTGATCGGCTATCAAGGCAAGTACGACGTGATCACGGTGGGCGGTTCGATGGGACTCCGCATCCCGAAGAAGCACCTGCCCGCGAGGAGGGAACGACAATGAACCGGCGAGATTTCATCGGCACGGCCGCGGCGGCGGCGGTGGCGGCGCCCCAGCCTGGGCGGTTGATCGTCGACACGCACCTGGAAGTCTGGACGCTCGATCCGAAGTTCCCGTTCAACCACCCTGAGCGCGGCGCGAGTCTGAAGGTGGCCGAGCCCGCGCCGATCGAGAATCAGGTGGAGCAGATGAAGGACTTCGGCTTGAAATACGCGGTGTTGATCAACCCGCGATATTTCGGCTGGGACAACTCCTACATCAGCCACTCGCTGCACAAGTATCCGGACAAGTTCGTCGCGCACGGACTATTGAATCCGCGGGATCCGAAGGCGGCCGGGCGGCTCCGCTACTGGGTGAAGGAGCACGGATTCCAGGGGATGCGCTTCAGCCCGATCTACCATCCGAAAGAGGCCTGGCTGAACGGCAAGGATCAGTATCCGTTGTGGCGCGAGGCCGAGAAGCTGAAGGCGGTTTTCAACTTCTACATCGCGCCACACCAGATGCCGCAACTCGCGGACATGGCGGGACGATTCCCGGGCGTGAAGATCATCGTGGACCACGCGGGCAAGCCGGACCTCAAAGCCTCCGATCCATGGCCGGAGTTCAAGCGGATGTTCGCGCTGAAGAAATTCCCGCAGGTGTGGATCTCAAACTCCGAGCCCTATGAAATGTCGGAGATCAAGAAATATCCGTACGAGGACACCTGGCCGTTCTACAAGGCGATTTACGAGGAGTTCGGCGGAAAGCAGCTAGTGTGGGGCACCGGCTATCCGCGTCCGCGCTGGGAGCTGCCCATGGACAAGGAACTGGAGTTCGTGGATAAGTACTGCTCGTTCTACACGGACGCGGATAGGAAACTGCTGCTGGGTGAGAACGCGCTCCGAATCTGGCGGTTCCCCAAACAGAAGGGGTAGCGGCTACCTCGCTTTCGCCTGCAACTCGCGCACGTGCCCGGCCAAAGCCGTCACCTGGGCGGCGGCGAGGCCCTTCTTCTCGAACGCATGGGACGCCTTCTTGGCGGGGCCACCCTTGGCAATCATATCGGCCAACTGCTCGTCGGTCCGCTTCTTGGCCTCGGCGGCGAGCAGATTGGTTCCCTTCATCGCGGCCTTACCCGCGCCTGTGGCGGTATGGCAGGCAACGCACTTGGCGCCGAACAACGCGGAGCCATCCTCGGCGCGGATGACCGGCGTCAGGGCGGATACCGCCAAGGCGGCGGCGGTCGCGAAATATCGCTTTGACATGATCGTGTACTTCCCATCTCCGGAGACGCGGTCGAGGGGCTCGAGGATACAATTTCGTCCAGTAGTATTTCTCCACACCGTTTCGGCTGATGTAAAATCGGGGGCAACGGAGGAACCATGAATCCCTTCTTCGCGCCTCCCTGGTTGGACAACCAACAGGCGCCGGTGCTGTTCGGTCCCAATTTCGCGGTGGCTCTGCCCAACGGGTTCCTGGCGCAACAGACCCCGACGGGCTTCGCCGTTCTACCGCCCGGCTCGACGCCGCCTCCGCTCACTCCCGCCATCGTCATGCTCGATGCCATTCCCCCGATGTACGCGCCAAGCATGCGTCAGGCGATGTATTCGATGGACAATCCGGTGGGCGCGTGGATGCAAGGGTTGAGTCTCGGCCTGACGAACGTGCAGCCGATGGGCCCAGCACGCCCGATTCCTTTCGCCGGCGCAACCGCCGACATCCGGGAGATCCACGGCGTCAGCATGATGAGCGGCCAACCGTTGCGGATGGTGCTGATGCTGCTGCACGGCGCGGCGGGGACCGTGAAGATCGTCACGGCGATGAACCTGTTCCGCTGGCAGGAATTCTTCGGGCCATGCCTCGCATTCGCCGGCAGCGTCAACGTCAACGGGTTCCAACCGGCTCCGCCGCCTCCGGTGCATTACCAAATGGAGGCTTCGGGCCAACAAGTTTCGGTGCGGGTGGGAGGACAGCCGTTCAATACGATGCCGGTGGTCGTCAAGGGCAACGTGGTCTACAACGTGTATCAGAACGACAACTCGATCAACACGGGCGATATCTCCAACAGCGACGGAATCGCCATTGGCAAGGAAGCGGCGGCGAGAGTTCGAAAAACGGGAGGAAAGCGATGAGCAAGATCAAGGTAGGCGACATCACCGCGTCGCCGGGCGTGGCGATCGGCGACGGCGCGCGATCGAGTGTGCGCATTACGAAAGAGTTCGACGCGGCGTAACTGGAGCGGCTGGTGGAGCAACTCCGGCGCGACATCGCCGAGGCGCCGATTCCCGAGCCCGCGAAAAAGCTGATGCTCGACAAGGCGGTTCCCGCGATTGCGGCCGGCTCGGCCGCCAATGGAATGGAGCGGATCAACGATCAACTGGAAGGCATCGCGGCCGGGGCCGGTCACGTGTCCAAGATCGCGGACACGCTGCAAAAGATCGGCGGGCTGATCGGAGTCGGCGTCACGGCGGCGGCGCCATATCTGGCCAGGCTGATGGGTTGGTAGACGGCCCCTCAGAACTCGCGCAGCAACTTCACCATTCGGACCGCGGCATCGGCGAGCTTGGCGGCGGACGACTTGTAGGGCTCGATCCAGAGCAGCCCCTGACGCTCATTGAGATGCTCGATGGCGCCGTTGGCGGCAGCCGTGGCGGCGCGCAACAGGGGAGCGGCGCGGTCGAGCGTGGCCAGCTCTTTCGGCTCGAGCGACTCGCGCCGGCTTTCCAGGTACCGCATCCGCCCCGCGATCTCGCGCAGTTCGTCCTTGATGGCAACCAGCTTCAATGCGTGCGACCGCCAGTGGAGATTGATGTTGCCGGTGAACGAGTCCAGATCCCGCGCGTCGAGCTCGAGATCGTTCGCCGCGATTTCCATGTCCGCGATAGCCGCGGCCGCGCCGCCCGCCACCGGCCGGCTCGGACCGGCGAAGAGCGCCTGGCTCACCGAGAGCACCAAGGCCATTCCCATCGTTATGTTCTTCATCCGCGTCCCTCTATTACTGAAGAACGCGATTTCCCGGGAAAGGTTTCCCTCGCCGCGTTAAGAACGGTTAACTGGCCGGTGGATCAGGCGCGATCCACCGCGACCCGGCCCCCGGACGCCGCGGCGCGCGCGATGGCGTCGACAACCAGTTGAACCCGGTGCGCGTCCTCGAAATCGGGCTGGAACGGCTCGTCGAGCGCCATCGCCAGCAGAAAGTCCGCCACGGCCGAGATGAAGGTGTGCTCGTAACCGATGATGTGCGCGGGCTTCCAGTAATTGGTCCAGTAAGGATGATCGGGGCCGGTCACCAGGATGTTTCGCGGCCCTTGCAGGTTGCGAGCCTCGGTGGCGTCGACGAACTCGAGCCGGTTGAGATCCTCGAGGTTGAACCGGATCGCGCCGTTGGCGCCGTGCAGTTCGAACGCGTTGCGGTTCTTGGCGCCGGTGGCGTAGCGCGTCGCCTCGAAGCTACCGACGGAGCCGTTTTCGAATCGCACCAGCGCGAGAGTCGCGTCGTCGACGTGGCGATTGGCGGCGAACGTCCGCTGGAGCGCCTGGACCTCGGCGATCGGTCCGTTCAAATACATCGCCGTGTCGATCGAGTGGGTCATCAGATCGCCTAGCACGCCCGAACCGGCTTGCGCGGGATCGGTCTTCCAGTTCGCCGGGCGGGTAGGATCGCTGCCCCACTCCTGCAGGTAGGTGGCGCGGTAGTGATAGGGAATGCCGATCATGTCCTGCTTGACCAACTCGCGCGCGAACGCGATGGCCGGAACGCGGCGGTAGTTGAACCAGGTCATCGTGCGCACGTGACGGGCGGCCTCCACCATTTGCCGCGACTCCTCTGGCGACACCGCCAGCGGCTTTTCGCACCACACGATCTTGCCCGCCTTGGCGGCCGCGATGGCGATGGGAGCGTGCAGGTTGTTGGGCGCGGCGATGTCCACGATGTCGATGTCCGGCCGCGCCACGGTTTCGCGCCAGTCGGTGGATACGTCCTCCCAGTCCCAACGGGCGGCCATGCGGTTGAGCGAGGGTTTGTCGCGTCCGCAAAGAACAGCCAGTTCCAGTTCGTAGGGGATGTCGAAGAAGTGCTTCACCTGGCGGAAAGCGTTCGAATGGGCCTTCCCCATGAACCCTTGCCCGATGGTGGCGATGCGCAGGCGTTGGCTAGCCAATTCGATACTCCTCCAGCTTGTCCGCGCGGAACCGGAGACCGAAGCCGGGATCGCGGCGCGGTTCGATGTAGCCGTTCACCGGCGAGATGGGATTCTCGAGAACGGCGTCGAACATCTTCACCCGGCTCGCCGGCGCGAAATACTCGATGAACAGGCCGTTCGGGACGGTGGCCAGCAACTGCGTGTGGATGTCCCAGTTGTAGTGCGGCGCGACGGGAATGTCGAACGCGGCGGCCGTGTGCGCGATCTTCAGCCACTCGCCCACGCCGCCGCAAACGGTGGCATCCGGTTGGAGGATGTCGGCCGCGCGGCGCTCGATCAGGTCCGCGAAAGCCCAGCGGGTCGCCTCGAGTTCGCCGGTGGCCACGGGTGTATCGAGAGCCTCGGCGATGCGCGCCATCGCGGCCACGTTATCGGCGCGGACAGGCTCCTCGATCCAGTAGGGGCGGTGCTCCTCGAGCCTCCGCATGGCGGCGATCGCGGTGGGGGCATCCGGCCAGCCGCCGTTGGCATCCAGCAGGATCTCCATGTCTTCGCCCACCGCCCGGCGAATCGCCGCGAGCCGGGCGGCGTCCTCGCGGGCGGAGAACTTGCCGACTTTCAACTTGGCGGCAATGAATCCGAGTTCGGCATAGCCTACATACTCGGCGGCAAGTTCGTCGTGCGTCTGGCCGTCGCGAAAGTACCCCCCGGTTGCGTAGCAGCGCTGGCGCGTTTGGTGAACTCCGAGCAGCGACATCACAGGCATGCCCGCTGCCTTGCCGCGCAGATCCCATAGAGCGATGTCGATCGCCGAGATCGCCCGCAACGCCGCCCCGCGGCGGCCCGCCTGAATCGACTGGCGGTACATTTCCGCCCACAGACCCTCCGACCGGAGCGGATCGGCGCCGCTCAGGATAGGTCGAAAGATGGTGTCCGTCATCGACACCATGGCAAGACTGGCGTCGTAGCCGAGGGTGAAGCCGGTGCCGGTGATGCCTTCGTCCGTCACGATGTCGACCAGGTAATGGTCGCGATGCGTGATGAGCCGCACCGCGTCGGAAACGGGCGCGGGTAGCGGAATCGAGATAGCGAAAGCGTGGACGCCGGCGATCTTCATCGAACCGGCCAGTGTAGCAAAGGGATCGCCAGATCGATGGCGCTGGGTGTACCATCGTCGGATGGTCTCAGCCTCGAAGCTTCTCCTGGTCTTCACCTGTGCCTTCTCGCTCGCCGCCCAGGTCAACAAGAGCAATCTCACCGGCATCGTCCGCGATTCGAGCGGAAGCGCCGTTCCGGGTGTGACGATCAAACTCACCAACGTCGACACCGGCGCCGCCCGCGTGGAGGCCACCAGTACGTCGGGCTTTTACCGCTTCACGCTGCTCGACCGGGGCAACTACCGCCTCGAGGCATCGGTCTCCGGCTTCAAGCAGTTCCGCCGCGACAGCGTCGAATTGCAGACGGGCGAGACCACGACGATCGACATCGAGCTCGAAGTAGGAGCGTTGGCCGAGAGCGTCACTGTCACAGGCGAAGCGGCGCTGCTGCGGACCGAGACTGGCGCGCTGGGAACCACCGTCAGCCAGCGGGTGATCAACGAACTGCCGCTGATTGGCCGGAATCCGTACGTGTTTCTGACGCTGTCGCCCGGCATTCAGTACACCGGAGATCCGGGCGCGCTCAACCCGTGGGATGTCGCCGGACCCTCCGCCTTCGCGGCGTCGGGATCGGAGGCGCGCAGCGAGTTTTTGCTCGACGGAATTCCGAACATGGGCACGACCAACGTGTCTTTGTCGCCCTCGCCGGACGCCGTGCAGGAGATGCGCGCGCAGACCAGCGCCTACGACGCCGAGTTCGGACACTCCGGCGCCGCCTTCGTCAACGTGAGCACGCGGGCAGGCACCAACGCGTATCACGGGACCGCGTATTGGTACTTGCGCAACGACAACCTGAACGCGAACAACTTCTTCAATAACCGGATCGGAGCGGCGAAGAACGAGTTCAAGCAGAATACGTACGGCGCATCGTTCGGCGGTCCTTTGTGGATCCCCAAGGTGTATCAGGGCAAGGACAAGACGCACTACTTCTTCAATTTCGAGGGCACGCGGATCGCCGGCAACGCGTTCGCGCGCGCCATCGTACCGAGCGAACTCGAGCGGAACGGCGACTTCTCCCGCACGCTCGACCGCGCCGGCCGGCCGTACACGATCTTCGACCCCGCGACCACGCGGCAGGAAGGCACGGCCTCCCTGCGGTCCGCTTTTCCCGGCAACGCGGTTCCTCGGTCGCGCTTCGACGCCGTGTCGGTGAACGCGCTGAAGTTCTATCCTCTGCCGAATGCGCGTCCGTCCTCGGGCGACCTGCGCAACTTCGACAATCCGCAGGTCAGCGGACGCCAATGGGCCAGCCTCGCCTCGCGCGTCGATCACCAGATCAACACCAACCACTCGATCTTTTTCCGGTACGGCTGGAATCACCGGACCGATCCGTCGAGCCCGTTCTACGGCGAATGCTGCCGGCCGGCGGGCAATCCGACGGGAGGCCAGGACGAGTTCGAACGCGGGAACATCGGCGCGGGCGGAAGCTACACCTGGGTCGCCAATGCGCGCACGGTATTCGACGCGCGAATGGGCTTCACGCGCTACTTCGACGCGAACATCATGTACGGATCGGGGTTCAATCTCTCGACGCTCGGATTCCCGGCGGCGTTCACGAGTTCGGTTCCGTTCCTCAACTTTCCCCGCTTCGCCATGCTGACCGGCGATGTCGAGAACCTGGGCGCGGGACGTGTGCCGTCGAGCACCTACAACAACGTCTACAGTCCGTTGTTCAACGTCCACTACACACGCGACCGCCATGCGTTGAAAGCCGGATACCGTTACATGGTGACGCAGCAGAATGCGTTCGGACCCAATCGCTCGGCGGGCATCTTCAACTTCGGACGCGCGTTCACGCAGGGTCCGAACGCGAACACCGTGTCGGCGACCGCCGGTCACGATTTCGCGTCGTTCCTGCTCGGAGCGCCCAACAGCGGCTCGGCGGACATCAACGCGGCCCCCGCGTTGCAGGCCACCTATCACGCCCTCTATTTCCACGACGACTGGAAGGCGACTTCGCGGCTGACGCTCAATCTCGGAATCCGCCTGGAACACGAGAACGGCGTGACGGACCGGTTCAACCGCGGCAACGCGGGGCTCGACTTCGCGGTGGCGAGTCCACTCGAGGAGCGGGCCAAGGCCAACTACGCACGGGCGCCCATCCCCGAACTCGCGGCGCTCAACGTGAAGGGCGGGCTCCGGTTCCTGGCGACGGACGCGACGCCGCGCGAACACCTCAACATGGCGGGAGTGCTCTGGGCGCCGCGCATCGGATACGCCTACCGTCTTACCAACTGGATCGTGGCGCGCGGCGGCTACGGCATCTTCTATTCGCCCAACGTGGTTTCCAACTACCGCCTCGACGGATTCTCGCTCGCCACCCAGATGGTCACCTCGCTCGACAACAACCTGACGCCGTTCAACACGCTGAGCAACCCGTTTCCGAGCGGGCTCTCGCGGCCTCCAGGCGCGGCCAGCGGACTGCTGACCGGCGTGGGACAGTCCGTCACCGCCGGCGGGGCGTCACCCGGGAATTTACTGCCCGACTACAAGCACGGCATGAACCAGCAGTTTTCGCAAGGGTTCCAGTTCGTCTTGCCCGGCGACTTCTCCGTGCAGGCCGCCTATGTCGGCGCCATGGTTCAGCGGATCACGGTGAGCCGGAACGTCAATCAATATCCGGACCGGTTCCTGCCCCTCGGGACTCGTCTGAACGCGCGCGTGGCGAATCCGTTCGCAGGCGTTGTCACCGACTCGACCAGCGCGCTCAGCCAGGCGACAACCACGGTCTTGCAGCTTCTCCGCCCCTTCCCGCAGTACACGGGCCTGACGCAGACGGCCCTACCTGTCGGCCGCTCGTGGGCTCATTCGTTTCAACTCGAACTGAGCAAGCGGTTGTCGAAGGGGCTCTATTTCGGCGCCGCATACACCAACTCGAAGCTGATCGAGGCGACTTCGTTTCTGAACCCGAACGACGCCAAGGTCGAGCGCGTGATCTCCGACTCCGACCGTCCCCAGCGTCTCGTGGTGCATGGCCTCTACGACCTGCCCTTCGGATCGGGACGCGCCTTGGCCGCGAACGCACATCCTGTGGTGCGTAAACTCGTCGAGAAGTGGCAGATCAACTGGGTGGTGACGTTCCAGAGCGGCCCGGCGCTGGCGTTCGGCGGCGCGGAGCGGCTGTTCCGGTCCGGCAAGAACCCCTTTACGGTGGACAACTACTTCGACCAGTCGCAGTTTGTGCCGCAGCAGCCGTTCACGTTGCGGAGCACTTCATCCCGGACGGCGGATCTGCGCGCGCCCGGAATAAACAAGTGGGACCTCACCGTGCAGAAAAGCGTCGTTGTCCGCGAAGGGATCAGCTTCAAGGTCTCCGGTGAGTTCTACAACGCATTCAACCGCACCCATTTCGGAACGCCCAACACAACCGTGACGAGCGGAGTCAACTTCGGACGCATAACCGGTGCGTTCCTCGGCTCGCGCGAAGTGCAAGTGTCGGGCCGCTTTACGTTCTAGTTCCAGTCCGCTACGACATCGCGACGGCGCGATCGGATGGCATGTGCCGCTCGAGGCGCTGGCGCAGTTCCGCCCGGGCGCGCAGCAGACGCGACTTCACGGCCGGAATCGAAAGCTGGAGCTTACCGGCGATCTCCTCTATGGGACGCTCCTCGAGGTCGCGCATTTCGAGAGGTTCGCGCAGCAGCTTGGGCAACCGGCCGACCTCCCGGCGCACCGCGGAGATCATCTCCTGGCGGGCCAGCAGACGCTCGGGGCCCAGACCTGGATCCCTCAATTGAACGGACGCGCGATCCTCTTCCGGCGAACCCTCGTCCAGGGCGACCGGCTGGTGGCGCTTGTTCCGCCGGAGCACCATCAGGCATTGGTTGACAACGATGCGCATCAGCCAGGTGGAGAACTTGGCGTAGCCGTGGAAGCCGGGCACATGTTGCCAAGCCCTGGAGAAGGCCTCCTGAAGCGCGTCATCCGCCGCGTCCGGGTTGCGGAGAATGGAAACCGCCAAACGCTTGGAGGTGGTGGCGCTGCGGCGCATCAACTCGGTGAAAGCCTCGGAGTCGCCCTGGCGGGCGCGCTCAACGAGAATCTCATCGGCTAGGTTGATTTCTGGCATCACGCAGGGTTTGATGACGAAATCGGCGAGAAGATTCACCCTCTCTGAAACTGACTTCATTCACACTACCGAATCTCGGCGGCGAATTTACTCTTGCTGAACTTCGATCCCAGCGAGCTTCCGATAGTCCGGACGATCGGCAGCAGTGCGATGTCGAAAGCTCCGGACGAGCTTGCAGTGGTGGATGAGGAACACGCCGGGGAGTTGGCGCGGATCGCCGGCGACTGGCCCCAGCCCGTGGCCGTCCAGCCATCCGGCCTGGATCCCGCGGAGCAGGACCTTAGGTCCGGCAAGCTGCCCGGGCGTGCCTCGATTCAATCCAAAAGCGCGATAGAGCGCCTGATCGAAGTCGTGAAGCCGCTCGATGGCGGCCAGCCCATGGCGTGCCAGAAGAGCCGTTGCCGCTTCCTCGTCGCCATGGGAGACGACGACGATCCGCACGCCGCCGTCCTCGATTTCCTTCCGCCCGAGAGCCAGATCGCTCACCGCCTCCCGGCAGAACGTGCACCCTGGGTGTCTCAGAAAAACCACCAGGACGGGCGAAATCAAGGATAGGACCGCCAGGCTCGCGCCGCGATCGGTCCGTTTGGAATCGAGTAACGACGCCAATTGAGTCTCTGTGTCCGGGGATGGCTGCATGCTCGACCTCGACTGCTCGGATGTGCGAGCGGGCAGCGGCGGTGGATTATTTTCAGCCGCTTGGTGGCGTGTTATGCTGAAGACCGCCGGAACGTGTTCAGCCGCCACCATCGCAAGGTCAAGCTCCTCTTCGCATTGGCCGACGTCGCACTGGCCATCCTGGCATTCGCGGCGGCGTACCGCTGCCGGGCGCTGCTCCCGTTGGAGCGCACCTTCTTTCTGACGCCCTCCGAGGTTGCGTCCCTGCTGTTGGCGGCGGTGCTGTTCTGGCCGTTGACAGGCGCCTGGCTGCAACTCTACGAACGGCTGGATTCGGCGCATCCGGCGGTCATCCTGCGCGACAGCTTCCGGCAGACCATCGCCGGCGGGATCGGGCTGGTGCTGTTCCAATACATATTGCGGATGGATCTGAGCCGGGCGTTCATCGGATTGTTCGCCGTCTTCAGTTGGCTGTTCGCGTGTCTGTTCCGGCTGAACGCGGGCAAGCTGGTGGGCTGGATCCGCCGCGAGTTCGGCGCGCCACATCATGTCCTGGTGGCTGGAACGGGAGAACGCGCGATCGGTCTGGCGGAGTCGCTCGAAAGGTCGGAGGCGTATGGAATCCGGCTGGTGGGCTTTCTGGCCGATACTCCGGGAAGAGCTGCCTCGTCGCTCCGGGCGCCGCGGGACTACCCCGTGCACGCGCTCGAGGACCTGCCGGAGCTGCTGGACCGCCACGTCATCGACGAGATCATCTTCGCCGTGGACAGCAACCGGCTGGCCGAACTCGAGGACGTCCTGCTTCTGTGCGACGAGGAGGGTGTGCGGACACGCGTGGCGGTGGATTTCTTCCCGCATGTCAACAGCGAGGTTTATCTCGAACGTCTGGACCGTCTTCCGCTGCTCACCTTCTCCGCCGCGCCGCACGACGAGATTCGCCTGTTCCTCAAGCGCGCGACCGATGTCGCCCTGGCGGCGGCCGCGCTGGTGCTGCTGGCCCCGGTGATGGCGGCGATCGCGTTGGCGATCCGCGTTTCGTCGCCCGGACCGGCGATCTTCCGGCAGATCCGCTGTGGGTTGAATGGCCGCCGGTTCACGTTCTACAAGTTCCGGTCCATGGTTCAGAACGCCGAAGACCTGAAGGACGGGCTGCGGCACCTCAACCGGAAGGAAGTGGCCTTCAAGATTCCGAACGATCCGCGCGCCACCGGCTTCGGCCGCTACCTGCGCCGGTTCTCGGTCGATGAATGGCCGCAGTTGTGGAACGTGGTCAAGGGCGACATGTCGCTGGTGGGGCCGCGGCCGGCGGTTCCGGACGAAGTGGAGCGGTACAAGCGCTGGCAGCGGCGCCGCCTTCGGATGCGTCCCGGACTGACGTGCCTGTGGGCGCTCGAAGGACGCGATAGTCTGGACTTCGAGACCTGGATGCGCAAGGATATGGAGTACATCGACAACTGGTCTCTGGCGCTCGACTGGAAGATCATGCTGCGCACCATACCGCGAGTATTGCTCGGCAAAGGAGCTCATTGATGGAAATCATTCCCACGCAGGACGAGGTGATCCAACTGTTGCGGCAGTCGGGCGCCCTCCGCGACGGTTTCTTCGCCTATCCGAACGGCATCTTCTCCAACCAGTACCTGCAAATGGCGCTGGCCTTCCGGAACTACCAGGATCAGAAGACGCTGAGCGTCGCGCTGAGCCGCCTGATCCGGCGCAATTCCGAGATCCGCGCGGCGATCCCGCAGTTGTCGATCGTGGCGCCGGCGGTGGCCGGGCTGCCGGTGGCGTACGGTGTGTGCGAGGCGTTGCGCGCCAAGCGGGTCTATTGGGTGGAGCGAATGAACCGCGACGAACCGCAACGATTCCGCCAGTTCCTGGAACAGGAGCCGGGCGAAAAGGTCCTGCTGGTGGACGACGTGCTACGCAGCGGCAAGAACCTGCGGGAGATCAAGACGCTGTGCGAAAGCAACGGCGCGGAAGTGATGGGACTGGCCACGATCGTCTCGCAGCCCAATCCCGATAGCATCGACTTCGGAGAGCTGCCGCGCTTCCACCTGGCGGTGATCGAGTCCACCTACTACGAATCGCGCGAAAACTGGCCGCATCTGGCTCCCGGCCAGGAACCGACGCGGATCTGGGTGTAACGTGCGCGTCGCGCTCTTGCTGTTCGCCGCCAGCGCCGCCTGGGCCGCCAAGCCCGAGTACACGGCTGGCGTGGCGGTGAGGAAGATCACGCCGGACAAGCCCATTTGGATGTCGGGCTACGGCAACCGGACGCACGCGTCGGAAGGCGTGCTGGCCGATCTGTGGGCCAAGGCGCTGGCCATTCGGGACTCCGGCGGCAGCAGGGCAGTGATCGTCACCACGGACCTGCTGGGGTTGACCCGCGCCATCACCGACGAGGTTTGCGCCCGATCTCAGAAACAGTGGGGGCTCGAACGTTCGCAAGTGCTGTTCAACTCGTCCCACACCCACACCGGTCCGCTGGTGAGTACGCGCCAGGTGATGTTCGCGCTGAACGAAGCGGACACCTCGGTGGTGGATGCCTACACCCGGACGCTGACGGACGCGCTGGTGGATGTCATCGGAGCGTCGCTCGAAAAGATGGAACCGGCTTCCCTCTCGTGGTCGGCGGGATCGGCGGGGTTCGCCGTGAATCGCCGCCAGTTCACCAAGGATGGCGTCAAGATCGGCGTGCAGCCCGACGGCCCAAAGGATCATTCCGTCCCGGTGGTGACGGTCCGGGTGGGTGGCCAGGTGAAGGCGATCCTGTTCGGATATGCCTGCCACAACACGACGATCGGCCATTATCGAATCAGCGGCGACTACGCAGGGTTCGCGCAGATCGATGTGGAGAAGAAGTTCCCCGGCGCCACGGCGCTGTTCCTGCTTCTCTGCGGCGGCGATCAGAATCCGAATCCGAGGGGAACGGACGATCTGGCGCGGCAGCACGGCGCGGCACTGGCCGATGGAGTTGCCTCGGCCGTGGGCGCGAATGACAAGCCGGTCCACGGGCGCATCCGCGCCGCGTTCCAGTTGACCGACCTCGCGTTCCGCGTCCACACGCGGGAGGATTTCGAAAAGGAATCCAAGCATCCCACCGGTTTCAACCAGCGCCGCGCCCAGGCGATGCTTGCCGCTTACGACTCGGGCCATCCGGTGCGAACCCTCGTGTATCCGGTGCAGGCGATCCGTTTCGGGCGCGGACCGGCGATCCTGGCGCTGGGCGGAGAAGTGGTGATCGATTACTCCATCCGGGCGAAGAAGGAGTTCCCGCGCGAAAATCTGATCGTGGCCGGTTACTCGAACGATGTCGCCTGCTATATCCCATCGAAACGGGTCCTGGACGAAGGCGGATACGAGGCCGATTCCAGTATGATCTACTATGGCATGCCAGGACCGTTCTCCGGCGATGTGGAGGAACGGGTGTTCGGCGCCATCCGGAGCGTGATGAAGCGCGTGGGAGCGCGCTAGGAGGAACCGGCGGTGGACGCCGCTCGCTGGAACAGGGTTCGGGAAGTGTTGGCCGACGCGTTGGAGCGCACTCCGGCGGAGCGGGCGGCGTATCTGCGCACCGCCTGCGACGACACGGCAATGCGCCGCGAGGTGGAGGAACTGCTGGCGGTGGAGGACGATGCGTTCCTCGAGGTCACTCCCGCGCAACCGGGGCCGCACGCCGCGCCCGTGCGCATCGGACCCTACCGGGTTCTGCGCGAGATCGGCCGCGGCGGGATGGGCTCGGTCTATCTCGCCATGCGCGCCGACGACTTGTACCGCAAGCGCGTGGCGATCAAGGTCGCCCGGGGCGCGGCTTCCGATTCGATGCTGCAGCGCTTCCGCCATGAACGGCAGATCCTGGCGGCGCTCGATCATCCGCATATCGCGCGCCTAATCGACGGCGGAGTCACCGCCGACGGACTGCCGTACTTCGTGATGGAGCACGTCGAGGGCGAGAACATCGACGTCTATTGCCGTTCCCGCAAGCCGCCGGCGGCCGACATCCTCCGGCTGTTCGCCAAGGTGTGCGAGGCGGTTCAGTATGCCCACCAGAACCTGGTGGTGCACCGCGACCTCAAGCCAGGCAACGTTCTGGTCACCAGCGGCGGCGAGGTGAAGCTGGTCGACTTCGGAATCGCGAAGATCCTGCGGCCGGAGTTGTTCGGCGAAACGATCGACCCGACCCAGACGGGCAGCCGCCCCATGACCATCGCCTACGCCAGTCCGGAGCAGATCCGCAACGAGACTGTCACCACCGCGAGCGATATCTACTCGCTCGGCGTGATCCTGTACGAGCTCCTCACCCAGACCCGGCCATACGACCTGGCGGGAAAGACGTCCGCCGAGGTCGAGAAGCTGATCTGCGAGGACGAGCCCGCCAAGCCGAGCGCGGTCGCGGCAGGCAAGGACACGAGGTCGCGCTTGGCGGGAGACCTCGACAACATCGTTCTAATGGCTCTTCGGAAGGAACCCCGGCGCCGCTATGCCTCTTGCGAGCGGTTCGCCGGCGACATCCGGCTCTTCCTCGACGGCATGCCCGTGGCGGCCCGGGACAACACGCTGTTCTACCGGGCGGGAAAGTTCCTGCGGCGGAACTCGTTGTCGTCGGCCTTCGCGGCGGCGATGGCGGTGGGTCTGGCGGTGAGCGTGTGGACCATCGACGTGCAGCGCAAACGGGCCGAACGCCGTTTTCAGGAAGTGCGGGAGCTGGCCAACGCGTACCTGTTCGAGGTGCACGACGCGATCGCGACCCTGCAAGGATCGACGCAGGCGCGGCACCTGATCGTTCGACGGGCGCAGACCTATCTGGACCGGCTGGCCTCGGAATCGCGCAACGATTCCGGGCTGCTGACCGAATTGGCCGGCGCGTACGAGAAGGTCGGAATGATTCAGTTCCGGCCGGGGTTCCCGCACCTGGGCGATTCCGCGGGCGCCGCGATCAGCCATCGCAAAGCTCTCGAGCTGCGCGAACGGGCCGCGGCGGAGAATCCCCGCGACATCCTGGTTGGCCGGAACCTGGCGACCGCGCACTTGAATCTGGCAAATGCGCTCCGCGTGAGCGGCGATTCCGGCGGTTCGCTCACCCACAGCAAGAAGGGACTGGAGCTGCTCGAGAGGCTGCTCGAACGGCATCCCGACAACGAGCGCCTCCGAACGGATCTGATTACCGGCTACAACCGGCTGGGGACGATCACGTCGACCGGAGGCGACGTCCAGGCGTCGCTCGAACTGTACCGGAAGTCGCTGGCGATCGCGCAGTCGCTGCACGAAGCGCATCCCAAGGATGCGGCGCATCGCCGGAATCTGGTGCTCGCCTACCACAAGGTGGGCGACGCGCTGGGCAACCCGAACGTGCTCAACTTAGGCGATCCGGCGGGCGCGCTGGAGCACTTCGAGCGTGCGTTGGCGCTGGCCGAGGCGCTCGCCACCGAGGATGCCACCAACGGGAACACGCAACGGATGCACATGGTGGCTCTCACCCGGTCGAGCCAGTTGCAGGCGGTGCTGGGCAGACCGGCCGAAGCCAAACGGAACGCCGAAAAGGCGGCCGCGCTGGCGGAAAGCATCGCGGCCAAGGACCGCCAGAACATGCAGGGCCGCCGCGATCTGGCGAACGCATTGATCCGGCTGGCGACGGTAAACGGCAAGGCGGGCGCCTACACGGAGGCGCTGGCGGCGGGCGAGCGCTCCCTGCGAATCCGCGAGGAGTTGGCGGCGCGCGATCCGAAGAACGCTCAGTTCCGGGAGGAATTGGCGGACACGCTCTACCGGTTCGGCGAGGCGCGGCTGCTGGCGGGACAATCCGGACCGGCGGCGGCGCTGCTCGAACGCGCCGCCGGGGTTCGAGCCGAACTGTCGCGGCGCGATCCGCGCAACGCGTTCCAGCGGCGCACTCTGGCCGACGCGTACCTGCTGCTCGCCGATGCCAGGAGGAAGACTGGCGGCTCCGCGCCGGCCGAGGCCAAGGCGCTCGAACTGCTGCGGGGCCTCCAGAACGATCAGCCCCGGCCGGGCGATCGCGAATTGATCGAGAAGCTCTCACGATAAGAAAAATCGTTTTTCTCGAGACGGTTTTCTCCGTGCGTCCGCTTACCAGTATGAAGGCGGTCGCGGAAAGCGGCGCCGATCGAAAAGGAGAAACCAATGAAACTGAATCTGCCCACCGTTCTGAAGGTGAAGTCCGACGTCAAGGCCGGCATCGGCTACATGCGCGACGCGGTGTTCGGCCGCCCGTAGTCGCTCGGCGTCTCAGGGCCCGGCACGCCCGGGCCCGTTCCCTTCCCTGGAGAGCCTGTCATGACCGTCCTCGAGAAACTGCTTCATCCCACACCGGCCGCCAATTTCGTTCGCGATATCCAGGGCCGCCATTTTCTTCACCACCGCGGCGCCGGCGCCACGCTCGCGTCGTTGCTCGGCGAGGAGTACACGCACCGCGACTTCTTCACCGAACTCGCCGCGCCGGGCTACGATGGGCGCGCCGTGACGGCCACCTTTTTCGAGGGCCGCGTGCTTCGCGGCGGCGAAGGGAAGCCGAGGAGCTTCGAAGTCAAGCCCGGCCAGGCCGAGACGGCTTTCCGCGCCGGACTGAGCGTCATTGGCGACATGGTCTCCCCCGCCGCGCTGCGGCTGGCCGCGCACCTGCGCCGCGACCTGAACCACACCGGAGAACTAATGATCGCCGGATCGCTGTCGCCCGGCGGCGACGCATTCCACGCACACATCGACCCGGTGGATAGCTTCAAGATTCAAGTCGAAGGCCGTAAGCGGTGGTTCGTTTCGCCCGCGCCGATCCTCGACTTTCCCACCCGCGCCGCGGCGCTTCGCGACAACGGCACGCTGTTCTTCCCGGCCTCGGAACCGGACGATTGGGAGCGGCTGCAAGGCCTGGACGCGAGCAATTCGGTGGAGATCGTGCTCGAGCCAGGCGACATTCTCTACGTGCCTCCCGGGATGGTCCACGCGACCGAAGCAGACGGCATGTCGTTTTCGGTGGACATCGGATTCCTGCCGGCGAGTCCGTTCTCGTTTCTGCGGAAGATTCTCGATCCCGTGCTCGAGGCGGAGCCCACCTGGCGCCACATGCCCGCGTCGATCGCGCGCGACGGCCGCCTGCCGCGCGAGGTCCGCGAGCACTTGGCCGCGCGTATCTCAGAGCTGCGCGCGGCCCTGGACGCGATCGATCTCGACGGCCCGGAGGTCAACCGGATCTGGCAGCGCGCGGTGGCCAATCCGGGCGACAAGGTCCGCGCGGCCCTGGCAGCCAACAGGCCACAGGCCGGCGGGATCCAGCCGGAATCGGAGTTGGCGGTAACGGAGTACGCGCCGGTGGCGCACGCCTGGACTCCGGACGAATCAGGCGAACCGGCGATCGACGTCTACCAGGCCGAATCGCACTTGAGCGTCCCGGGCGCGGGCGCCGGGTTCTTGCGCCGCGTGCTCGAGGAAGGACGGTTTCGCGCTTCCGACGCGTCGTCTTTCGCGCCGGTGGAGCCGCCGCTTCCGTGGGAAGATGTCGCGCCCTATCTGGCGATGCTGGGCGAGCAGGGGCTCATCGCGGAGGCCCGGCGATGACGCTATGTTCTCTCATCCTGGATGCGTTTCTTGAGCCACAGCCGCGCCGTCGCCCAATGCCTGCCGACCGTGGCCCGGGAAATCTCCATGACCTCGGCGGTCTCCTCCATCGTGAGACCGGCGAAGTAACGTAGCTCGACAACACGGCTCTGGACCGGATCGAGTTCGGCGAGGCCGGCCAGGGCGGCGTCGAGCGCGAGCAGGTCCACGTCCCTCTGGCCGGCGGAGGCGTCGATGTCCTCCAGCGTGACCCGCTGCATGGCGCCTCCTCTTTTTCCGGCCAGGCGCGAACGGGCGTGATCCACCAGGATCTGGCGCATCAGGCGCGCCGCCAACGCGAAGAAGTGAGCCCGGTCTTCCACGCGGAGTTTCGCGTGCCCGGCGATGCGAAGGTAGACTTCGTTGACCAGGGCGGTGGGTTGGAGCGTGTGATTCTGGCGCTCGGGACGCAGATAGGCGGCGGCGGTGCGCCGGAGTTGATCGTAGACGACCGGCGCCATTCGGTCGAGCGCGGCGCGATCGCCGGCGTTCCACTGTTCGAGGAGCGCGGTCAGCTCGGGATCGGGCGTGTCCGGCATGGGGAACCCCGCTATGATACCGCGGCGAATCCCGCTGGCGCCGAGCCCGCGTCAGCCCACCGTCCTGCTTATCAGCTACGGCGTTCGACGCCCCCTCAGGGCTCAGCCGTCAGCCAGACCATCTTCAAGCCGCGTTTGATGCGAGGCTGGCGCGCATCCCACAGCAACACGCCGGAGCCGCGTTGCTTCTCACGGACCAGAATGTCGAATCGCGCGGTCCGCTTTTTGGTGAACACCGGGTCCATGCTCTTCTGCTGCTTCAGCAACGCCGACGCGGGACCGGCCTGCTGCATCGTGGCCGAGAATGGCGTGCGCGCGCCCGCCGCTTCGAGCGTGTGGAACTCGATGCCGACGACGTAGTGGGGAAACGGCGCCGCGTCTTTGTCGAGCCGCACCAGGCGGCCATGCAGAACCGCGCCGGCCGGAATCGCGATTCGCTCTCCGTCACGAGCGGGCTTCAAGACGAGCGCGCTCACGGAATCGCCGAGCGCGGCTTTCTCCGGTTCAATGTCGCTGTCCAATTCCATCTCGACTCGCAGGTTGAGCGGCAAGGGACCGGGATCGGCCGGCGCGGCGGAGGTCTCGAGCGGCGCAGCCTCGTCGAAACGCAATTTCGACTCGGCCTCGTACTGCTTGCACCCGCTGAATTCGATGACGTTTCGGTGCTCCTCCTTCTCGTCGGCGGCCAGCACGGAAATCTCGGCCGACGCGGGGAGAAACACCGGACGCGCCCCGATCGCCACGGCAGCGTAGTGGATGCGGTGGCTCAGCCGCGCGATGCCGAAGTCCGGCGGGATCTCGTGGGCCTGCACTTCCAGCCGCCGGATGTCGAGCGTCTCCCGGTCGACGGCGAACGAGCCGCGCACGCCCACCGGGGCTTCATGAGGCGGGATTCTCAGCGTGTAGCGGGAGAAGGCGGCGTCGAGATCGAAGTCGAACACGAGCACCTCGCGGCCGCCGATCGTCTCGCCGGTTCGCGCGGTGAACTCGACGCCCTGGCCGAGGAAGATGTGGCGCACGTGCTCGGCGAAACTGCCGTTGCCGGCGATTCCCTTCCCCGTCAGTTCGCGCAGTTCCCGGCCGTCGAACCGTTGCTCGCCAGACCAGGAGTACATCTCCTTGCGATCGATCACGCCCACCTGCAGGCGGATCGTGTCGAGCGGCTGCCACGCCGCTCCGGGAGCGGGACGGCGGGAACGCTCGACGGTTTCCAGACACGTGTAGTCGGGCAGCTTTTCGAGCGCCGCTTTCAGCCGTCCCCGGATTCTGGGGATTACCTCCGGCTCTTCAAAGGCGCCCAAAAGCGCCGGGAGCAGCGCTATCGCAAACCTGGACCACATGGGATGGAATTATATTCCTCTGGAGAGCCGGAGGGAAGGGCCCGGTCACACGAGAGGTTCAGGCGGTCAGCCGGATGATGTAGAAGCCGGCGCCCTGAGGATCGGCCATCATCGCGATGCGGCCCACCGGCGGCGCATCGAACGGCGGCACGAACCACGATCCGCCGAGCTCCTTGACCCGCGCGGCGGTGGCGTCCACGTCGCTGGCCTGGAAGTAGACCGACCAGTGAGACGGCATGTCTCCCCACTGGTCGTTCATCTGGATGAGCCCGCCCCAATCAGAGCCTGCGACCGAGAAACGGCGGTAGATGCCCGCTTGCGGATGGACCTGCTCCGCGACGTTCCAACCGAGGAAGCTCGCGTAGAACGCCGCCGCCTTGGCCGTATCCCGCGCCGCCAGCTCCACCCATGTGGGCGCATCCGGCTCGCGCCAGACCTGGGCGCCCTGGTGCGACCGGGGCTGCCAGATGGAGAATACCGCGCCTTCGAGATCGCGGATCGACGCCATGCGGCCGAGCGTGGAGATCTCCATCGGACCGGCAAGAATCGTTCCGCCCGATTCGACAGCCTTTGCCGCCGCCGTATCGCAATCGTCCACGCGGAAGTAGATTTCCCAATGGGGCGTTACTCCGGCGGCCTTTTGTTCCGGCTTCAACTGGTAGGCGATTCCCAACCGCTTTCCGGCGCTGCCCAAGACGGAGTAGACATGTCCATCGGGCATGGTGGATTCCATGACTTCCCAGCCGAACAGGTCCGAGTAGAAGCGGGCGGCGGCCACTCGACCGGTTGCGGCGATGTCGAGCCAGCAGGGCGCGCCGTGAGGAAAAGCGGCGATGTGCATATTGGCCGCATTCTCGCACGGCTCCACGCCGCGACGCTACTCGATGCGGTTGGAACGCGCGCCGCCGCTGAACAGGAGCTGCGCGTCGCGATTGACCCGGCCCCATCGTGGCCCCAGGCGGACTTCCGCCCAGCCGTCGCGGAACGGCTTCACTTCCTGGAACTTGGGCGGGATGGCCAGGTTGTCGTGACCGTTGACGAAGCCCCAGCGTCCATACCAGCGCACGGCGGCCAGGCCTTCGTGGAAGTCGCCGCACTCGTCGTAGGAGGGATGAACCTGGAAGGCGCCGTGGATGTCGATGAAGCCCCACTTACCGGTCAGCCGTACCGCCGCCAGCCCTTCGCGGAAGCGCCTGACCTCGGCGAACAAGGGATGAATGACGGTGTTGCCGCGATCGTCGACATAGCCCCAGAGCTCGCCGAAGTCCATGGGGATCGGATCGCCGCCCATCTTGCCTTCGAGCGATGCCTTGATCAGGTCCCAAGCCCGGCCAACGTCCTTGAACTTCTGCTCCGCGCGAATCCGAAGCCGCTCCGGCTCGCGTTGATAGCGGTCCGGGTGCCACACCTTGACAAGATCGAGGTAGGCGGATCGGACGTCGGCGGCCGACGCGGACGGATCGATTTCCAGAGCGGTGTAGGCCGCGCGCAAGTCGTCTGTCATGGGTCAGTCGTTTATCGGCTGGCGGCGCAGCCCGCTTTAGCGTTGGAACGGGAGCCCAAAAGCCGAAAGCCCGGCCCCGCCGAAGCGGAACCGGGCAGTGGAGTGCGTTGCGGGAGAAAAATCAGTCGGGGCGGCGCTTCAACGTCGGGCGCTCGTCCTCGTCCTCGGCTTTGGGCTTTTCGTTCCCATCCGAGTCGATGCGGCCCGAGCCCTGCTTGCGCAGGCGCGGCTTGTTGGCGTCCTTCTCTTCGGGCTTGCGGCGGTTCAGCATCGACGACAGCCTGCCCTTGACGTCGTTGAACTCGGAAGTGGTCACGACGTATTCGGGCTTGGCCTTCAAGAGCTCGTTGATGTTCTTTTGGGAATTGGTGATGCGGTCGCCGGTGGGCGGATGCGACGCGAAGAGCTTGCCCATGGTGCCGGGCTTACGCTTCTCGTCGGATTGGAGCTTCTCGAAGAAGTCCACGAACGACGAGGGATCGTAGCCGGATTTGTACAAGTACTGCAAGCCGAGCAGGTCCGCCTCGGACTCGAAACCGCGCGAGAACTTCAGAAAGCCGAGCGGAACCAGGACACTTGCGCCTTGGCGAATGCCGTAGCCGGCCCAGCCGCCCATGAAGATCAGCGGGATCGTGGCGAGGTTGGCGATCTGGCCGCGCGACGCCTGCCGCGTGCCATGCCGTCCGGCGATGTGCGCGATCTCGTGCGCCATCACGCCGGCGAGTTCGGCTTCGTTCTCGGCACGCAGAATCAGGCCGGAGTTGACGAAGAAGAAGCCGCCCGGCAGGGCGAACGCGTTGATCTCCTCGGAGTCGATCACCTTGATCGTAACCGGCACTTTCACGTCGGAGTTGCGCACCAGATTCTGGCCTACCCGGTTGACATATTCGGACACGACCGGATCGTCGACGATCTTGGCCTGCCGCTCGATGTCCTGAGCCAAGCCCTTGCCCAACCCGATTTCCTTCTCGAGGGAATAAAGGTTGACGCCCTTGCCGACGTCGCGGTCGCCGATGGCGTCCGGGTCTTTCTTTTTGTCCTTGGCCCAGGTGGAACCGGGGACAAGAAGAGCAGCCGCGACCGACGCGGCGAAGAACGTTTGAAGGACTTTCATTCTGCGCTTCTCCTTTGGCAACGAGTTGCACCCATTATAGGGCTTTCCCGTCTCGGGGGCCACCGTCCCTACTTCAATTAACGCTTCATCACCCTCGGGGGTTTCGGAAATCCATGTGAAATCGCTATGCTCGTGATGTGAACGACGAACTGGCGTTGCGGTACCGGGGCGAATTCCCCGTCACCGCCAACCTGATCTACCTGAACCACGCGGCTGTCGCACCGCTGGTCAAACCGGCGGCCGAGGCGATGAAGGCGCTCTCCGACGACGCGGCCCAGTGGGGATCGTTCCACTACGACACCTGGCTGGCGGCCTACGAAGGACTCAGAACCGCCACCGCGGCGATGCTCGGCGGACACCGGGACGAGATCGCGATCGTCAAGAATACCTCGGAAGGAATCGCCACCATCGCGCTCGGCGTGGACTGGCGCGAGGGCGACAAGGTGGTCGCGTTCAAGGAGGAGTTTCCCGCCAACTACTATCCGTGGCTGCGCCTGGCCGCCCGAGGCGTGAATACCGAGTGGCTGTCGGTTCACGACCCGCCCGAGGAGATCGACCGGGCTTGCCGCGGCGCGCGGTTGCTCGCCATCAGCTTCGTCAACTACCTGTCCGGCTACCGTGTGGACCTCGAGACGATCGGCGAAATCTGCCGCCGCCACGGCGCGCTTTTCTTCGTCGATGCGATTCAAGGGATGGGCGCGTTCCCCATCGACGTCCACCGTTGCGGGATCCACGCGCTCGCCGCCGATGGCCACAAGTGGCTGCTCGGTCCGGAGGGCTGTGGGATTCTCTACGTCCGCCGCGACATTCTGGACGGCATCGAGCCGGTGGAATTCGGCTGGACCAACACCGCGCAATACGCCGACTACGCTTCGCGCGACATGACGCTCCGCTCCGACGCAGGCCGCTTCGAGTGTGGAACGCTGAATACGATCGGCGTGTTCGGACTGCGCGCGTCCATCGAGTTTCTGAACGCGGTGGGCGTCGAGCGGGTGCGAGACCGGGTCATGGGGCTGGCACGGCAGGTGGCGGAGGGAGCGGAGCGGCGCGGATACGAGGTTTTCACTCCGCGCACTGAAAACAATGGCTCCGGCATCGTCAGCATCCGGCGCGAGGAGGAGGATTCCCGGATGGTGGTCCGGCGCCTGCGCGAGAACGGAATCGTCACCGCGCCTCGTCAGGGCTGGGTCAGAATCTCGCCGCACTTCTACGCGACGCACGGCGAGATTGACAAGATGCTGGAGCTGTTGTAGCGCGCGGCTACATCTTGCGGAGGATGGAGTCGTAGCCGGCGGCACGCAGCTTGGCGCGGGTGTCGGCGACATCGGCGACCGGTCCGACCAGAACGCGCACCAGATCGCTGTTGGGAACCGGCGAGGTGATGGCGGGGAATCCGCGCCCGGCCAGTTTCGCGACGAGGGCTTGGCCGTCGGCCTTAGTTGTCGCCGAGACCTGGAGGTAGGATCCGGGACCACCGGCCGAAGGCCGCGCGGGAGCGGGCTTCTCCGGTTCCGGACGGCGAACTTCGGGCTTGGGCTCGGGCTCTTTCTTCTCGGCCTTCTTCGTCTCGGCCTTCTTGGGCTCCGGCTTGGGCTCTGCTTTCACCGGCTCTGGCTTGGGCGGCTCAGGTTTCACGGGCTCCGGCTTGACGGGCTCCGGCTTGACGGGTTCGGTGCGGATAGGAGCCGAAGGCGGGGGCGTCACCGGCTCGGGCGAAGGCGAAGGCCTGGGGTCGGGTCGCGATGGAGTCACCTCGATCGGCGCGGGCGGCCGGCTGGTCGCCACTTCCTTGGGACTCGTACCGCGGCCGAGGATGTATCCCATTGTGAAGAACACACCCAGCAGCAGGACAAAGATGAAAAACACGCTCAGCAACTGGCGGTTGCCGAGCACTAGTTCGAATTCGCCTTCTTCGTTGGTAGGCATTGTCGTTATTCTTTCCTCCGGGTCCCGCTCCGCTCAGCTCCGGGAACGGCGCCCGTCAGATCATGCAATCGTCCTGCCGGGAAAAACTCTTTAGGGTCTTTTTCGTACGCCGCCGTAGGGTCTCGCTGAGACGGTTCTTCAATAGTACCAATTCTTTGCGCAAGGGCAAGGGGTGGATCGCACGAACCCTGCGCTATGATGACAAGAATGGTCGAGCGCGAGGCAACAGCCGCGCCGGCAAGCGCGAGCGAGAAGGTACGCGAACTCGAGGCTTCGCTGAGCGCCGTGATTCGCGGCAAGCCGGAAGTAGTTCGGCTGTCGATCGTTTGCCTATTGGCGCGCGGCCATCTGCTGATCG
>SYLY01000067.1 GCA_005808475.1 Acidobacteriota bacterium
ATGATGGAGAAATTGCGGATGAAGGCGGGATCCATGGAGTAGAATGAGGGGGGAACCCCAATTATCCCATACGGCCTCCGGAAACCTGCGCTTTTCGAGCCTCCGGCGGCCACTCTCTCATCAATGCAGCACCGAATTCACGAAGGCTCCTTGGACGCCAAGGGCCTGAAGATCGCCATCCTGGTGGCTCGCTTCAACAGCTTCGTCACCGACCGTCTGCTCGCGGGGGCGCTCGACGGGTTGCGGCGCAACGGTTGCGCGGACGGCGATATCGACATCGTCAAGGTGCCCGGTTCGTGGGAGATGCCCGTGGTGGCGGCCGAACTGGCGCGCCAGAAGCGCCACGACGCGCTGATCGCGCTGGGAGCGGTAATCCGCGGAGACACGCCGCACTTCGACTACGTGGCGGGAGAAGCGGCCAAGGGGCTAGGGCAGGTGGCGTCGCAGCACGGCATCCCCGTCGCGTTCGGCGTGTTGACCACGAACACGCTGGAGCAGGCGATCGACCGCGCGGGCGCCAAGAGCGGCAATAAGGGGTTCGACGCGGCGATGACGGCGATCGAGATGGCGAACCTGATGCGGCGGCTCCGCGCTCGCGAAGACGCCTGACCGAATGCCTTCGCGTTTTCGCTCGCGGCAGCAGGCGCTGCAGACCCTGTTTCTCTGGGACATCCGCAAGATGCCGATGCACGAGGCGATCGCCTCCTTCTACGGCTCCCTCGCTTCCGAAGCCGCCGAGCCAGTTTCCGAGGCCGATCCCTTCGGCGAGGAACTGGCGTATGGAGCGTCGGGCCAAGTGGAGGAGATCGACGCAACCATCGGCCGCCATTCGGCGCACTGGCGCATCGATCGCATGCCCCTGGTGGATCGCAACATCCTGCGCCTGGCGGCGTGGGAGATGAAGAACATGGCCACGCCAGCCGCGGTGGTGATCGATCAGGCCCTGGAACTGGCCAAGCGGTTCGCGGGCGAGGAGTCGATCCCGTTCCTGAACGGCGTGCTCGACGCGATCAACCTCGAAGTCCAAAAGGCGCGCGGGTCAAGGGCAGCCGGGTCGTGAGGCGTCGCGCGTTCCTGAGCGCGGCCGCCGGGGCCGCCATGGGATGCGGCCGGAAGAAGGCGATCGGATTCCGGGGATTCGCCTTCGTCGCCAACCAAGAGGGACAGGCGGTGGCCGTGGTGGACCTGACCGCATTGGCGCTGACGCGCCACATCCCGCTCGGCGCCAATCCCGCCCAGGTGCTCGCGCATCCTTCGATCCCTTCCGTATACGCGCTGACGCCCGGCGACGCGTCGATTCACGAGATCCGCGCCGGCGAGTTGAAGCCTGGGCGCAAGGCGGTGCTGCCCTTCGAGCCGTCGCTGATGAAGCTCTCGCCGGCGGGGGACGCGATCTGGGCAATGTGTCCCAAGGGGAAGGCGCTGATTCGCGTGCCCGTGGATACGCTACGCCCCGGCGTACGGATCTCGCTCCCGGCCGAGCCCTCGGCGTTCGATTTCGCCCCCGAGGATCGCTCGACGCGGGGCGCGATCGCGATTTCGCTGGGCGCCGAGGGCGCGCTTGCCTTGGCGCGCGGAGGCAAGGTGGAAACCCACGCGTTGGGCGGCGAGACCGGCGACGTGCTGTTCCGCTCCGACGGGCGGCAGGCGATCGTGGCCGGCCTTTCCGATCGCCAGTTGATTTTCCACGACATCGAGAGCGGCCGCGTGGCGGTGCGCCTTCCGCTGGCCGTGCGGCCGTCGAAATTGTGCATGAAACCGGACGGCGGGCAGTTGTTCGTGACCGGCGAAGGGTCCGACGCCGTGGTGAACGTGTTCCCGTTCTGGACCGAGGTCGGCCTGTTCATGCTGGCCGGCAGGGCTCCGGGCGCGATGGCCGTGTCGCGCTCGCCGGAATACCTTTTCGTGGCGAACCCGCGGTCGGGCAACGTCTCGATCGTCAACATCGGCTCCGGGCAGAGCCAGAAGATGGTGGCGCAGGCCAACGTCGGCCGCGGTCCCTGCTTCATCGCGGTGACGCCGAACGACGAGTATGCGTGCGTGCTGAATCGCGACTCCGGCGACATGGCGGTGCTGCACATTCCGAGCATCACGGCCAAGCGCAGCAAGTCCGCGACGCTGTTGACGATGATTCCGGTGGGATCGGCGCCGGTGAGCGCCGTTGTTAAAGCCGCGGGCTGAGCGAGTGCCAGAGCGGTTGGCGGGGTTTGAATCGACATGTCCCCCGCAAGATTCGTTTGCATGGCGCTGTCGATCTCTATCGCGGCCGCGCAGATCCCCTCGCTCCGCACCGTTCCGGTCCCTCAACCTACGGGGCTCGACCGCTACGTTCGCGACAATGCCGCGCTGACCGCCTTGGGCAAGGCGCTTTTCTGGGACGTCCAGGTGGGAAGCGACGGGCAAACCGCTTGCGCCACCTGCCATTTCCACGCCGGGGCCGATCACCGCGTGCGCAACATGATCGCCAACCCTCACTCGGTGGCGCAAACGGCGGTTCCCAATCGCGCCCTGACGCTGGCGGACTTTCCCTTCCGCAAGCTGGTGAACCCGAACGACAACCGCTCGGCGGTGGAGCGTGACACGCGGATGGTGATGGGATCGGCCGGGGTGATTCAGCGCAAGTTCATGGACATCGTGGCGGGGAATGGGTTCGACGACGGTTCCGAGGAGCCGGGCCTGACGGCGTTCGCGATCGGAGGCGTGAAGGCGCGGCAGGTGACGGCGCGCAACACTCCCTCCGTGATCAACTCGGTCTTCTGGGTGGTGAACTTCTGGGACGGGCGGGCGAGCAGCGTCTTCACGGGCGGAACGCCCTTCGGTCCGGCCGATTCCGAGTGGCGCGCCGCGGTATTGCGCGACGGCAAACTGGAGCGGGAAGCCGTGCGAATGGACAACGCCAGCCTGGCGTCGCAGGCCGTGGGCCCGGCGTTGAACGACGTCGAGATGTCGTATTCGGGCCGGTCGTGGCCGAAATTGGCGCGCAAGATGTTCGCCGTGGCTCCGCTCGCCCACCAGCGCGTCTCGCCGGCCGATAGCGTACTCGGAGAGTTCGCCAATGCCGAAGGCAATGGGTTGGCTCCGGAGCGGTCTTACGAGGCGCTGGTTCGGGCCGCATTCCGGCCGGAGTACTGGGAATCCGGCGAATTGGACGCCGATGGCTACTCGCAGCGGGAGCTCAATTTCCCGCTGTTCTTCGGGCTGGCCGTCCAGGCGTACGAGTCGGCGCTGATCTCGGCGGATTCGCCCTTCGACCGGTTCCAGGAGGGCGACGCGTCGGCTCTGACGGCCCAGGAACGCGACGGGATCCGCGTGTTTCAAGGTGGTTCCGAGTGCCACGAATGCCATCAGGGGCCGGAGTTCACCGCCGCGTCGTTCACCAACGTTAGAGGGCGCGGCGGCCGGGAAACGGCCACCCCCGCCACGCTGGGCTTCTTCCGCACCGGCGTGAGCCCAGTGGCCGAGGATTTGGGCGGCGGAGGGAAGGACGAGTTCGGCAACGCGCTGTTTCCTCGCGCCGCCGGCAACAACGCGCGCGGCGTCTTCAAGTCGCCGGCCTTACGCAACGTGGAGCTGACCGGACCGTACTTTCACGATGGCAGCCAGGCGACGCTCGAGCAAGTAGTGGCGTTCTATGGCCGCGGTGGCGATTTCCCCGGCGACGGCAATCTGGGACCGGGCATGAACCGGATCAACATGAACGCGAACGACCGTCTGGCGATCGTGGCGCTGATGAAGGCGCTTACCGGCGAAAGCGTCAAGTTCGAACGCGCACCGTTCGACCACCCATCGCTTTGCGTGCCGGTGGGGCACGCCGAGTCCGCTCCGGGAGTGCTGATGGTGGACGACTCGTCGAGCGCGACGCGGTTCAGCGCGGTGGACCGCTGGGCGCTGGTGCCGGCGGTTGGCCGCGAGGGCAACTCCGCGCCACTACAAACCTTCGAGGAGTTGCTGAGCGGAATCGGCTCGGATGGATCGCGGGCGCACGCGATGACCGAGTCGTGCGAGCCGCCACCCGCGAGCCGGCCGTAGTGCCCGCCCCTCCGGCGGGAGGATAATCGAGGTATGTACGTTCCCAGAGCGTTCGTGCGACGGGCGGAGTTCGAGGCGGCGGTGGACGAGGCCGCGCGAAAGCTCGCGCCGCAGGTGGTGAGCATTGTACCCAGTTACGATTACGACTGGACCGGCGAGCCGTCGGTGTTCTTCAAGGTGACTCTGGCGGAGCCGCCCCTACCGGGCGGCGGGGCTCCACTGACGACGAGCCGGATCTCGTGGGAGATCGTACAGCACGTGGCTCCGGTGGAGGAGTGGGGCGTGCTTCCCTACTTCAGCTACCGCCGCGAGCCCGCGCGATCGAAGCTGGAACGAATTCCGGCGTGACATGGCCTACCACGACGACCTGCGAGCCTTGGCGCGGGAACTTGCAGCCGGCACGGATCAGGCCCGGTTGCGACGCGCCGCGTCGACCGCCTACTACGCGCTCTTTCACCTGTTGATCGCGGAGGCCGCCGGCAACTGGACAAGGTCGCGGTTCAGGGCGCGGATTGGCCGCTGTTTCGACCATGGCCCGATGAAGGCGGCGTCGGAAGCCAAGATGGCTCAAATCAGATCCACGTTCCAGCGCCCGCGGCCGGTCGGCGAAGAGAGAGTGGATCTCCACCTGTGGACCGTCGCGAATACCTTCGTGCAAGCACAGCAGCTCCGAAATCAGGCCGACTACAACCTGGAAGCGGATTTGGACCCCGTTGCGGTCAATGAGCTTGTTGACGAAGTCGAACAGGCCTTCGAAGCGTGGTACGAGATCCGGGAGGAAGACTCGGCCCAGGAATACCTGGTCTCGCTGTTCGGAGCACGGGAGAAGCGGCCCAACGACCAGAAGCAGCCGCCAGGCAGGCCCGCGCCCGGAGCTACTCAACCGTGATCGTCTTCCCGTCGCGTCCCGTGACGACGATCCTGGAGCCCTCCATCTTCACATCGGCCGCGCCGGTGAAGCTCGCGGGTATGCGGGCCAGAAACATCCAGTACGTCTTCGTCGCGCTTTGGCCGGCATCCAGGAAATCGTAGAGCGGGCGGCCGAAGATCTTGCCCTTCTTGACCAGCACCGGATAGGGCTGGTGCAGGCCGGTGGTGCCGAATTCCAATCCTCGCGCGGCGGGCTTTCCGTCCGTGACGTGACGCCAGGCGTTGAACCACGGGTAGTCCGCCGTCTTCCACACGTAGCCGATGAGCAGGCCTTTCGCGGGATTGGCGGCCGTGGTCCATCCGCGATCCTCGTCGATCACGTAACTGACCACATTCGGATCGGGGTCGCTGGTCAGGAATCGGAGGTTGACCGGCGAGCCGTCCTTCAGCGCTTGCGGCCAGGTCACGGCGGGATGCTCCGGATTCGGCATCGGGCTCGACTGCATGAAGCCCTGCCGCGCGTTGGCGTCCACGATCACGCCTTCGTCCAGGAACGGCGGCGCGATCGACGGATGTTGCACCCAGTTGTAGATCCGCCCCATCTTGTTCTCGTTGGTGACGGTCTCTTCGATCGTGGCGATCGCGCCGTGGAGGGATGCCTTGCGACCCACGCGCAAGCCCGCCATCGGCAGACGGGCGCCCATCGATACGGACGATTCACCGGTGGCCGACGTTTGCCACCGCACGCGCGGCGCCTCGCCGTGAAACGGCACGCCGTTGGCTTTCTCGGCATCGGAGGGCGCGCCCCAACGGTCGAGACAGAGGAAATGGCCGCGCAGTTGACCCGCCGGACCGTCTTCGCCCCACGTCAGCGGATTCAGGGCCAAGCCCTGTAACTGGAAGTCGACGATGGCTCCCCCTTGCAGGTCGATGCCGAGCCGCGCCGGCTGGCTCCTGATGGTCACGGTCTGGGCGGAAAGAGCCGCCACGCTGAGGAGAACGACGATGGAACGCATTTTCGCTCAGCCATTATAGTGGTATCCTCGGGCAAAGAAAAGGCGAACATGAACCTCTCCCTCTTCGAGTCCGAACCGATTCCGCGCCGCGACGTGGAATCCGCCGTGACGCGGTTCCGCGATCTGATGCAACGGCCCGATTCGCCGATCCGGCACATCCGCCACCAGCCCGCCCGCGCGGCGGAGTTCGCCCCACTACCGGCCGAGGTGCATCCTCAGTTGATCCAGGCGCTGCAAACGGAAGGGATTCGGCAGCTCTATTCGCATCAGGCGCGAACGTTCGAAGCGGCGCGAGAGGGAAAGAACACGGTCGTCGTGACGCCGACCGCCAGCGGCAAGACGCTTTGCTACAACCTGCCGGTGTGGGATCGCATGTTGCGCGATCCCCAGGCTCGCGCGTTCTACCTGTTCCCCACCAAGGCGCTCTCCGAGGATCAACTGGCCGGATTCAACGGCGCTGTGAACGCGATGAACTCGAACATACGCGCCTTCACCTACGATGGCGACACTCCGCAGGACGCGCGCAAAGCGATCCGGGAGCGGGCCAACGTGGTGCTCACCAACCCCGACATGCTGCATGCCGGGATACTGCCGCACCACACCAAGTGGGCGAAAGCGTTCGAGAATCTGCGCTTCATCGTGCTCGACGAGTTGCACTACTATCGCGGCGTCTACGGCTCGCACCTGGCCAACGTACTGCGCCGGATGAAGCGGATCTGCGAGTTTTACGGGTCCAGTCCCCAGTTCATCTGCTCGTCGGCGACCATCGCCAATCCGCGCGAACTCGCCGAAGCGCTCACCGGGAGCCCGTTCGAACTGGTGGATCGCAACGGCTCGCCGTCGGGCGAGAAGTACTTCGTCTTCTACAATCCTCCGGTGATCAACCGCCAACTCGGCATCCGGCGGAGCTATCTGCACGAGGCGCGCCGCATCGCCACCGACTTCATCGAGCGCGGCCAGCAGACGCTGGTGTTCGCCAACAACCGTCTGGCCACCGAGATCCTGGTGACGTACTTGAAGGACGCCTGCGCGAAGATGCCGATGGGAGCGGACGGCGTGCGCGGATACCGGGGCGGCTATCTGCCGCGCGAACGCCGGGAGATCGAGAAGAAGCTGCGCGATGGCGAGATCCGCGCGGTGGTGGCGACAAACGCGCTCGAACTCGGCATCGACATCGGCTCGCTGGACGGCGTGGTGATGGCCGGATATCCGGGCGCCATCGCGTCCACCTGGCAGCGCGCGGGCCGCGCCGGACGGCGGCAATCGACGTCGCTCGCGGTGATGGTGGCGTCGTCGAATCCGCTGGATCAATTCATCGTCGAACATCCGGATTATTTCTTCGGCCAGACGCCCGAACACGCGCAGATCAACCCCGACAATCTGGAGATTCTGATCAATCACGTGAAGTGCGCCGCGTTCGAACTGCCCATCAAGGACAGCGAGAAGTTCGGGAACGTGCCGCTGAAACCGCTCTGCGAATTCCTGGTGGAACAGCGCTTGCTGCACAAGTCCGGCGATACGTGGCACTGGACGTCGGACACCTACCCGGCGGACGCGATCGGCCTGCGCAGCGTCTCGAGCGACAACTTCGTGGTGATCGACGAGACGGGCGAGCCGAAGGTGATCGCCGAGGTCGCGTTCACGGCGGCGCCCTCGGAACTGCACGAGAAGGCGATCTATTTGCACGAGGCGCGCCAGTATCAAGTGGAACGGCTGGACTTCGAGAATCGGAAGGCGTACGTACGCCGCGTGGAGTGCGACTACTTCACCGACGCCATCGACTACACGCAGGTGAAAGAGCTGGATCAGTTCGCTTCGGCGGATGTGAACGGCGCATCCGCGCGGCACGGCGAGGTGCGCGTGAACCGCCAGATCGTGGGGTTCAAGAAAGTCAAGTTCTACACGAACGAGAACGTGGGCGCGGGCAATCTGCAAATGCCGGAGCAGGAGATGCACACCACGTCGTACTGGATCCACTTCCCCTCGGCGTTCCTAGGGCGGTTCCCGGAGTTCGGCCCCACGGAGAAGCAGGCGGGCCTCCTCGGGCTGGCGAACGCGTTCCGCGCCGTGGCGGCGCTGCTGCTGATGTCCGACCCACGCGATCTCGGCGTGGCCATCACCGAGGATGTGACGGGCAGCCTCGCCGTCTGGGAGCCCGATCTGTTCCTCTACGACAACTATCCGGGCGGAGCGGGTCTGAGCGCGCCGCTCCACAAGCTGACGCCGAAGCTGCTCGAGTACTCGGCGCGGTTGATCCGCGATTGCAAGTGCGGCGAGGGTTGCCCGTCGTGCGTGGGGCCGCTCGGCGAAACGGGAGAGCGGGGCAAGGAAGCCGCGCTGCGGATTCTGGCGGAGCTGACAGCGGCGAGTTGACGAATCGCCGCGCCGGAACCGTGCTACTTCGACGCGGTAGCGAACTTGACCACCACGCCGCCCACGTAGGTGACGTCGGTCACCGAGTCGCCGGAGTCGAAGCGCTCGGTG
This sequence comes from Acidobacteriota bacterium, assembly GCA_005808475.1. Classification (GTDB taxonomy): domain Bacteria; phylum Acidobacteriota; class Terriglobia; order Bryobacterales; family Bryobacteraceae; genus SYLY01. The sequence continues at coordinate 8,400 of SYLY01000067.1, forward strand.
ACGGTGGCGAGGTCGCCTTGCCTGGCCTCTTTACGCGACACCGGCCGGCCGAGCGCGGCATGCACTTCCCGCTCGGACATGCCGCGGCGGATCTGGCCGCCGGACGGCTGCGGGAGTTCCTGCCGCGACGCCAACGATTTCGCCGCCGGGCGGCGGCCCACTTCCGAGAAATCCGCCTGTTCGGCCAGCGCCGTCATGATGGCCTCCGGGCTCGGAACGGCCTCCAGCAGGCGGCCTTCCGGGAACCAGATGTTGAACCGGGATCCGCCGGTGCGGCGCTTTTCGAACTCGAGCCTCTGGCGGTCTGCCCTTATGGACTCCGACCGCGCGCGCAGAACGCGCTCGTCCGATTGCCGGTTGCGGCGCTCACGATCCAGATCCTCGCGGATGCGTCTTTTCTCGGCCTCCGGAGCCGGCCCCAGATCCTTCTCGAGGCGTCTCTCCCGATCCGATTTCGAGACCGTGGTGGATGGGACGGAGGGCAGTCCGGACATATCGCCCATGGCGCCGAAGCCGCCGCCGGCCAGTTGGAACTCGATGTTCTTCTTGTTCACCTTGATCAGCGTAATCATCACCCGGTCGCCCTCGCGAATCGAGACGCCGAACTGCTTGAGGCGGCTCGAATAGCTGGACATGTCGACGCGCCCGTCGCGTTCCAGGTGCACGTCGACGCCATGATGGGTGCCGGGCATGTCCATTTTCACCGTCACGTGTTTGCCTTCAAAGTACCGCTTGAGACTGTCCGCGTTCTGTGCGTGGCAAACCGCGGCGAGACCCACCGCGAGGGCTCCGATCCAGAGCATCTCTACATTCTACCTGGAGCCGCGCGGCCCAGCTACCACAGGAATTTCAAGCCGAACTGCACCTGCCGGGGGGAATTCGACTGGCTGGTGATGACGCCCACCTGATTCGACGTGACCGAAGTGTTCGGCGTCCCGAACACCGGAGTGTTGAGCGCGTTGAAGAACTCCGCGCGGAACTGTGTCAGCACGCGCTCCTTGACGCGGAACTCCTTGAACACCGACACGTCCCAGTTGCGGGTCTTATCGGTGCGGACATCGGGCAGAAAGCGGGAGAGATTGCCGAAGGCGAACGGAGACGGCTGGGTGTAGGCGGCGCCATCGAAGTAGCGGTCCAGCCGGTCTTGGACGCGGCCCGTGAGGCGGCCGCTCCGTCCGGCGCTGTCGGGTTGGGTCCGCGCCGCGAAAATGCCGGACGTGTTGCTGGCCGACATCGCCAGCGGCAGGCCGGATTGGTAGGTGACGATGCCGTTCACCTGCCAGCCTCCCAGCACGGCGTTGGCGATTCGGGAACCGCCCGTATCCACCGCTTTGCCGCGGCCCACCGGGACGTCGTGCAGCACGCTGAGCACGAACCGGTGGGCGATGTCCTGCGCGGCGAGCGCGCGGCTGGCGCCGACGTCGTACGTGTTCTGGTGGCTGTCGCCGGTATCGATCAGTTTCGCCCAGGTGTAGCTGCCCTCGAACAGGAATCCGTTGGCGAAGCGGCGCTTGAACGTGTTCTGCCAGGCATGGTAGATCGAGTTGGACCCGGCGTCGTAGAGCGGCTGCACGTCGGTGAACTGCGGATAGGGCCGCAGAAGCTGGCCTCGGGAGATCGTGTTCGAAAGATGAACGCCGTTGTTCACGATGCCGAAGAAAGGATTCGCCACGCGCTGGTTGAGTTGCGAGCCCAGCGCCAGGTTTTTGGGATCGAGCTGATTGATCTCCATGCCGCCCTCTCCGCTGCGGCTCAGATAGAGGCCGCGGTTGCCCACGTACGCCGATTCCAGCAGGATGCCGTTGGGCAGTTCGCGCTGGACGGTGAAGTTCCACATCATGTTCCAAGGCGACGGCGAATCCTGCAGGAACGCCTGCAGGTTCGCGCCGGCTTGCGTCAGCAGGCCATCGGAAGAGCCGGGCACGCCGCGGAAGCCCTCGGGATAGGGGTTCTTCAGCAGGTTGAACGGGGTGATTCCGTCCACGGTGGAAACCCACGGATATTCGACGCGGAACCCGAAAGGTCCGACGGTGCCCGCGGCGCCTTGACGCGAAGGTCCGAAGAAGTGGCCGTAGCCGCCTCGAACCACGGTCTTGGAATTCACCTGATAGGCGAAGCCGAAGCGCGGCCCGAGATTATTGAGGTCCTTGTTGAACTGCGTGCGGGGATTGCCGCCCACTCCCACGAACTTGACGCCGCCGCGAATTTCGCCCAGTCCGGGAACCTTGCCGGAAAGCGGCGAAAGCGCTTGCGGATCGAACCAATTGATTCGGTCGTATCGTTCGGTGCGCGGCAGGTCGATCTCGTAGCGCAGGCCGAGGTTCAAGGTCAGCTTGGTGGTGACGCGCCAGTCGTCCTGCAGGTAGAACCCGTGATAGAAGCTCTGCGAGGCGACGTTCTTCCAGTTCCGGATGAGCACGTTGCCCGTGGTTCCGGTGCCCAGCAGCAGGGACGCGATCGATTGACCGGCGGTGGCGCTCGCCTGGTTCGGGTTGGGACCTTGGGTGAAGCCTGACGAAAAATTGAACGTGCCGGCGGAGCGCGCCTCCCAGACGTTGGCCCGGATGAGGCGTCCCTCCCAGCCCGCCTTCAGCGTGTGATTGCCCCGGATCTTCGACAGATTCGAGAGCAGCGTGAACGTGTTGAACGTGCTGTAGCGATGGTCGCTGCCGCCGAGGGAGGCGAAACCGGACGCACCGATGCGTGGAAACATCTGGCGGTCCACCACGCCGTCGATCGACGATGGTAGTCCGAGCGTCGACGGCTTGAATCCGAGGCCCTGATTGTCGAAGTTGAAGATCGAGCGGGACACGCCGAAGCGCGTGGTCAGCACCGTGGTGGGCGACAGGGTGTTCGAATAGTCGATCGACGCCGAAGGTTGCTTCACGCCCTGATTGACGCGGCCCTCGGCGATGGCGAGTTCGCCGGGGAAGAAGATGGGCGGCGAATCGAGGTTCTTGCGCCACGAAACGCGCCCGAACACGCGCTGGCGGTCCGAAAGGTTGTGATCCACGCGTCCGTCGATCTGGTTTTGGTTGAACGACCGGGAGCCCGTGTTGAAGAAGTTGTTCAGGTTGGTGACCGCGTTGGAGACGGTGTTCGCTTCGGGGTAGAAGCGCATCGCGTTGCGCGCCACGGGGTCGAACATCGCGGCGGGAACCACGTTGCCAGGGAAGGGATCGCGCACGAAGCCGGTTCCCTGGGCGCGCGTGGTGAACGGATTGAACACCAGCACCGGGGCTCCGTTGGCGGCGCGCGTCCCGGTGAAATCGCCCTGGCGCTGCTGCGCGGTGGGCACTGAAGTCAAGGTGTTGGAAAGGGCGCGTTCGCGGAGACCCTCGAAACTGCCGAGGAAGAACGTCTTGTTCTTGCGGATGGGTCCGTTCACCATGGCGCCGAACTGGTTCCGCTTGAAGCTGCCCAGACCGCGGCCCTGGCGGTTGTTGAAGAAGTCGTTCGCGTCGAACCTGGAGTTGCGCAGGAATTCGAAGACGCTGCCGTGCAAGTCGTTCGAGCCCGACTTGTAGACTACATTCACGATTCCGCCGTTGCTGCGGCCGTATTCGGCGGAGTAGTTGGCGCCGAGCACCTTGAATTCGGCGATGGCCTCAACGGGAGGGAACGTCGAATTGCCGGAGAACCCGTTGACCGTTGGATGCGCCGTGCTGACGCCGTCCACCAGGATGTCGAGCATTGAGTTGCGCGCGCCGTTGATGCCGTATCCGGTGCTATAGGTGTTGCTCACGCTGCCCGTGACGCCCGGCGTCAGGAAAAGCAGCGAGAACACGTTTCGCGTGTTCAGCGGCAGTTCGGTGATTCGCTTGTTGTCCACGACCTTGCCGAGCACGGAGTCGACGGTCTCGAGCAGCGACGCGTCGGCGATCACCTCCACCGTTTCGGTGACCGCGCCGATCTCCAGTCTGATGTCGACGCGCGCCTGTTGGCCGATGGCGAGGGCGATACCCTTCCTGGAAAAATGCTTGAATCCGCGCGCCGACACCTCGATCGTGTAGTCGCCACGCGGAACCTCGTTGAGCGCGTAGTTGCCATCCGCGCCGGCGGCCGCGACGAGAGCGCGGTTGGTGCCGATGTCGATCGCCTTGACCTCGGCCCCGGCGACCGCCGCGCCTTGTGGATCGGTGACCGTCCCGACAATGCGGGCGGTGAATGATTGCGCCGCCGCCAATCCGGCGGCAAGGCAAAATGAAATCAGACGCTTGGTTTGCATCGTGGCACCCCTGACCGGTTGCGAACTCCCGTGTTCGAACCTCGACGGCGAGATTGTAGCAGTTCTTGCCGGCCAGGGCGAATTTGTGCCGTACGCGAGTCTGGGGCTATAATTCTCGGGTTAGAGTCTATTCATCGTTCGAGGCATGCATGCGAAAAAAAGTGACAGTGGTCGGCGCGGGCAACGTGGGGGCGAACTGCGCGCTCCGCATCGCCGACAAAGAGTTGGCCGACGTCGTTCTGGTCGACGTGGTGGAAGGTGTTCCGCAGGGCAAGGGGCTCGATATCGCGCAGTCCGGTCCGGTTCAGGGCTATGACGTGACGGTCACCGGCGCCAACGATTACGAGCCGACCGCGAAGTCCGACATCGTGGTCATCACAGCCGGCCTGGCTCGAACGCCGGGCAGGAGCCGCTACGATCTGC
>SYLY01000068.1 GCA_005808475.1 Acidobacteriota bacterium
CAACTTCCTCAACCTCCTCACCTGCTCGTCTGTGACCATGCCGAAGCGCCAGAGAAGCGCGATTCTCGATCATCACACCTCTTGTCGCCGAGCGGGAGTTTTAATTGTCGTCAGCCAGGAGATCTAATTGTCGCCGAACAGTATCCCCTTAACATCTCGGGACCTCCCTCCGTAGGATCGGCCCGGCTGCCCCCCCCGGTTGGGGTGGGGAATTTTCAAACGGCTATTTGGGATTTTACACCGGCCGTGACACTCGTCGCGCACCCCTTGACAATGTTGCGCAACCATGCCATTCTGGCGATGATGTGTCTTATAAGACTTGCTTTCATTCTGTTTGGGATAACCGGCATCGTTGGTGCACAGACACAAACCATGGAGGGCCGGTCCTTGCGGGCGCGGGATCTCCACGGCAAGACGGGATCGGAGCGCCAGATACTTGTGGAGTCCGATATCGATCATGTGTTTCCTTACGCGCTTGCGAGCAACACCTGGGCCACCACTTTCTATCTTACCAACCTCGAAGATCGTCAGATCTCCGTACAGTGTGAATATGTCGGCACCAACGGTGAAGAAAAGGCGCTTGCTTTCGATTTCGACCCGGACGTTCCCGGCGCGTTCACTACCTCCAAGATCGCCGCGTTCGCCACGGCGTCGTTCCGCACGGTTAGCACCGCGACAAGCCTCACCACAGCCTGGGCGTATTGTTCGTCGGAACCTCGGACCGACCGGTTCCAGGATACGCGATCGTTCGAAATACCGCGGCCAACGGCGCCCTGAGGGAGTTCGTCACTCATCTGCAACCGGAGCGCGAGCCCGTTTTTTCCGTACCGTTCACGGATCCCCCCAATAACGTGACGGGGCTAGTGTTGCTGAACAACGCGATCGAGGAGGACAGTTTTGTAGCAATTTGGGTTTTCGATAAGGACGGCAAGGAGTCAGGCACGAGTCAATTGACTTTGAAGCCCGGCAATCTCCGGCTGATTCTCCTGAACGACGCATTCAAGGACTCACCCGGGGGGACCGTCCGCGTGGTGGTAGTTGGCGGCGCCAAGCTGATCACGGGCATGGGGTTGAGGACGAGTGCGGCCGGATACTCGGCGCTGGTTCCGCTGACGCCGAAAGAAGCCCCGCCGGGCCAAAAGTGATGCTCTCAATGTCGCCAACAGGAATCGCGACTTCCGGTGCGAGCTGATATGAGCAAGTAGCCAATCAACATCGCGCAAAGGTATCGCCATTCAATCTCGTAGCGGCGCAGAAGTCCGCTCGTTGCGGACGCATCTTTCACGAGAAAGCGTCTGGCGGCCGCGACGGCAGACCAGGGCGCCCTCAGCGACCTCCATCCTGACTAAAAGAAGGCCATCGATAGGGAGGCCGCGTTGCAAGTCCAATGCGCCTAGAGGGTTGCGCCGGCCCAGGGCCGCCTCCCTCGTTGCGGCTCGCCGGAGATGCCGCGCCCGGTCCTGCTGCGCCCGGCAACGCGGCTCATGCCAGGTGGACTGCTAGGCTAGGCCTTGACGGGCGCTCCTCTCGGGGGGCAAGATGGGTGAACGGACGCAAAGTCCCCGGTGGAGGGCGGGCGATGCGCGGCCGGCCGTACCCATGAACCGCTGGAAGCCCCTTATCTCCGGAAGCGTGTTCGTCGCGCTGCTCTCCTCGATTTGCATCTGGCATCGAGCCCATGCGATCCAGGAGTCGATCCACGACCGCGCCACCGCGGCCTTGCAGGCAGCGGGCATCCCGCCGAGTTCGATCGCCGTGGTGGGGCGCAACATCATCCTCACCGGATTCCAGGGATCGCGCGAGGCGAGCCCAGACGCGCAGGCCGCCGTTCGCGGAACGTGGGGCGTGGGTGAGGTGTCGGTGAAGTTCCGCGAGTTGCCTCCGGCGCCGAAGCTTTCACCGGCAGTGCTGCTCGAGAACGATCTCGTCCTTTCGATCGCAAAGAAGCCGGTCGAGTTCGAGCCGGGACGAACGGACCTCACGATGGCGGGCAAGACCGCGATCGACGGCGTCCGGGACCGAATCGCGAGATGCGCCTCCTGCGAAGTATCGATCGAGGCGCACACATCGAACGAAGGCGATCCGGCGGCCAATCTCGCGCTCAGCACGCGGCGCGCCGAGACGGTGAAGAAATACCTGGTTAGCCACGGCATCGACGAGACCAGGCTGGCGGCACAGGGCTTTGGCGGCGCGAGTCCGGTGGCGGACAACTCCACAGCGGAAGGCCGTGCGCGGAACTCCAGAATCGAGTTCAAGGTGAAGGAAAGGGTGAATCGATGAACATCTCTGGGACCGGTTTCGTGGCCGCCGAGATCATGATGTATCTGGCGCTCACGGCGGTGGCCGCCTTCGTGGCGGGCTGGCTCACGGCGAAGTTGTTCGCGGTGGCGGACGACGACAACACGAAAGCGATGTTCGAAGGCGCGCGCAAGGAGTTGCTTTCGGTCAATGGGATCCTCCAACGGGAGAGGGAGGCGCTCGCCGCCATGAAGAAAGAATTGGACGCCATCAAGGTCGCGGCGAAGAAGAAGGCCGCGGCTCAGTAGAGGATCCTGCCCTCGGCGCGCGACCATTCGCGGAAGGCGTCGAGTCCGCGCTCCCGGTGCGCCTGCGAGGCCGGAATCGCGCGTTGCGCCGGGTCTCGCGGGATCTCGTCGTAGATGAACGAATCGTCGAAGCCGGCCGCGCGGGCGTCGTCCCGTGTGCAGGCGAACCAGACGCGGTCGAGCCGCGCCCAGTAGATCGCGCCCAGGCACATCGGACAAGGCTCGCAGCTCGAGTGGATCTCGAGACCGCGCAGGTCGAAGCGGCCGAGCGCGCGGCAAGCGGCGCGGATCGCGTTGACCTCGGCGTGCGCGGTGGGGTCGTGAGAGGAGGTGACGGTGTTGGCTCCCTCGGCGACGATTTCGCCGCCGAGGGAGATGACGGCTCCGAAGGGTCCCCCGCCGCGGCGGACATTGTCAACCGCGAGATCGATGGCCCGGAGGATAGGATCGTTGGGCAGGCTACTTCTTCGCGTTGAAGCGCGCTTCCACCGCCGCCCAGTTGACCACGTTCCACCACGCGCCCACGTATTCGGCGCGGCGGTTCTGATACTTGAGGTAGTAGGCGTGTTCCCAAACGTCGATGCCGAGGAGAGGATACTTGCCCTCCATCACCGGGGTGTCCTGGTTCGGCGTGGACGCGATCGAGAGTCCAGAGCCTTCCAGCACCAGCCACGCCCAGCCCGAGACGAAGCGGCCCATCGCGGCGGCGGCGAGCTTTTCCTTGAATCCGTCGAAGCTTCCGAACGCCGAGCCGATGGCCGCGCCCAGATCGCCGCCCGGCGCGCCGCCGGCGTTCGGCGCCATCAGGCTCCAGAACAGCGAGTGGTTGGCGTGTCCGCCGCCGTTGTTCCGAACCGCGGTGCGGATCGCTTCGGGCGCGGCGGCGCAGCCGTTGGCGATCAGATCCTCCACGGACTTGCCGGCCAGTTCGGGCGCCGATTCGAGCGCCTTGTTCAAGTTGGCCACGTAGGCGGCATGGTGCTTACCGTGGTGAATCTCCATCGTGGTCTTGTCGATGGACGGTTCCAGCGCATCGTGGGCGTAGGGAAGCGCGGCGAGTTCAAAGGGCATCTGGATTTCTCTCCTGTCAGGCGCCGGCGGGTCCGCCGGCCTTTTCGAATGCTTCCGCGAGGCGGAACATGGCCGCCTCCTGGAAGTGGTTGCAAAGGATCTGCATGCCCACGGGAAGCCCCGTGGCGGTGCGGCCGCAGGGCACGCTCATGCATGGGATGCCGGCCAGCGAGCCGGTGATCGTGTAAATGTCGGACAGATACATCTGCATCGGATCGTCGAGCTTTTCGCCCAGCTTGAAGGCGGGGAACGGCGAAACCGGCGCGACGATGGCGTCGACGTCGGCGAACGCGTTGGCGAAGTCGCGCGCCACCAGGGTC
>SYLY01000006.1 GCA_005808475.1 Acidobacteriota bacterium
AGTTGCAGGGCAAGGAGCTCTCCCACAACAATCTGGTGGATCGGGACGCGGCGTGGCAATTGATCCTCGAGTTCGAAGGGCCGGCGGCGGCCATCGTCAAGCACACCAACCCGTGCGGTTGCGCGGAACAGTCCACGCTCGCCGAGGCCTACCGCAAGGCATACGAGGCCGATCCCATTTCGGCGTTCGGCGGCGTGCTCGCGTTCAACCGGACCGTGGACGAAGAGACCGCGATCGAGGCCACCAAGATCTTCACCGAAGCGATCGCCGCGCCAGGATACACGGAAGCGGCCCTGGCCCGCTTCGCCGCGAAGAAGAATCTGCGGGTGCTGGAAGTGGCGGCGGAGGCGAGCGACGGTCTGGTGGTGAAGTCGATCGGCGGGGGCTTTCTTGCGCAGACGGCGGACGCGCACCGGCTCGATCGCGCGGCGGCGGTGGTGAAGACCCAACGCGCGCCGTCGGGAGAGGAGTGGCGCGCGCTCGAATTCGCGTGGAAAGTGGTGAAGCACGTGAAGTCGAACGCGATCGTCTACGCACGCGCCGGGCAGAGCCTATCGGCGGGCGCGGGACAGATGAGCCGCGTGGATTCGGTGAAGATCGGCGCGATGAAATCGGCGCTGCCGTTAAGCGGCTGCGTGCTTGCTTCCGACGCGTTTTTTCCGTTCCCCGATGGCATCGAGGACGCGGCGCGGCACGGCATCACGGCGGTGATCCAGCCGGGCGGATCGGTGAAGGACGACGAAGCGGTGGCGGCGGCGGACCGGCTCGGCTTGGCGATGGTCTTCACGGGCGTGCGGCACTTCCGGCATTGATCGAACCGCCGCCCGCCGCGTTACTTGCGGTTGCGGCAGAGGAACCAGGCCGTTCCCGGCCCGGCGCCTTGCTCGGAGATGGAGAGCCCGGCTTCGCCGAGCGCTTGCGGCCAGAAGCCGGCGGGCACCTGGCGGAACTTCGGCAAGAGCCCATAAACGAACCGCATCCAGGCATCGGCGCGGGCGATGATCAGCAGGAACTCCCCTCCCGGTTTCATCACGCGCGCCACCTCGTGCAGTGTCTCGCGGATGCCATCCCGGTCCAGGCCGTCGATAGCGTAGGCGCTGACGACCCCCTCGTAGGCGTCGTCGGCGGAATGGATGCGCCGCATGTCGGCCGTCACGATTTCCACGCGCCGGTCGATCCCCGCCGCGCGCAGATTGGCGCGGAGCCGCGCGGTTCCGGCTCCTAAGCTATCGAGCGCCGAAATGGCGACAGCCGGCCTCGCCCGCGCGAGCATGATGGTAGCCCGGCCGGAGCCGCAGCCCAAGTCGAGGGCGCGGCCTTCGCCCCGGCTCATGAAGTTCGCCGCGGGCATGGGTGGGACGCTCGCCACATGGAAGGCGAGGTGCGAAATGGCGGCTCCGGCGGTTGCCCACAGCGCCACAAGCGCCAGGAACGCGCCGGAGGCCCGCCAAAAATGGCTCGCGGCGAACCACGCTCCGAGAGCGCAGATCGCCGCGAGAATCGCGTGGCCCCAAACGGGCCATCCGTTTCCCAGGTCCAGCCCGCCGTTGAAGTAGAAGATCACTCACCCACCATAGCGTGCGAGGCGGCCGCTGGTTACTTGCGCCGCCGAAGCAGTACGATAGCGCCCAACGCGCCGCTCAACAGAACGAACGTCCCGGGCTCTGGCGCGGTCTGCAGAAAGCCGCGAATTTCACCCCCGGGGTTCGCCGAGGTGTGAAGGTTCAGGTAGGCCTGCCCGTTGCCGAGTCCCGCCGCCAGCGCGGCCTCGGCGCCAGCCACCGTCCCGCCACCGAACGCCGCGCGGAAGGTGGTTGCCTGGGCGGTGCTCAACGTCTGATCGTAGACGCCGCTGGTTCCGGCCGGGAAGCCTGGGAACACGCCTCCGGCCGTGGAGGCGATTCCCACGTTTCCCGGAGCTGCGACGCAGCAGTGGATGTGCGCGCCAGTAATCGGTCCCGTGAGGCCGGAGAAAACGACCACGACGCGCATGGTGTCCGCGGCGCTGTCGAAGATCACCTCCGCCGTGCCGGTGGCGGTCGACGCGTTGGGTGGATTCTCGCTGGCGGCGTTCAGGTTCGTGAAGTAGTAGATCGGCGCGGCGCTGGCGAGTTGGAACAGGCACGACGCGGCGAAGACAGGCAGTAGTTTTTTCATGAGCGGTCTCCTCGAGCATTCACTATAGCTTGCGGGAGCGGCCGCCGCGCTGGAAAACTTGTGAATTCTTCGGCGTTTATGCGGGTTCGAACGGCCAGACACGGGTGGTGGAAAACCCGCCATCCACGGCGATGCACTGGCCGTTGATGTAGTTGGAGCCGGGGCTCGCCAGGAACACCGCTAACGGCGCGCAATCCTCGGGAGTACCGGGACGCGGATCGCCTTGCACCCCGCGCAGCCAGTCCCTCATGTGCTGAGGCTCCCACATCTGCCGGTTCAGGTCGGTGATGATGAAGCCGGGCGCGATGCAGTTCACCTGGATGTTGAAACGTCCCCACTCGGCGCACAGGACGCGGGTCAGACCCCAGAGTCCGCTCTTGGTGATCGCGTACGCGGTAAGGTAGGGCAGGCCGAGGATCGACATCATGCTGCCGATGTTGATGATCTTGCCGCCTTGTCCGCGATCCACCATCTTCTGCCCGATGCCGCGGGTCAGTTCCACCACGCCATGCAGGTTGGTCTGCATGATGCGGTCCCATTCTTCCTTGGTGAAGTCCTTGAACCGCTTGCGAACGTTGGTTCCCGCGACGTTCACCAGGATATCGATGGCGGGCATGTTGGCGACGCAGTTGTCGATGGAGGCCTGGCTCGCCATGTCCAGTTCGAAGGCTTCGGCGGAGCCGCCGGCGTCCACGATGGCCTCGGCTTCCTTCTTCAGCTTGTCCGCCGAGCGGGACGCGAGGATGGTGTGGGCGCCGGCCGCGGCCATTGCCTTCGCGATGGCGAGGCCGATTCCGCGCGAAGCGCCGTTGATGAGGGCAGTTTTGCCGTGTAGGTCGAATGGATTAGTCATGATGGACGAAAAAGCGAATCAGCCGATCAGGCCTTTGATCAACGAGCCGCCGTTGGCGACGCGCGTGGGACGGCCGATGGAGGTGTGATATTCCTTGGTTGGGTCGATCCCGAGCATCGTGTACAGCGTGTACATCAGGTCCTCGGGCTCGGCGGGTGTGTCGGTGACTTCGGTGGCGGTCTTGTCGGTGGCTCCGATGACGCGGCCTCCGGTCAAGCCGCCGCCCGCGAAAGCGACGGTCCATGCCTTGTTGTGATGGTCGCGGCCGGCGCCGTCGTTCACTTTGGGTGTGCGGCCGAACTCGCCCATCGCGATGACGAGCGTCGAGTCGAGCATGCCGCGATCGGACAGGTCCTCGACGAGCGTGGCGAAAGCGGGATCGAACTCGGGCAGCAGCACCTTCTTCATGGTGTTGAAGTTGTCGCCGTGCGTGTCGTAGTTCAGCCAGCCTTTGGCCACGGTCACGAAGCGGACTCCGTTCTCCACCAGGCGGCGGGCCAACAGGCAGCCCTGTCCCACCGGTGTGCGGCCATAGCGTTCGCGAAGCTTGGCGGGCTCGGCTTCGACGTCGAACGCCTTCTTGGCGACGGGCGACGAAAGCAGATCGTAGGCGCGCTGGTGGAATCCGTCGAGCGCCTTGAAGTCGGGCGAGGCTTCCACGGCGCGGAAGCGCTTGTCCATTTGTTCGAGCAGGTAGCGGCGGTTGCCGAGGCGGGTCCAGTCGACATCGGCGGGCAACGTCAGATCCCGCACCTTGTAGCCGGTGACGTTGGCGTCGCCGGAGATGAACGGGTTGTGTTCTCCACCGAGGAAGCCCGCGCCATACGACGGGAACGTATTCGGCGCCGCCACGTAAGGAGGCAGCCCGTTGCGCGAGCCTTTCTCCTTCGACACCACCGCGCCGATCGAAGGAAACTCGATGGTGGAAAGCGGCAGGTATCCGGTGAGCAGGTAGTTGATCGCGCGTTCGTGGTTGTTCTCGCGCGACTTCATCGACCGCAGCAGGGTCATCTTGTCCATCACCTTGGCCGTGCGCGGCAGGTGCTCGCAGACCTGGATGCCGGGGACATTGCTCGGGATTGGGCTGAACTCGCCGCGGTATTCCTTGGGCGAGTCCGGCTTCATGTCGAACGTGTCCTGCTGTCCGCAGCCTCCCGACTGCCAAACCAGGATGACCGAGAGGTCCTTGGCCGGCTTGTTCGTGGCCGCGGCGCGAAGCGCGTGGGGCAGATTCAGCCCCAACGCTCCCAGGGAGCCGATCTTCATGAAGTCGCGCCGTCCGAAGATGTCGGTGTGGTTATTCACGGGCATGGGTTTCCGCCTGCCCCATTGTACGACGGCCCGGCGGCGATAGAATCGACGTAGTGTCCATCACACGCGCATTCCTGCTCGCGCTGCCGGCCGCGGCGTTCGCGCAAACCGGCGATTTCGAAAGCACGGTGGCTCCGTTCCTGTCGCGCTACTGCGCCGCTTGTCACAACGCCAAGGCGAAGACCGCCAATCTGGATGTCGAACGGCTGCGCGATCCCGCTGTCGCGCGCGCCGAACGCGACGCTTGGGAGAAGATCGCCGAGCGCGTGCGATCGGGCTCCATGCCGCCCAAGGGCGCGCCTCGTCCCGATGCCAAGGCGGCGTCGGCCGTCACGGCTTGGGCGGAGAACCACGTGCTGGCGCTCGATCGCGCGCGCAAGCCCGATCCTGGCCGCGTCACCGCGCGGCGCCTCAATCGGGCCGAGTACGACAACACCATCCGCGACCTGATGGGCATTGAGTTCCGGCCGGCCAACGACTTTCCGCTCGACGACTCCGGCCACGGGTTCGACAATATTGGCGACGTGCTTTCGCTGTCGCCGGCGCTGATGGAGAAGTATCTGCGCGCGGCCGATCGCGTGGTGAAGATCGCGTTGCGGGCCGGTCCGGCGCCGAAGCCGCTGATGGAACGCTACGATGCCGAAAAAACGGGACAGGCCAAGTATGTTCCGGCCGATCCGGAGGGCGCCCGTCTGGTGGTCAAGGGCGGGCTGTTGGTGCGGCACCGTTTTCCGGCCACCGGTGAATACGAGTTGAAACTCGCGGTGCGCGGCCGCGGTGTGCCGGACGCGCCGCCCTCGCCCCTGGCGATCGTGGTCAACGGCAAGGTAGTCAAGATCGTGGACGTGGTGTTCGGCCAGGACAAGACGCGGTCGTGGGACGTGCGCGTGCCCGTTCCGGCCGGCGACGGCGATCTGGGCGCGGCGTTCGCGTGGCCTGGCGCGGATGCGCACGAGAAGCCGAAAGGCGCCACGTTCGACGTGGAGAAAGACGCGTTCCATGTGGACAATCTCGAGCTTCGCGGACCATTCACCGCGGCCGATGTTCCCGAGAGCCACAAGCGCGTTTTCGTGTGCTCCCCCGCGCAGCCCGGCCGTCCGGACGATGCCTGCGCGCGCAAGATCCTGACCGCTTTCCTGTCGCGCGCCTGGCGCCGGCCGGCTTCGGCGGCCGATGTCGAGAAGATGATGCGGTTCGTGCGCGCGGCCGCCAAGGAAGGCGATACGTTCGAGCAGGGCATCGCGCTGGCGGTCAATGCGGCCCTGGTGTCGCCGAACTTCCTGTTCCGCGTCGAGCGCGACCCGAACCCGAACGATCCCTCCGCCGCGCATCCGGTGGACGGCTTCGAACTCGCCTCGCGGCTGTCGTACTTCCTGTGGAGTTCGATGCCCGACGCGGAGTTGTTCCAACTGGCGGCGTCCGGCGCGATCTCCCGGCCGGAGACGCTGAACGCGCAAGTGAAGCGCATGCTGGCCGATCCCAAGGCGGAGGCGTTCGCCGCCAATTTCGCCGGCCAGTGGCTCGAGATCCGCAACCTGGACACGGCGACGCCGGACTCGCGCCGCTTCAAAGGCTGGGACGCCGATCTGCGCGAGGCCATGCGCCGGGAGACCGTGCTGTTCTTCGTGGCGATGCTCCGCGAGAATCGCGATGTTCGCGACTTCGCCGACGCCAAGTTCACCTACCTGAACGAGCGGCTTGCGAACCACTATGGAATCCCCGGCGTGCAAGGGCGCCAGTTCCGCCGCGTGGAGCTCGATTCGGACCAGCGCGGCGGCATTCTCACGCACGCGAGCGTCCTCACGATCTCGTCGTATCCGACGCGCACATCGCCCGTACAGCGGGGCATCTGGGTGCTCGAGAACTTCCTCGGCAACAAGCTGCCCGCGCCTCCTCCGAACGTTCCGCCGCTCAAGGAAGGCGAGGCGGGCAAGACGATGACGCTGCGCGAGCAGCTCGAGAAGCACCGCGCCGATCCGGCCTGTTCGGTTTGCCACGACAAGATGGACTCGCTCGGGTTCGGCTTCGAAAACTACGATGCCGTCGGCGCGTGGCGCACGCACGAGGGCCAGTTCCCGGTGGACTCCCAGGGTGCGCTGCCCGGCGGCAAGACGTTCGCGACTCCCGCCGAGATGCGGCGGCTCCTGCGCGAAGACGCCGGAGCCATGACGTCCAACCTGGCTACCAAGCTGATGACTTATGCGCTCGGCCGTGGACTCGAGTCGTACGATAAGCCGGTGGTGCGGTCGGTAGTGGAGGGGGTGGTCAAGGATGGCTACCGGTTCGGCACGATGATCCAGGAGATTGTGGCGAGCGAGCCGTTCCGGATGCGGCGGGGCGAGGCGCGGCAGCAAGCGGCTCGCTGAAGCGGCAGGGGATGAGGCCGCCCGGCGTTGCAAAGAAGGGCAGGCCGGCGGTTGGATCTCCTTCGCGCCGGCCACCCGCCTAGAGGCGTTACTTGCCTCTCTGATTGTGATTGGCGGCGAGTTTGCCAGACCGAATCTTGGTACGAAGCTTCATCGCGCCTCCTTTCTGCCGTTGGCCTTGTTCGAGATCCCGCTGAGAGATCCCGCCGGAGTGTACCACGAAGCCACGGATCGGCGGAACGCCGGGTCCGCCGCCCTCATCCCTCTAGAAGCTGTACTTCAGCGCCAACTGGATCTGACGCGAGTCGATGCGCGTGCCGCTGATCACACCGTACGTCGGCGTCCGGAGCGTCGTACCCGGCTGGCCGAAGATCGGCGTATTCGGCAGGTTGAAGAATTCGCCGCGGAACTCGAGCGCGTGGTGCTCGCGGAACCGGAAGAACTTGTTCATCGACATGTCGAGGCTCGCGATGCCGGGTCCGATCACGGTGTTGCGGCCGGCGGTTCCGTAGCGGAACACTGGCTGGGCGGCGCCAGGAGCCACTCCCACGCGATCGACGTAAGCATCCGTGTTGAAGAATCGCGCGATCGTCTGTTGCCCGTCCGGCAGATTCGGCTTGGCGTTGGAAACGGCGTCCGGCTTGCAATAGCCGCCGCCGTTCTGGACGTTGCCCGGTCCGCAGAAGACCGTGGTCGGGAAGCCATCCTGGAACGTCAGAATGCCGCCCAACTGCCAGCCGCCGAAGACGAAGTTGGCGACCGGATTGGCGATGCTCATCATGCGTCCCCGGCCGAACGGCAGTTCGTAGAGGAACGAGGCGGTAAAGCGCTGGCGGAAATCGAAGGCCGAAAGTCCCCGTTCATGAGCCAGGTTGTAGTTGTCGGAAGGCGTGAGCGGGTCGCCGTCGGTCGTCCGCACGCCGGAGCCATTGTCGATGGACTTCGAGTACGCATACGATCCGAGCAGCGTGAAGCCGTTCGCGAACCGGTGCTGCAATCGCATCTGCAGCGAGTGATAGTTCGAGTGGCCGGGCGCGTTCATGTTCTGGAAGCTGCCATTGAACTTGGGGAACGGGCGGTTCAGGTTCGGGTTGCCCGGACGCGGTTCGGGATTGTTGTAGGAGGTGAGACGGCGGAGCTTGATGCCGGCCGAACCCATGTACGTCACTTCGAGCGACATGTTCTTGTTCAACTCGCGTTGAATCGAGCCTTGCCACTGGGTCACGTAAGAGGTCCGCTCTCCGAACTGGTTGATGAGCAGGAAGCTCGGCGCGCCGGTGGCGGTGAACAGGCGGTTCCAAGTCAGGTTGGGGCGCGTGGTGTCGGCGGTTTCGGCTTGCCGGATCGTGAAGGGGATGTTGCGCACGATGTCGAACACGGCGTTGCCGATGTCGCGTACGAAATAGACGCCGCCGCCCGCGCGTAGCACCGTCTTCGAGTTCAACTGATAGGCGAGGCCCGCCCGGGGTCCAATGTCGTTGCGATCGGGCTTGCCCGCTCCGCGTCCGAACCGTCCGTCTCGAACGAGTTGCCAAGTGGCAGGCGCCGGGAACTGCGGATTCCCGTCGTTAATGCTGCCCGTGCCGGCGCGGACGAAGGTGGGCTCGCGCGAGTTGTCCCAGGCGAAGTCGACGTTGACGATGGCGTCGTGCTTGTCGGCGTAGGGCGACTCGTATTCCCAGCGCAGACCGAAGTTCGCGGTGAGTCTCGAGGTCACCTTGTAGGTGTCCTGCAGGTAGAGCGCCAGGTAATTCTGGCGGAAGTTCGCGATGGGAGCGCCCACCTGGCCTTCCGTGCCCGACATCACGCCGAGCAGCATGTCGGCCATCGGCTCGCCCGTGTACTGGCCGTTCCAGGTGAAACGCCCGCGCGGAACCACCGCGCCGATCTGGTTGTACCGCAGCCGGCGGACCTCGCCGCCCATGCGCAGGCTGTGCTTGCCGACGGTCCAGGAGAAGTTATCGGTCCATTGAAACGTCGTGTTCCAGTTCACGAAGGGACAATCGTTGCACTCGCCGACGTTGCCGAACCCAGAGATCTGAAAAACGGGGATGCCCCAGAAGAGCGGATCCTGGGAGATGCCCTGCAGCCCGAGTTCACCCACCACGTTGCGCTTGAAGGCGCGCTGCTGAATGTTCTCGGAGGTGAAGTAGTTCATGCCGAACTTGAAGTCGTTGACCTTGTTGGCGCCAATCACCTTCGTGTATCCGAAGATGCCCTGCTGGCCGAGGATGCCCACCACGTTGCCCTGATCCTTGATTGCGAAAGGAATGTACTGCGGCTCCTTGGTTTGCGAGAAGCGGAAGAAGAAGGTGTCGTTCTGGAATGCCGTCAGATCGGAGCGGAACGTGAATTGGTTCCCGTCGGTGCGGCGCGATTCGTCGTTCAGGTAGTTGTTGGCGATGCCGAGCGCGCCGCCGCCCGCCTGGTTCGGCAACGGGTAGAAGTCGGTCAACACCCGCCGCGAAATCGGATGGACGCGGCTCTCGGGGACGATCCCGTTCGGGAAGACCTGGCCCGGATTCTGCGGATCGCGAATCGCGCGATTCAGGAATCCGAAGTTGCCAGAGCGGAAGCGGGCGTCGGGCAGAGTGTTGGTCTGCGTCAGGGACCGGCGTTCCCGCAGTCCTTCATAGTTGAACATGAAGAATAACTTGTTGCGGCCATCGATCAGCTTCGGCAGGAAGACCGGACCGGAAACCGTTCCGCCGAACTGGTTCCGCTTGAACGGAGGATTGACCGGCGCGAAGAAGTTGCGGGCATCGAAGTACGCGTTGCGGACGAAGGCGAAGCCGACGCCGTGCAGTTGGTTGGAGCCGGCTTTGGTCGACACGTTCACCTGCGCGATGGCACGGCCATATTCCGCCGAGAACAGTCCCGATTCGACCTTGAACTCCTGCAGCGCGTCGATGGACGGGAGGAACAGATAGGTATTGAAGTTCGGGTCGGTGTTCTCCATGCCGTCGAGCGAGTAATGGTTGAAGTGGACGCGCTGTCCGGCGACGTTGAGCGCGAACTGATTCCGCGCGCCGCCCATGCGCTGCTGGCCTTGGCTGGAAGCCGGTCCGTTGGTGGTGGCTCCCGGAATCAGCGAGGCGAGTTGGAGATAGTTGCGGCCGTTCAGCGGAAGCTCGACGATGCGTCTGTTTTCGATGACGGTTCCGACCGACGTGGTCTCGGTGTCCAGCACCGGCGCGCCGCCGGTGACTTCGACCACTTCGCTGACGTTGCCGACCGATAGCGCGAAGTCGAGGTTGGCGGTCTGGCCCACCTGGAGTTCGACGCCAGCGCGGGATTGAGCCTGGAATCCGGTCTTTTCGACCTTTACCGTGTAGACGCCTGGATTTAACGCCGGGGCTGAATAGATGCCCTGATCGTTGGTGACCAGAGAGCGGTTGGCGCCGGTCGCGGGGTTGGAAATCGTCACCGTTGCACCGGCGACGGAGGCTCCCGTGGAATCGGCGACAGAGCCTGTGATGTCACCCGTGGCGGACTGGGCAAAAGCTCCATTTGCCAACAGGGCAAGGGACAGCAGAGTTCCCAAAGCAAAGTTCATGAAACCTTGTTAGCAGGTTCCTGACGGAGTTGTCAATTTTTTCCCCGCGCATCGCGGCTCGATTCGTGACCCTTTTCCCGCCGATCGGTTGGCACGCGCTTTCCAAGAACCGACGAAAGCGCGAGGAGGACGCCGCGCCGCCTCCGCCTGCCCGCTTCCGGTATCTGGCGTCGTTGCTGTTCCTGACGACGGCGCAACGGGTCAAGCTGGACTAAGTTAAACTGCGAATCGCCGCTAGCTAGATTGGCTGTTCGCGTCGTGGCCCAAGTTCCGGTGTACGAGAGCCCGGGCGACACGGTGGTGGCCGTGGACCCGGCCCGTTCCAAAGTGTCTGAACCTATCGATTGGGGCTGGACAGCGATCCAATGGGACAAGACCGGCATCGCTGCCGCTGCCATCGCCATCGTCGACTCCGGGAACTACTTGGGTTTGGCCGCCGGATGGCCGATGCCTCGCAGTACGCCGACGGCGCCGCGATCGTGTCGCTACTCAGCGCCGGCTTCTGGTCAATGTCCCCAACGTCACCTTCACCTGGAGTTCCGTCACCGGCGCCACCGGCTATGACGTGCGGGTCACTCCGTCGGGCTTGGCCCAGCCGGTATTCACCGGACAACTGTGGGGCGCGGCTTCCGCTGGCACGGTGATCAACCTGCCGGCCGGAACGTTCACGTTCGAGGTCCGCGCGTGCACCGGCGCCGGAGTCACCAACCGCGGCAGCTTCGTGTCGCGCGGATTCCCGGCGGCTCTGACCGCGCGGCTGATCCAACTCGAGGCGGCTCCCATCCCGGGGGCCGCCTTTGATTTTCATGGAAGCAGAGTGAAGTTGGAGACGCCGGTGCCGCCCGCGATCGACCACGGTCCCCAGCCGGCGTCCGATTCGGCGGCGCACGACGCTGCCTGGCACGCCCGCACGATGGCGCTATAGCGCGTCCCCGCCGCCGAGCCTGGTAGGGGCGCCTGGACCAGCAGACCCGGCGTGATGCCGGTGGCCGCGGCCGAGGATTCGCCGAGCACGGCCACGTAGTATTGATACAGCGACGCGCCGCGCACCGGGGTCCACGATAGTTGCACGTTGCCGCCCGGCAGCCGGCTCTCATGACGCGGCTGGACCACCAGGGGTGAAGCCGGGCTGGCGCCGCGGACGGTGAAGCCCACGGCGGGTCCTTGTACTTGCGACGGGCCGGGGTTGGCGATCACGGTGGCGTCGTAGCGGGAACCTTCGGCGCGGAATCCGGCGGCGTGGAAGTTCGCGGTTGTGAGCACGTCGAGCGCGGCCGACTGGCGTGACAGGTCCTGCACGTACAGCCGGTACGTGGTGTTCGAGCCGTCGTCGCCCGGTACGCGGGACCACGAAAACAGCACCGCCGGCCCATCGGCCACCGTTCCCGGAACCGGTTCGGCCAAGGTGGGAAGCGAGGAGTTTCCGAGAGGCGGCGTCATAGCCACCGATTCGCTGAACGGACCGCAGCCGTTGCCGTTACAGGCGGCGACGATCACGCGGGCGAGGCCGCCGGGCAAGCGCATCGTGCCTTGCGTTTGCGATGTGGTCACCGACGCGGTGGTGAGCGCTCCGCCGCCCGGTCCGGCGCCGGGACGGATGGCAAGGACGCGGTAAAGGTCCGCGCCCGGCACGGCGGTGAAGTAGGTGATGAGCACGTTGGTGGGCGAGAGATCGGTCGCGGTAATGGACGGCGCGGCGGAAGGAACGGCCGGCAGGTTCACCGTGAAGGCGGTCTGCGCGGACCACGGCCCACAGGCGGTCGAGCAGGCTCGCACACGGAGACGGTACTGGCCGCCGCGCATCGAATAGACGGTGGAGAGCGAAGTCGAGGGCACGGCGATTCGCAGTTCGGTCTCGCCCGAGGCGGCTCCGCTCAGTTCGATGTCGTAGGTGTTGGCGCCGTTCACGGAGGTCCACTGAAATGTCTGGGTCGAAGTCGTGAATACGGCTCCCGGAACCGGGGCGGTGACAGTGGGCGCGGACGTGGGCGCGGGCAGGTTGACCCGGAAGGGGCGCTCGGATTCCGCCGTGCAGGAACGGCCCGCCGGAAGTGTGGCGCAGGCCCGCACGAAGAAGCGGTAGGCGCCGGTTCCCAGCGAGATCAGGGTTTGCGTGGCGTCGCTGCCGGCGAGGCGGCCGGTGAAGACCGCCGCTCCGGTGGCCGCGTCGGCGACGCGAAGGTCGTACTCGCGGGCCGTTCCGTTCCGCGACCATCGGAATGTGACGCCGGCGACGTTGATCGTCTGGTCAGGCGCGGGCTCGAGAATCGAGGGCGGATCGGCCGAGCCGGCGGGTCCGCCGCTTTCGACGAAAGCCGCGGTGTAGGTAGCCGCGTCTTGCGGTGTGGCGATCGTCTGGAGCCGCGCGCCTCCTTGCGACCACGCGGAGAAGGCGTGCGGGACCAGCCCTTGCGGCGTCTTGGCTTCGATCGTATGGCTCGATCCCGGCGTCCATTGGAACACTCGCGGCGCCGTGTAGTCCAGTCCATCGACTGCGATCTTCAGGTTTTGCGGCGAGGTGTCGACGGTCACCGAGACGAGCCCGGGATCGACCGCGAGCGGCGGCAGCGCGGCTCCATCGTTTTCCAAGGTCACGTCGTAGTCGCCGAGGAAGCCGCGGAATCGAACGACGCCGGAAGCGTCGGCCGCGATGGTTTGGTTGGTCCGCCACTCCGAAAGGATCAAGTCTCGCCAAGCCTGTCCGTTCGGCTTACGCGTCCAGTCGCGGCGGTAGAAGGCGGCGTTGGGACGCCAGTGCGAGCCCTCCCAGAATCCCCAGTTGAGAAACGCGCTCACCGACGAGTGCGAGAACGCGGCGATCAAGACGTCGCGCGTGTAACGGGCTTGCACTTCCTCGTCCCGGGTGTCGATGTCAAACTCGGTGATCTGGACCGGTAGTCCGAAGCGGCTAGCGAGCAGGTCGAGGATCTGCAGGATTCGTTCCGGCGATGTGAGATCGCTGGTGAAATGGGCTTGCAGGCCGATTCCGTCGACGGGCGCGGCGGCGCGGAGGGCGGACACGATCGCCGAGAAGCCCTCGATGGTCTGGAAGTCGTAGCCGCCCTCGAGCAGTCCGTACTCGTTGACATAGAGCGCGGCGGCGGGATCGCCTTGGCGGGCGCGTTGGAACCACGCGGCCATGTCGGGACACGCGGCGCGGTTGCCGGGGCAGAGCGCGTCCTGGAGCCAGGTAACATGGTAAGGCTCGTTGAGAACGTCCCATTCGGTCAGCTTTCCCGCCGTGCGCGATGTTAGCTGATCGATGTGGGTCAATATCCGGTTCCGGGCGGCGGAGAGATTGTTCGCGTCGATGAAGGCGCCAAGGTCGCCGGGAACATACTCGCGGCCGGGCCAGACCAGGTTATGGCCGCGGACCGGGAGGCCGTTTTGACGGAGCCAGTCGATGCCGTAAGCGGCGCGGGCGCCGTTGTCGAGTTCGAACTGGGGCCACTTGAGATCGTTCTCTAGGACGGCTTTATTGAAGTCCTGCTTGACGGTTTCGCCATAGACGGCGCGGTCGGCCGCCGAGCCGCAGGGGTTGGGCGCGCCGGGCAGGAAGCAGGCGGCCACGGCCGTTCCGAACCCGAAGCGGTGCGCCTTCTGCCGCACGCGAACCCGCTCGTTGGCGAGGGGCGCTCCGCTGGCGTGGCGCGCCACGAAGGTGTAGTCGCGCTTGCGGATGCGTTCGATGCGCTCCCCGGCGGCGGCGCGCCAGGCTGCTCCCGCGGCGGCGCCTTCGTAGGGCCAGTTCGCCAGCCCGAGCGTGGCGAAGTTGGCGTTGGGACCGTGGTCGAGAATCTGGAAGCCGCCGATCTCGATGGACTGGAGTTGAAAATTGACCCAGAAACTCAGATTATAACTGCTAGCCTGGGTGTAATTCGCGGGCGCGGAGAAAGCCACGTCGAACTTGCGCCACTGCGTGGTGAGCGCCACCGTCTTTTCGGCGGCCTTCGCGTGGGGCGAGTTATTCTCCTCGACGACGAATCGCACGACGCCGAGTCCACTGGGCGCGTCGGCGGCCCGCGCCCAGAAAGTGGCGACGATCTTGTTTCCGTTCGCGGTTCCGTTGACGTTGTAACAGCGGAGGCGCCGCTCCCACGGATTGGCGGCGAGCGAAGCGGTCCGGAGACGCCACGCTTTGGCGAAGGGCTGTCCAGTCACGTCGACCGTCGTCATGACGAGGCCGGGGTCCGATTCGACGTTGGTGAAGCAGGAGAAGGGGTCGGCCTGCTGGAGCAGGGAGGTCGCGCCTTGGGCGGCGAGCAGGGAGGGCAGCGCGAGGAGGAAAGGAAAACGCATCGGTGGGGCGATACTCCAGTTCCGAGTATCTCGTCCGGCCGGCCCCCGGCGCATCGCCGCTTTTGGGGTCGAGTCGTCCACCCAGAGGGGAAGAGACGCGCCGGCTCCACCCCACCGAGCGGGGCGATTCCCCCCACCACGGGCTAAGCGAAGCCTCGCCCTGCCGTGTCGTTGGCCGTGCCGTTCCTACGCGTAACCGGCATCGAAGCATCGCCGCGCTTCTATGTGGCAGGGCTCGGCTTCGCGCTCATGCTCCCGAGATCTCCAGTCGCGCGGCGTTGCCGTAACGCGGCCATTCGTGGGCAATGGGATGTGGGTTACTTCGGTGACCGATCCAATGCCCCCGAGGAGACCGTTTTCGACCGATGAGGCCCGCAGGCCCGAACCCCGGGAGGAGTCCAGGCGCCATAATCGTAGGGATGGCCGGCCCGATCCTGAAGACGCTGGACCGGCTGATTTCCAAGGCCGGGCTCGGCTCGCGCTCCGACGCGCGGCGATGGATCTCCGAGGGACGCATTCAGGTCAACGGCAAGGCCGCCCGGTCGGCGGAGGAGTGGGTGGATCCGGAGCGCGACCGCGTCACGCTCGACGGACGGCCGCTCGAAGCGGAGGATCCGCTGTACGTGCTGCTCTACAAGCCTCGCGGTTACGTGACGACGTACAAGGATCCCGATGGGCGGCCCACCGTCTACGACTTGCTCCAAGGCGTGGAGACGTTCGTGGGAACCGTGGGCAGGCTGGATCTGGACACGACGGGGTTGCTGTTGCTCACCAACGACAATCCGCTCGCCGACCGCCTGACCGATCCGCGATGGCATGTCCCCAAGACGTACCTGGTGAAGTCCTCGACGCTGCTCACCGAGGAGCAGCTCCAGCGGCTGCGCGACGGGGTGGAACTCGACGATGGACCGACCCGGCCGGCGCAAGTTCAGCGCGCGCGGGACTCGGAGAAGTACACTTTCATAGAGTTGACGATTTCGGAAGGCCGCAACCGGCAGGTCCGGCGGATGCTCGAAGCCGTGGGCAGCCGCGTGTTGAAGCTGGTGCGGACGCGGATCGGGCCGCTGACGATCGGGGATCTACCGATCGGGCGCTGGAGGCCGCTGACGGTGGCCGAGGTTCGAACTCTACGCCAACTGGTGGGAATACAAGACAACCATGCTCATTCACAATCCGAAGGGAAACTACTCCTTCCTCAAGGGAATCGCGCCGTACTCGGCGGGCGTCGTGGCAAGCCCCGGCTTCGAGATCGAACACGTTAGGCTGTGGCAGCCGCTGCCACTGAAGGCGGGGTTCGACCGTGTGGCGGCGCATTTGAAGGCCGTGGGCCGTCCACCGCAGTCGATGTGCGGCATGGAACTGCGTTCGCCGAAGCCGTTCACGTTCGCGGGATTCAATCAGTTCAACGCGGGATATGTGAAGGTGCTCGAATCGTGGGGCATCCTCATGGACGGACTGAATCCAGTGGCGCGCACCAACATCGCGCCGGAGGTGAATGCGCCGGCCGAACCATCATTGTATGGGTTCTCCTTCACCGTGCCCTCGAAGTCGAAGACGAAGACGTTCGTGGTGGCGGGCGCGGGCGAGTTGCCGGAGGGTTCGCTCGACCCGCACGACGTGGTTCGGCGCGGCGAGACCTCGGCGGACGCGCTCCGCGAGAAGGCGCGTTTCGTGATGGGTCTGATGACGGGCCGCATCCAAGGCTTGGGCGTGGCGTGGGATCAGGTGACGGTGACGGAGATCTATACGGTCTTCGAGATCCACTCGTACCTGGTCAACGAAATCCTGAAGCCGGCGGCGAAAGGCCAGATCCATGGCATGACGTGGCACTACTCGCGGCCCCCGATCGAGAGCATCGAGTTCGAGATGGATTTGCGGGGCTGCGCACGGGAAGTGGTTGTGGAAGTATAATCGGAGCGAGTTCCTTTTCAGAGACGGGCTTTCAGACGGGGAGGCTATAGATGCTATCGATACCTGGTCATCCGGGACGCACGTGCGACGGCTGGTCGCGGCGGGAATTGCTGCGGGCCGGCGGATTGAGTCTGTTGGGCGTGAGCTTGCCCGACATTCTCCGTTTGGAGGCGCAAGCGGCGGCCAAGTCCGAAACGCGGCCCGGCGCCAAGGCGAAGTCGGTGATCATGGTCTTCCTGCAAGGCGGGCCGAGCCACATCGACATCTGGGATCCGAAGCCGAACGCGCCGTCGAACATTCGCGGCGAGTTCAAGCCGATCAAGACCAAGGTCGACGGCATCCAGGTGAGCGAGACCATGCCGATGATGGCGGAGGCGATGGACAAGGTGACGCTCATCCGCTCGATGAGCTACACTCCCGCCGGTCTGTTCAATCACACGGCGGCGATGTATCAGATGATGACCGGTTGGGCTCCGGACAAGGTGTCGCCGTCGGGGCAGCTCGAGCCGCCGTCGCCGCGCGACTTTCCGCACATGGGCTGCCATATCGGACGCATGATCCCGCCCGACGTGCCGATGTTCCCGTTCGTGGAGATGCCGCGTCCGTTGCAGGAGTCGAACGTGATCGGCAAGGGAGGCGCGGCCGGCTTCCTCGGCAAGGCGCACGATCCGTACCGGCTGTATCAGGACCCGAACAAGGAGATCAAGCTCGACGATCTCACGATGCGGCCCGAGGTTTCGCAGAGCCGCATGAAGGACCGGTTCGATCTGCTCAAGGGCATCAACGGATCGATGAAGGATCTCGAGAAGGCGGTGAGTTCGTACGCGCTCGACTCCTACTATGAGAAGGCGTTCGATCTGGTGTTGTCGGGCAAGGCGCGCGACGCATTCGATCTCGACAAGGAACCGGAGAAGACGCGCGAGCGTTACGGGCGCTTCACGTTCGGGCAGAGTCTGCTGACGGCGCGCCGGCTGATCGAAGCGGGTACGCGGTTCGTGCAGGTGAACTGGCCGTCGGTGGCGAACGGGAATCCGGAGACCGAAGCGTGGGACACGCACGCGGCGAATTTCGGGCCGCTGAAGAATCTGCACTGTCCGAAGCTGGACCGGGGCTTGTCGGCGCTGATCGAAGACATGGACCGGCGCGGCATGCTGAAGGACACGCTGGTGGTCTGCACGGGCGAGTTCGGGCGGAGTCCGAAGTTGGGGGTGTCGACCTCGGGCAACGTGAATTCACCGGACGGGCGGGATCACTGGCCGTATTGCTATTCGGCGGTGGTGGCGGGCGCGGGGACCAAGCGCGGGGTGCAGTATGGCGCATCGGACGCGCAGGCGTCGTCGCCTTCCGACAAGCCGGTGCATCCAGTGGATCTGGTGGCGACCATCTACCACTCGATGGGGATCAATCCGCAAATGGAAGTGCTCAACGATCTGAAGCAGCCGCGGGCGCTGGTGGAAGGGTCGCCGGTTTTGGGTTTGTTCGCGTAGGTTTCCGCGTCAGTGGGTTCGCGGGTCGAGCAGGCTTTGCGCGATCTCGCGTGCCATGCTCCACAATAGTTTTGCCGACTTGAGGCCGGCAGCGTTCCCCTTCTTGCCCGCCTCGATGGCGGGCCGGGGATGAGCATGATTGCGGTAGTGCTTTCCAGTAGGCTGCGCGCCATGATCGCCGCGCTCAGGGGAGCGTCGGCGTCGACGAATCAGTGAGCCTCGACCCACATTCAGCGGGCCCAGCAAGCTTCCAGATCAGAGCCAAGCGGGAGTCGCGAGACTCGGCGATGTTACGCCAGCCAGTCCGTTCCAGGTCCGGACACGCCTATGGTGAGCTTCCCCGTCCTTTTGGGCGAAGTGGTTCGCTATCGGACCGGCTCGCCAGAGCGGTTCAGCACTACGCCGTGCTTGTCCCGCGCGTAGTCGAGCAGCCGCGTCAGGGCGTGGGGTGGATCGCACTCGTCGGGGATCGTCAGCGGGATCTCCGCGCCTTCCCGCGAGTAGACGCGCCACTGGTACGACATTCCGATGCCGCCCACCGCGGAACGCCTCGAACGGGTTTTCATGCGCTGGTTCAGTTGCTTCACCACATCCACGCGGCGTAGCTCGCCAATCTCCGCCCAGGGAGCCCGGCGGTTCCGCCAAGTGGAGCGCAGCAGGATCCCATCGGCGTCCGCGACGATCGCCAACGTCTTTGTCTCGATCGCCGACCACGCGATCACCCCGGTCAGGATCAATCCCGCGACGCCGAACAAGACGCCGCCGACATCCTCTTCGCTGGAGAAAATCGCCAGTGACATCGGCAAGCCGAAAACCAGCCCCCAGAACCAGTGGGCCTTCCACGCGCTGGAAGGATGGCGCACGGTGACGAACGGCGCCGATGGCGATCCGGTGTCCCAGGCACGCCAGGCGCCTTGCTTCCAAGTGAGTGGATAGCGGTCGTTGGCGCGGCGCAGGAGCGCCACGCCGAGGGCCAAGCCCGCGATTCCCACGAGACACCGCAGCGGCTTGCGCCAGTAGTCGGCGATGGAGGTCCAGTGAAGGATGCGGCGTTCGGCGGGGTTTGCCGGATTCTCGAGGACGGTAACATGGGTCCAGTCACCGTAGATGTTGCCCGGGTTCGTGGGGACGTGGATCCGCTCTGGCGACTCGATGGCTCCCAGGCTGACCTCGGTCGAACGTGGGTCCGCCGCATTGGTGACGATTCCGGGCGTACGCTTCCACTCGCGCTGCGCGCGAACGTTGGTCCACGCCGAATGGATCGCGATAACGGCGAGGATCGCTCCGGCCGGGATCGCCACGAAGCGTTCGAGATAAATGGGAAGGCGCGCGAACATCCCTACGAGAATATCGCGCGCCGGCGGATCAGTGAGCCATGGGCGAAGCGGGTGCTTCGCGCCGCGTCATGCGGATTCCGAGAACGCGCTCGATGCGCTTGATCTCGTGCCGCTCGGAGCGGGTGCCGAAAGTCCACGCTACGCCGCGGGATCCGGCGCGGCCGGTGCGTCCCACGCGATGGACGAAGTCCTCGGGTTGCTGCGGCAGGTCGTAGTTCACCACGTGAGCGATGGAATCGACGTGAATGCCGCGAGCGGCCACGTCGGTTGCCACCAGGACGCGATAACCGCCGTCCTTGAAGCCGCGCAGGGCTTGATTCCGCTGACTCTGGGACCGGCCGCCGTGAATTCGGGCGGCGTGGATTCCGGCATGGGCCAAGCGGGTGGCCAGGCGGTCGGTGCCGTGCTTGGTGCGAGTGAAGACCAGGAACGCGCCCTTTTCCTCGCGGAGCAGGTGGGTGAGCAGGTCGAGCTTCCGGTCGTGCTCGATCTCATAGGCGTGCAAGTCGACCAAGTCGACCGGCTTGGCGCTGGACGCGGTTTCGATGCGAACGGCGTTCTTGACGTAGGTGGAGGCGAGTTGGCCCACCTGGGCGTCTAGAGTGGCGGAGAATAGCATCGTCTGCCGTGGGGTCGGCAGCGTGTTGAGGATTTCACGGATCGACGG
>SYLY01000069.1 GCA_005808475.1 Acidobacteriota bacterium
ATTCGCCTCAAACCCCTGTGAGAAGTGCGGGCTAGTTATCTCGCAACGGGTCCCAAACATCGGGCAATTCGAGGACGAATTCCGCCACGGGCCCTTCCCCCGGAAGCGAGTGAATACCCACCAGCTTCTCGGGATCGCGGCCGGGGCGGTAGAGCGTTATGGTGCGCTCCGCCGGCTCGATCAACCACGCGAGCGCGGCGCCGTTGGCTATCCATTCCTCCATCTTTTCGCTCAGGGCGCGAGGACGGTCACTGGGAGAACGTAATTCAATGACGAAATCCGGGCAAAGATGCCAGAACCCTTCTCGCTCGGCCGGATTGATCCGCTGGACACGGGACTTCAGCGTCCAGGCCGCATCGGGCGAACGGCGCGCTCCGTTGGGCAGAACGAAGCCGGTCGACGAGTCGCTAACCACGCCTCGGCGATCGCGAATGGCCCAGTTGCCAAGCTGCCGGCCGATCTCCGCATTTCGCAGACCAGGTATCGAGAACGTCGCCGCCATAGTGATGAGTTCCCCCTCAGCGGTCATCTCAAAGAACAAGTCCGGATGTTCCGAGCACAAGGCAGCGAACTCGTCATCTGTCATCGGATGAGAAGTGAGGACGGCGGGCAGATGTTCCTGATCGATTGCGAACGCCATGGCTGTAGTTTAGCAAGGCGTTCCTTAGCCCGGGAAAAACAAGGTGCGCTTCGTTTGCGCGCGAGGGGAGCGAAACCGCTAATCGAGGCCGGTCAACTCACGCCAACCCAACGCCGCACCCATCGCGCGCTTGGCCTCCACCCAACGCTCCGGCGCCAACTGGCCGGCCAGCCGAGTCAGCGACGAACGAGGAACCATGCGCAGGCTGTCGCAACTGGCCACGCAGGCCTTGGGCAGGCCTGCGTCCTCCCCCAAGGCGACTTCGCTCGCGATCCCGCGCACGGTCGATGTCACCTCCACCGCGATGAACTTGGGAAGATAATCGTAACCGTCGTTGCGGCTCAGCAGCGGCAAGGGACGCCTTCCCACGGGCTCTGGCAAGTCCGCCCACCACATCTCGAACTGCTTCATTCCTTCCATTTCTCCGGCAACTCCCAGACTTCGGCGGACTCGGCCACGTCAGGCTGTAGCCGATACGCGTCGCGCATTCGTTCGGTCTCCCGGAGAAAAAGCGTATCCTTGACGGCACGGCGGATGAAGCCGGCCCGCTGGCGCTTGGCGGCGGGCGCAATCCGGTCAATGGCTTGCAAAGTCGCCTCATCGAAATGGACTAGGACCTGGGGCATAGCGATTATCTATATCTTCTACATATGCCATGTGAGCAATACGGCGACATCACGGTCGTCACCGTCCGGAGGAACTCATGAGAACTGCCTTGCTGCTAGCGCTCATGGCGCGCTTCCGCGCCGCGCAGACGATTGAAGTGGAGAGCCTGTTCCAGCCCGCCCCGCTTTCCGGGATGTGGAAGCACCAAGCCGGCGACCACCCGCGTTGGGCGGACCCCGCTTTCGACGACTCGGCCTGGCCCAGCGTGCGGATGCCGGAAGGAGCGGTCCAGCTCGTTGACGGCTTTCGCTGGTTCCGGGTCCGCATCCGGCTCCCGGAGAACATGCCGAAGGAACCGCTGGCGCTGCTGATCGGCGGATTCGGTTTGAGCCATTCCTATGAAGTCTTCTGGAACGGGCAGCGCGCCGGAGCCATGGGCGAACCCGATGGTGGACTGTGGGGGCAACGGATCCCCGTACCGAAGGCGTTCCCGGCGCCGGGTCACGACCGGGACGCCGTGGTGGCGATTCGGCTGTGCACGGCTTCGAGCCGATTGATCATTCCGAAACACCCAGCGTCGTCGATCGGCTCGAGCGACGCAATCCGGGAGCGAGTCGAGGCTTTGCGCGGCGAACGGCTGCTTGGCGTATTGCCCCAACTCCTGATCGCGGCTTCGCTCCTGTTGTCCGGCGTGCTGTTCCTGCTGCTTCCCCTTTGGCGTCCGGATGCGCCCGAGTACTTCTGGTTTGGCCTCTGGCTGCTGAGCGCCAACGGGCTTCGGGTCTTCCAGGTCTGCCCGGATGCCGTTGGCATAGAGGGGACCTTCGCGGCGATTTGCGGCGTGGCGCTAGCCAGCCTCGGCGTTTTGTCCGGCTGGTTCGGCTGGATGCGAACCCTGTTCCTCGGCGGGATCACGCAACTTTTGTGGCTCGTTCTGGCAGCCTTCGTCGCGCTGATCCTCGGGACAACCGCCTTCAACATGGCGGGTGGAACCGTCTCGACCTCGTTTTTGTTAGGGCTCTCCATACTGGGTAACTGTGCCTTGATTTTCGGCTATTACCAACTCGGGTGGCGAACGTCGCGCGCAGCGGACCGCATGCCCGCCGTCCACATCGCGATCCTAGCCTACTTCGCGGTAAACTTCGTCACCTACGGCGCCCTGCTCTTCTGGCGAACCGAGGCAATCTTTCTCCAAGGGGCGCTTGCACGCATGGTCAGCGCGCTGCTGTTCACGTTCGCGACCACCGTTCTGATGAGTCAGCGCTCCGCCCGGCTGCTCGGCGAGCGCCAGCGCCTGAGCGGGGAGCTGGCGTCGGCCGCCGAGGTGCAGTCGCTCTTGCTGACCTCGTTGCCGGACGCCGGAGACTCCTACCGGATCGAGCCCGTCTATCTGCCGGCTTCGGAAGTGGGCGGGAATTTCTATCAGGTGTTGGAGCGGGCGGACGGTTCGCGGGTCGTGCTGGTGGGCGACGTCAGCGGCAAGGGTCTCAAGGCCGCTATGCTCGTGTCGGTTTGCGTGGGCATGGTGCGCCGCGAACGCTCCTCCCCGCCCGCCGAGATTCTGGCTGGGTTGAACGAAGGGCTCGCCGGCAGGGGCAGCGGCGGCTTCGTCACCTGCTGCTGCGCCCGCTTCGACGCCGATGGCACGGTGACCATCGCCAACGCCGGACATCCCTCGCCTTACGTCGACGGCCGCGAAGTGGAGATGGAAGCCGGCCTCCCGCTGGGCATCGCGCCCGGTGTGGAGTACGCCGAACTCGTCACCCGCGGCGAACACTTCACCCTGGTCTCGGACGGCGTCGTCGAAGCCGAGAACGCCCAACGCGAGTTGTTTGGGTTTGAGAGGACGCGCGAGATCAGCGGCCAGTCCGCGCACGAAATCGCCGACGCCGCCAAAGCCTGGGGGCAGAACGACGATATCACCGTCGTCACCGTCCGGAGGAACGTATGAGCGCGTCAATCCACAGGCGAAACGTCATCATTCAGCAAAGCGGTCACCTGCCGCCGCAGAAGGGGAAGGTCACGTTCCACCACATCCTCCAAGATGTCCGGTTGCACCAGGTCGTAGGCGTGGATCAGAATTTTCCTGGCGCCAATGATTCGCCGCCAAGGAATTTCTGGATGCGCGGAGCGGTACGGTTCACCGAGCCTGTTCGCCGCTTCCCCGATGATTTCGAGGTTGCGGCAAACCGCGTCCAGAATCACTTGCTGCTGGCTCCAGTCCCTCCCCAGGCCAAGGGTGTAGGACAAGATGCGGTCGACACACTCGAGCATATGGGCCAGATAGAGGCGGGAATCTTTCATGGCCACTTAAAGGGGCAAGGCTTCGGCCAGCACGCGATCCCGGATCATCGGGTGCAGGCAACGGGCATCGACCAGATCGACGGGGGATTCCAGAAGCTCGCGAAGGTCCTCGAGCAGGGCGCCGAGATCAAAGATATTCTTGCCAGGCTCGAGGTCAACGAGAAAGTCGACATCGCTTCCCGGGAGTGCCTCGCGCCTGGCGACCGAACCGAAAATTCGCACGTTCGAGGCGCCATGAAGCCGGGCCAGCGCCAGAATGGCGAGCCGCTTTTCGAGTTGGAGCGTTTCGAGCGTCACCACCTTCTATTGTGCATCATCGCCCCAGCGTGGGGCCGGAACAGCGAGATTCCCGTTCGGAGAAACTCATGAAAATCGCCATCCTATTCGCGCTTACCCTGACGGCACTCGAAGCGCAGCCCATCGAAGTGCGCGGCTTCTCGCAACTCGCGCCGCTCGATGGAATCTGGAAGTTCACGACCAGCGACGATCCCCGCTTTGCCGCGCCGGATTTCGACGACTCGGCCTGGCGGACCGTCCGCGTGCCCGGCGAGGAAATCCCCATCCCCCTCGGCGTCTCCTGGATTCGCTTCCAGGTTCAACTGCCAAACACGGAGGAGCGGCTCACGCTCCTTCTACCGCCGCTTGGCAGTTCCTATCAGTTGTTCGTCAATGGCCGGCCGATGGGTGGGTTCGGCGGCAAGGACACTCTCATTCCGGTCGCATCGGCCTTCGCCGTTCCCTCTGGCTCACGAAAATTGACCGTCGCCATCCGCAACCGGAAAGACACTGCTGCTCTTTCCCCTCTCCTCGCCGCCCGCGGCGCCTGGATTGGCACATCGCAGGCTATCGCGGTCAAGCAACGCCAGGTGGAACTCGAAGTGCGCTGGCGGAGTGTCCCTCATCTCGCCATGATGAGCGCCACGGCGATGGCCGGCCTCTTCTTCGTTCTGCTCCCCCTTTGGCGGCGCGAGGCGCGGGACTACTTCTGGTGTGGCCTCTACCTGCTCGGGTCGGTGTGGATCCGGACAGCGACCGCCGCCCAGTGGATCTCCGAGGGCGTTTCGAGCCAACTGATTTTGATCCAAATTTATGGGGTGCTTGCGCTGCAGGCCCATTGCTGGGAACGGCTGTACCACCATCTATTGGGCGCCCAGCTCTCGGCCTGGGCCCGAAGGAGCCAACAGGGAATGTTGCTGCTCTGGATGGCCATGCTGTTGCTGACGCCCTTCGTGGGCACCCCGATTGCTCAGTTCAATGCGCCATCGGCCCTGCTGTTTATGATCGTCCTTCTGGTGGTCTACGTGGACCTGTGGCGGCGGAGTCCCCGGCGGGAAGAAGCGATCTGGATGCACACCGCGGTCGCGCTGAATCTCGGGGGGGCCAGCGCCTACCTTGTGTTAGTTGGCGGAGTGGGATTCGGATGGCTGCCGGACGGGGCCGACCTGCAGCACGTCGCAATGATCGCGCGGGGCGCGGGAACGCTGCTGTTCGCCGGCGTGATGGCCATGGTGTTGAACCGGCGCTCGGCGCTGGTGCAGGGTGAACAACAGCGTCTGGCCCAGGAAATGCGCGCCGGCGCGGAAATGCAGGCGCTCCTGCTGCCGGCGGCTTCCGCCGAGGGCGTCGAGAGCGTGTACCTTCCCGCCAGCGAGGTCGGTGGCGACTTCTACCAGGTTCTCGACCGGGCCGATGGTTCGCGTGTCGTCCTGGTGGGCGACGTCAGTGGCAAGGGGCTGAAGGCCGCGATGCTGGTGTCGGCTACGATCGGCATGTTGCGGCGAGAGCACTCGTCGTCGCCGGGCGCGATCCTGGCGGGATTGAATGACGGGCTCACCGGTCATGTAAGCGGCGGCTTCGTCACTTGCGTCTGCGCCCGTTTCGGCTGCGATGGCACCGTCACCATCGCCAACGCCGGTCATCCCTCGCCGTATTGCGAGGGGCGCGAGGTGGAGGTCGCCGCCGGGCTGCCGTTGGGCGTGATGCGGGACGCGGCGTACGAGGAGACAATCGTACCCGGCGAGCGCTTCACGTTCGTTTCCGACGGCGTCGTCGAAGCGGAGAACGCCCAACGCGAACTCTTCGGTTTCGACCGCACACGCGACATCTCGACGAAGTCCGCGCAGGAGATCGCCGAAGCGGCCAAGGCGTGGGGCCAGAACGATGACATCACCGTGGTGACGGTGCGGAGAAACCCATGAAAACCGCCATCCTGTTCGCGCTGACCCTGACCGTGCTCGAGGCCCAACCCATCAAGGTGCACAGCATCTCGCAACTCGCGCCGCTCGATGGAAACTGGAAGTTCAGCACGGGCGACGATCCCCGCTTCGCCGCGCCGGATTTCGATGACTCGGCCTGGCGAACGGTCCGCGCGCCCGGCGAGGTGATCCCCCGACCCCTTGGCGTTTCCTGGATTCGTTTCGCGGTCCAACTGCCGGACACCGGCGAGCCGCTGACGCTTCTTCTGCCGCCGCTCAGTACTTCCTATCGACTTTTCATCAACGGCCGGCTGATGGGCCGGTTCGGCGACCCGGAAATTCGCATTGATGCCCCCGAGATCTTCGCCGTTCCCTCCGGCGCGCGGAACTTGACCGTTGCCATCCGCATCCAGAGAGACACTCCAGTTCACATCCCGCTCCTGGCCGCCCGTGGCGCCTGGATTGGTACGTCACAGGCCATTGCGGCCAAGCAACGCCAGATGGCACTGGAGATACGCTGGCGGACCGTCATCCTTGTCTCCATGATGAGCGCCACCGCTTTGGCCGGGCTCTTCTTCGTCGTGCTCCCCTTTTGGCGGCGCGGCGCGTGGGACTACTTCTGGTGTGGCCTCAATCTAACGGCATTGGCGTTTGTTCAGCCATGGTCTACCTGCACCTGGATGCTGGAGGGCTTTTCGTTCAATCAGATGGCGATCCCGATGTATGCGTTGCTTGCTCTTACGTTCTATACCTGGGAACGGATGTTCCACCATTTGTTGGGCGCCCAGCTCTCCACTTGGGCCCGATGGTTCCTCCACGGAGCGCTGCTCTTTCTGGGGACACTAGCGTTGCTGACGCCTTTCGTGGGCTCCCCGATTTTTCAGATGAACCCGGCAATGGGTGCGCTGGTGTCAGCGGTCTATCCTGTGGTCTACGTCGACCTGTCGCGGCGCAGCCCCCGGCGAGAGGAAACGATCTGGATGCACGCGGCAGCCGCGCTGATTGTCGGGGGAACTTCCATCTACATCGCCTCGCTGAACGGAGTGGGGTCTCGATGGCTGGCGGATGCCGCCGACGTGCAACACATCGCAATCATCGTGCGCTGCGTAGGACTGCTGCTGTTCGCCGGCGTGATGGCCATGGTGTTGAACCGGCGCTCGTCGCGGGTGCAACGCGAACAGGAGCGCCTGGCCCAGGAAATGCGCGCGGGCGCGGAAATGCAGGAGCTGATGCTGCCCGCCGGCAACGTCAACGTCCCCGGCTTTGGCGTCGAAGCCGCTTACTTCCCGATGTCCGAGGTCGGCGGCGACTTCTATTGGACTCGCGCCGAACCCGACGGCGCCTTGCTGGTCGTCGTCGGCGACGTCAGCGGCAAAGGGCTCAAGGCCGCCATGCTGGTGTCGGTGACGATCGGGATGTTGCGGCTGCAACGTACCTCGTCGCCAGGAGCGATCCTGGCCTCCTTGAACGACGGACTCGCCGGCCACATGGGCGGCGGCTTCGTCACCTGCGTCTGCGCCCGCTTCGACCCTGACGGTCAAGCCACCATCGCCAGCGCCGGTCACCCTTCACCGTATGCCGACGGCCACGAGCTCCCCGTCGCCGCCGGACTGCCGCTCGGCATCGCCGCCGGTACCAACTACGACGAACTCGTCACCCGCAACCGCCGCCTCACCCTCGTCTCCGACGGCGTCGTGGAAGCGGAGAACGCGCAGCGCGAACTCTTCGGCTTCGACCGCACACGCGAGATCTCCCCGAAGTCCGCCCGGGCAATTGCAGATGCGGCCAAGGCCTGGGGCCAGAACGACGACATCACGGTCGTCACCGTGCGGAGGAACGCATGAGAAGTTGGAGCTGGATCTTGTTGGCCAGCGCCCTGCCCGCGCAGACCCAGCCCTGGATCGATCTCGCCGGACCCTGGCGGATCAGCCATCGCGACGACCCGCGCCATGCCGAGTCCGCGTTCGACGACTCCCGCTGGGCGACGGTCGCCCTCCCGGGAACCAGCTTCGACCGGCCTGAGTTCTTTTGGCTCCGCAAGACAATCGACCTTCCCCCGCCACTGGCTGGCGCGAAGCTGGCTCTGACTCTCGGCAAAGTGGTTGAGAACTACGAACTGTTCGTCGAAGGCCAGCGCCTCGCCCAGATTGGCGATTACTCGGCCGCGCAGTCGCGCCTGGCCCGTCCGCGCACCTTCGACCTCCCTCCTTTACCCGCGGGACGTGTGACCATCGCCGTGCGGGGCCGCATCGCCCGTCAGCCGGGCATGGTGGGTTCGAATGCCTGGGCCAACCAGCCGGACACCGGTCCGTACTTGCTCACCGGCGTGGAGAACGCGCCCCGCTACGCCGGGCCCGCTTTCGTCCACCGCCTTCGCCTCGAGCGCACCCTCGACCTCGTCGGCGGCACGGCCCTGGTGGGCCTGGGTCTCATCCCCTTGCTGATGTTTCTGAAGGAACGTGATCGCTGGGCTTACTTCTGGCTGGCTCTGCACGCGTTCGCGGTGGGCGTCCGGCGGCTGCAGATCGCACTGCTGATCGGAGTCGATTCGACGCCTTGGGCTTCCTACTTCAACACCCAAGGCGCCCACCTGATGGTCCTGCTCGAGTTCGTCGTGGCGGCGCTCGCGCTGCCAGCCACCTGGTTCCGGCTGATCGGTTGGCCGCTGGTGGCGGCCTACTCGTTGCGTGTCCTGCCCGAATGGCCCTTCCGCGGATTGGAAGTGCTCGCCCCCGTGGTGCTGGTGTGGGCTTGGCGCCAGAGTTCGGGGACCGCGCGGCATTGGATCGTGGGCAGCGCCGCGGTGTTGGCCGTTATGCAAGCTAGTGTGGACGCGAGCCGAGGCACCATATTCGAGCATCTCCCGGCGGCCCAGTTTCAGATTGGACCCTATTCCGGCTCGATGCACTCGCTGGCCGCCGCGTTCTTCACGCTCGCGATGGTGCTGCTGCTGGTGCGCGGGCTGTTGGCCGACCGCGCCGAGAAACAGCGGCTCGCCGGCGAGTTGGAGGCCGCCCGCGTCGTGCAGCAGTTTCTCCTGCCCTCCTCCGGTGCGCGGACGCAGGCCTTCACGCTCGAGGCCGTCTACGAACCCGCGGCCGAAGTCGGCGGCGACTTCCATTGGTCGCGTTCCGATCCGGATGGCGCGTTGATCGCCGTCGTTGGCGACGTCAGCGGCAAGGGGCTGCGGGCAGCCATGCTCGTTTCCGTTGCCATCGGGATCTTGCGAAATGAGAAGTCATCTTCGCCCGGCGCGATTCTGGGGGCGCTGAACGGCGGACTCGCCGGCCATACCGGAGGCGGTTTCGTGACTTGTTGCTGCGCGCGCTTTGCTGCCGATGGCACGGTCACGATCGCCAACGCCGGGCACCCTTCGCCCTACTGTGATGGCCGCGAGGTGGCAGTGGAAGCTGGGCTGCCGTTAGGCGTTGTGGCTGGCGTGGCGTACGAGGAGTCCGCCGTACAGGGCGAGAGCTTCACGTTGGTCTCCGACGGGGTCGTGGAAGCCGAGAACTCGCGGCGCGAACTCTTCGGCTTCGAGCGCACGCGCGAGATCTCGACGAAGTCCGCGCACGAGATCGCCGCAGCGGCCAAGGCGTGGGGCCAGAACGACGACATCACGGTGGTAACGGTACGGAGGAGGTCCGCCGCGTGAGACTACCTCTCGTCTTCATCGTGGGCGCAGCCTGCGCCCTTGCCCAGTACGCATTGTGGATCGATCTAAGCGGCAATTGGAAACTGGGCGAAGGCGACCGCCCTGAATTTGCGTCACCTGAATTCGACGACCGCTCATGGCCCGCCATAGCCCTGCCTCGCGGTTACCAGTATTCGCACGGGACGAAGTACTGGCTTCGCCGTCGGATCGACCTTCCAGAAAGTGCCGATCGAAGTCAACTCGCTCTAACGCTGGGCGCTCTCCAGGATGTATATGAGGTGTACATCAACGGACGGCGCGTCGGCGCCACCGGATCTTTTGAAAACTTCAGCGATGCGCGGATTCCACGCCCCCTTACCTTTGACATTCCAGCCGGCGTGGTGCGGGACGGGGGCTCGCTGCTGGTTGCCTTGCGGGTCAGGGGCGCGCTCTATCACGCCCCGGTATGGAGTCTGCCGGACGCCGGTCCATACGTACTCAGCTACCGGGCCCAGGCCCCGGTCCTCGCTGGCCGGCAACAACTCTCGGAACGGTGGATCGCGATCTCTCCCACGCTCGTCCTCGGCGCGATCTCCTGCGTCTTGGGAGTGCTCAGCTTGCTGGGTTGGCTCGGCGAACGGGAAAGGCGCGAACTGCTCTGGTTTTCATCCGTATCGTTCTCCTGGGGGATCACTTCGATCTATTCGGCCGTTCAATTGTTGGCGGATGCCCATCCGTACAACCGCGCGGGCCTCGGATGGGTTATGGGGCCCGGTAATCTGTCAATTCCTCTGTTTGCCGAATTCGTTTTCGCTGTGAGAGGCGGGCGCTCCTGGCGGTGGCGCTGGGCGCTATGGCTCGGTTGGTGCATGGCTCCTCTTTCGCTGCTGGCTGATAACTTCGCGTCAGTCCGGACTGCTGCGAACACGGCGGTTCTTTGGTCGGCTGGAGTGGGGCTGGCGTCGATTCTGTGGGATTGGTGGCGTCGAAACGGTGACGACTCCGCTCCCGGCTCGCACCTCCTCCGGATCGTACTGCTGTTCTATTCGCTCAGCGTCACGGCGCAGTGGGTCATGCATGCCCGATTCCTACTCGGGGCCGAGCGGGAAGCTACCTACGGGCTACTCACGCCACATTTCCAACTGGGCCCGTTTCGAGTGGAATATGAAAGCCTGCTCTGGCTGCTCGTATCGGCCACGATTCTGGCGCTACTGTTCCTGCGGCTGTCGGCCGACCGCCGGGAGAAACAGCGGCTGGCCGGCGAGGTCGAGGCCGCCCGCGTGATTCAGCAGTTGCTGCTCGGCAGAACGGCGTTGCAGGAGCCTGATCTTGCGCTGGAGGCCGTCTATACTCCAGCGCAAGAAGTCGGCGGCGATTTCTACTATGTGCTCGACGAACGAGTCGTGGTCCTGGGCGACGTATCGGGTAAGGGACTGAGGGCCGCGATGGTCGTCTCGCTGCTGATCGGCGTTCTGCGCGACACGCATGAGCGGCGTCCAGCCGCTGTGCTCGCCGCGCTCAACCGCGGGGTGACAGGACAGATCAACGGTTTCGTCACCTGTTGTTGCGCCCGATTCGATCCAGACGGATCGGTGGCGATCGCCAATGCCGGTCACATTGCGCCTTACGTCGATGGCGTGGGCATCGAAGTCGAAACAGACCTCCCGCTGGGCCTCGATCCCGAAGCCGAATACGGCGAAACCGTCGTGGCGCTGCGGCCGGGTGCCTGTCTCACCCTTCTTTCCGATGGTGTCGTCGAAGCCGAGAACTCCCTGCGCGAACTGTTCGGTTTCGAGCGCACGCGCGAGATCTCGACGAAGTCCGCGCGGGAGATCGCCGAGGCGGCAAAGGCGTGGGGGCAGAACGACGACATCACCGTAGTCACGGTGCGGAGGAGCGGGTCATGATTCGAGTTCTAACCTTGGGACTTCTCGCCCTGGCGTCGGCTGTCGCTCAGGGCGACGTCGCGCGCATCGAGAAGTGGCGGGTCCACGCGGGCGACGATCCGCGTTGGGCCTCGCCGGATTTCGACGACTCGGCCTGGGAAGCCTCGTCGTGGCCGCGCCGGCACACGACGGCGCAGCCATTCTTCGCGGGGACTCGGTGGTACCGCGCGACGGCGTCCGTTCCGGCGAGTATCGCCGGGCGGCCCCTGGCGGTCGCGGTCGGCCCATTGGACGAGGTGTACGACGTCTTCGTCGACGGCGTCCGGATCGGGACTCACGGGAGTTGGGAACCCACGCCCGCGGGCAAGTTCCCGACGCCGCGCTGGTTCCCGATTCCGGAAACCGCCGCGAAGGGCCCGCTGCTGCACATCGCAATTCGGCGTTGGACTGGCTCCACGCGCACCAATTACCGGAGCCTCAATTCTTCCGGCACCCTGCAAGCGCCGCACGCTCCCGAGATTGGTCCCGCCGATGTGATCGGTCTCCAGCAGGAGTTACGGCGGGCGTCGGGCCTGAACGCCCATATGGTGAGCCTGATGGTGTACACCCTGACGCTACTGGCCGGCCTTCTGAGCCTGGCCCTGTATGTCGCCCGGCAAGGGAGCCACGAAAATTGGTGGCTGGGGCTGGCGCTGATCTGCGAAGCAGTCGCGCCGCTGGCCGGGTTCACGGTCTCCCAGAGTGACTTGCCCGTTCGCGCGCCGCTGGCCATCGTGATTGTGGGGCTGCAGTTTCTGGCAGCGGCAGTCTGGCCGTGCTTCCTGGCGAGCATCAGTCCGCGATTTTCCCGGCCGCTGCGATGGCTCGCGGCGGTGAATGGGCTCATTGCGATCGGAATGG
The DNA here is from genome assembly GCA_005808475.1 of Acidobacteriota bacterium. Taxonomy (GTDB): domain Bacteria; phylum Acidobacteriota; class Terriglobia; order Bryobacterales; family Bryobacteraceae; genus SYLY01. The sequence continues at coordinate 12,166 of SYLY01000069.1, forward strand.
TGCTGAGCTACGCGGGAATGTGGCAGGTACTCTACGGGGTTATATTCACGATCCAATGGTCCGCCCTACTGGCAGCGGGCGCGATCGCGATTCAGTTGCTTGCCGAACGGCGCGGCGGGGAGATGGCCTTGCTGGCGGGAACCCTGCTCCTGCACACCTTCGCTCAGATCTGGACCGTTCAGATCGTGAATTGGCTGGGAACCGCCGACCAGTTCCTCCGCTGGGGCGGCTTCGTGGTCGACCCCAGGACAGTCGCACAGCTGATCTTCGCCGTGACCGCAGTCACGGTCCTGTACCGGAGGCACCGCCGCGAACAGGAGCGGCAGGGCGGAGTGCATCGCGACTTGGCCCAGGCGCGACTGGTGCAGGAGTCTCTGCTGACGGGCCGCGAGGCCGCGGCGCCCGGCTTCGCCGTCGAAACCGCATACCTGCCGGCGAGCGAAGTGGGCGGCGACTTCTACCAGGAACTGGCCGGCCCCGATGGCTCGTTGCTGGTGCTGGTGGGCGACGTGAGCGGCAAGGGCATGCGCGCGGCGCTACTCGTGGGGCACATCTCCGGCGCGCTCAGCAACGAGCGCTCGCGCCAACCTGCTGAAGTGTTGGCGAATCTGAACAAGTCGCTCCTGGGGCGCGTGAGCGGTGGATTCGTGACGTGTTGCTGCGCGAGGTTCGACGCCGATGGCACGGTGACTGTGGCAAACGCCGGACACCTTGCGCCGTACGCAGCCGGGCGCGAAGTGGAGGTCGAGGCCGGACTGCCGCTCGGCGTGGTGGGCGGGGCCGAGTATACGGAGTCGAGTCTGCGGCTGGACGGCCAATTCACGCTGATGTCCGACGGCGTCGTCGAAGCGGAGAACGCGCAGCGCGAGCTCTTCGGCTTTGACCGCACGCGCGCGATCTCGACGAAGTCCGCGCGGGAGATCGCCGACGCGGCGAAGGCCTGGGGCCAGAACGATGACATCACAGTCGTTACGGTCCGGAGGTCCAGATGAAACTCCATCTACCCGATTTCGGCGCGGCGAAGGTAGGCGATCCGGTTGCTCCAATCGAGGTCGTGATGGGCATCCCACAGCGAAACCAGAGCCTTCGCCAGTCCGCTGACGTCGTCCTGAAAGAGCGTCCGCCGATTGACGAAAACCACACCAGCATGGGCCTCTCCAGCCAGCGCCCAGCGTTCGAGCAAATCTGGAATGGTCCGCTGGTCGTAGGTGACCAAAGTCAAGCCGGCCGCCCGCGCCGCGCGCAAAAGCGGATCATCGTCTTCGCCGAGATGGGCGCCGTCTTCCCAGACACTGAGCGCGAGCACGTCAATTTCCGGGCGGTGTCTCCCGACAATCGCCGCGATGGTTGGATCGAGATGTTCATCCAGCAGGAAGGAGAGCAAGGCTCAGCGGGCCCAGTTGGCATTCGGCAGGCGGCGCCGCAGTTCTTCTTCGCTCACCGCATCGTTCTCCGCCAGAGCCGCCGCGACTTCTGGAGAATAAGCACGGGCATAGGCGAGCACCCCCTCGGCCCGTTGCCGCGGCCATCCCAAATGGGCCGCCGTTCTGGCCGCGTCCAGCGCGTACGTCTCGGCCACCATCAGAACTTCCCAAACCGCCAGCGTGGAGCCCACCACATAAGCCTGCCGCCCGCGGGTGGAGTCGCGAAACTCCACGGCCGGGAACTCTTCGTGGCGCAAGGCTTCTTCGATCAACTGCGCGGTCGCCTCGCCGCGCGACTTGCGCACGCTGCTGGCGAAACGGTCCAGCCGGGCCGCTTGTTCGTCGGGCAGTTCGAGTCCGATCCGGGTCATGCCTCCTCCATTGTAATCACTCGGGACAGTCCCGCGATCGAGGCTAAGGGCCTTGTCTCCGACGGATTCGTCGAAGCGCAGAACGCCCAGCGGGAGATCGCTGAAGTAGCGAAGGCCTGGGGCCAGAACGACGACATCACGGTGGTGACCGTGAGGAGGAACGCATGAGAACAGCTCTGCTATTGGCGCTGATGGCGCCGGTCTGCGGCGCGCAGGCGATTGAAGTCGAGAGCCTGTTCCAACCGGCCCCACTCTCCGGCCTGTGGAAGCACCACGCCGGGGACGACCCGCGCTGGGCGGACCCCGCTTTCGACGACTCTGCTTGGCCGAGCGTGCGGATACCGGAAGGAGCAACCCAACTCGTTGACGGCTTTCGCTGGTTCCGGGTCCGCATCCGGCTGCCGGAGAACATGCCAAAGGAACCGCTGGCGTTGCTGATCGGCGGATTCGGCGCCAGCCAAGCCTATGAAGTGTTCTGGAACGGGCGGCGCGCCGGAACCATGGGCGAACTCGATGGTGGCATGTGGGGGCAACGGATCCCCGTCCCGAAGGCGTTCCCGGCGCCGGGTCACGACCGGGACGCCGTGGTGGCGATTCGGCTGCGCACGGCTTCAAGCAGATTGATCTTTAGGGCCCACCCAGCGTCATCGATCGGTTCGAGCGAAGCAATCCGGGAGCGAGTCGAGGCTTTGCGGGGCGAACGGCTGCGGAGCGTATTGCCACAAGTCCTGATCGCGGCTTCGCTGCTGCTGTCCGGCCTCCTGTTCCTGCTGCTTCCCCTTTGGCGTCCGGATGCGCCCGAGTACTTCTGGTTTGGCCTTTGGCTGCTGAGCGCCAACGGCCTTCGGGTCTTCCAGGCGTACCCGGATGCCATTGGCCTGGAGGGGACGTTGGTCGTGAATTGGGGCTTGACCATAGCCAGCCTCGGCATTTTCGTGGGCTGGTTCGGCTGGATGCGAACCCTATTCCTCGGCCGAATGACGCGAGTCGTGTGGCTCGTTCTGGCAGCCTTCGTCGCGCTGATGCTCGGGATAAGCGCCTTCGAGATGGCGGGTGGAACCGTCTCCACCTCGTTTTGGTTAGGGTTCTCCATACTGGCTAACTGTGCTCTGATTCTCGGCTATTACGAACTCAGCCGGCGAACGTCGCGCGCCGTGGACCGCATGCCCGCCATCCACATCGCAATCCTGGTGTACTTCGCGGTAAACTTCGTCACCTACGGCGCCCTGCTCTTCTGGCGAACCGATGCAGTGGTTACCCAAGGGGCGCTTGCACGCACGGTCAGCCTGCTGCTATTCACTTTCGCGATCACCATCCTGATGAATCAGCGCTCCGCCCGGCTGCTCGGCGAGCGCCAGCGCCTGAGCGGGGAACTGGCGTCGGCCGCCGAGGTCCAGTCGCTCTTGTTGACGTCGTTGCCGACTGCGGGGGACTTTTGCCGCATCGAACCCGTCTATCTGCCGGCCTCGGAAGTGGGCGGGGACTTTTACCAGGTCCTCGAGCGGGCGGACGGTTCGCGACTGGTGCTGGTGGGCGATGTGAGCGGCAAGGGCCTGAAGGCGGCGATGCTGGTGTCGGTGGTGGTGGGCATTCTCCGCAATGAGAAGTCCGCGTCGCCCGGCGCGGTTCTTCGAGCGTTGAACCAGGGGCTCGCCGGACACACGGGCGGTGGATTCGTCACTTGCTGCTGCGCGCGGTTCGACCGCGACGGCGCGGTGACGATCGCCAACGCGGGCCATCTGGCGCCCTACTGCGATGGTCGCGAGTTGGAACTCGCGCCGGGCCTGCCGCTCGGGATCGTTGCGGAGGCCGAGTACCCGGAGACGATCGTTCACGGGACGTCGTTCACGTTCATCTCCGACGGCGTCGTTGAGGCGGAGAACGCCCGGCGCGAGCTCTTCGGCTTCGAGCGGACGCGCGAGATCTCGACGAAGTCCGCCCGCGAGATCGCGGAGGCGGCGAAGGCCTGGGGCCAGACCGACGACATTACTGTGGTGACGGTGCGGAGGAAAGCATGAACTACGCGCCAGGATTCAGCTTCCGAAGCTCTTCGGCGTCGACGCGATCCTTACCGCGGCCCGCCGCATCCTTGTTCCGAAGCAGCGCCTCTCGCCCGATAAAGAACACCGGAACTCCGTCCAAGTCCCCGGCTACCCGGCCTTGCCAGGCGTCTTCAAAGCTGACCCCGGAAATCGAAGTCAATCAATCGATACGGTTGGGCTCATGGCCCAGTTGGATCACCCGCCCCGGCGTGGTGAACTCCTGGACCGTGAGACCCAAGCTTCCGAACCCGAACTGCCGGATCGCGGCTACCGCGCGGTCCGCGTTGGCGGGACTGGCGCTCAGGAAGAAATCGACATCGGCCGAGTACCGGGGATATCCGTGCCTGGCCACCGCCAAAGCGCCCACGATTAGGTACTCAACTCCGTTCGAGTTCAAGCACTCGACAAACTCGCGCAAGTCCTTGCTGAGTGGCATTGGGGCGGGCTCTTTCTTGCAGCGCGAAGAAAATGGCGATCCGTTCCCGGGGATCCATTTTGCTTCGCTCGAGAACGTCGGCGGCTTCCGCCTCTTCGAAATTACGAAAGACTCGCGCCACCTTTTCCATCCCCTCTATTTTACCGCGGTCAGCCGCGCCGGGCGGAGGACGAATCGAATGAGAGCGCTGATTCTAATCGTCGCGGCGGAGAACGCCCAGCGCGAGTTCCTCGGCTTCGACCGGACGCGTGAGATCTCCACGAAGTCCGCTCAGGAGATCGCTGAGGCCGCCAAGGCCTGGGGCCAGACCGACGACATCACCGTGGTGACGGTTCGGAGAAACGCATGAAACGCTTGCTGCTACTGAGCCTGCTGGCGCTGCCGCTTACCGCCCAGTACCCCGCCGGGGCGGTCTTCCAGCGCGGCGACGACCCGCGTTGGGCGGACCCCGGCTTCGATGACCGCCAGTGGGTGAAGCAAAGCGATTACCGCGCCAACTCCTATGACGACTATCTGCAGAATCGCTCCTGGATGCGGGCGCGCGTCACGATTCCCGCCGGCGAGCCCGCCGTCATCGTGAGCCAGCATTGCCCCTGCGAGTTCTACGTGAACGGCCTTCGCGTCGCCGCCATCGGTGACCTGAATCCGCCCCGTCCATACACGCCTCGGGAGATTCGCATCTTCCCGCTGCCGGCCGGCATTGCGCCGGGTGACGCGGTCTTTGCCGTTCGCCGCTACGATCCGCCCGGCCAAGAAAGTATCGTCTCTTCATGGGGGGGCTCCTCGGCGCTGCTGGCGCCTGCCAGCGGCGCGGACCAGGCCCTGGAGCAATTTGCGAAGACTATCCTCGCGCCTAGCCGATTCCTTGTCCTGGTCGTTCTCTTTGCCCTTGCCGCGTTGCTGGGGGCCACGTGGGGCCAACGCAAGGATGCCGCCTTTTGGGTGGCGCTTTCGCTGCAAGGATGCGCGCTCCTGAGTCAAGTTTTGCTCACCCTTGTGTCGATTGGGAGCGCCGACCAATCGAACATAAGGTCGATCGGTTTGAGTTTTGCCGTTCCGAATCCGATTCTGCCGGCCATCCTCCTGGTGTTGATTGTGCCGGGTGTGAATCGACGGCTTTGGCTCTCCGCATGCTTACTCGCCACGGCGATCAGAGTTCCTTCCATCGTCGCCCTGTACTATGGCGTGCCTCCATCCTGGTTGCCGCTCGCGGTGCCCGCCTCCGAGGCCGGATCCCTGTTGATCGTGGTCACCGCCTGGGCTTTGATGACCTTGGCGCTCCGGCTCGGCGGCATCCCCAGACCCCTCCTGTTGTTTTGCGCTTTGGGCCCATTGTGTTCGCTATTGACCCGCCTGGCCCCGACGCTCCAACTGCCTCGGCAATTCGTTGTGTTCGAGGTGAATTTGAGTTGGAACCGCCTTGCGCAACTCTTCTACTCGCTGACCGTCGCCGCGCTGGTGATCTGGCGAGCGCAGGTCCGGCGCCGGCAAGAGCTGCGCCAACAGGAGGAGTTGGCGGCGGCCCAGGAAGTGCAGTCGCTGCTGCTGGCTTCTCCGTATCAGGCCAATCCCCATCTCCAGATCGAAACCGCCTATCTGCCGGCCTCCGGCGTGGGCGGCGACTTCTATTACGTCCGGGACTTCGCCGATGGCTCGCAGGTCGCGCTGGTCGGCGATGTCAGCGGGAAGGGATTGAAGGCGGCGATGGTGGTCTCCGCCTGTATCGGTTCACTGCAACGCGAAGACTCGTCGTCGCCCGCGGCAATCCTGATGGGCCTCAATCGAACACTCGCCGGCCGCGTGGGTGGCGGCTTCGTCACCTGCTGCTGTGTGCAATACATTCCAGGCGGCACGGTGACCGTGGCCTCCGCCGGCCATCCGGCTCCCTGGCTGGACGGCCGCGAAGTGGCCTTGACCGCCGGTTTGCCGCTGGGAATTGTCGCCCACGCCGAGTTCGAGGAGAGCCGTATCCCGTTGGCGCACGGGCAACAGCTCACCCTGGTCTCGGACGGCGTCGTCGAGGCGGAGAACGCTTCGCGCGAACTCTTCGGCTTCGACCGCACCCGCGACATCAGCACCAAGTCCGCCCAAGAGATCGCCAACGCCGCCCAAGCCTGGGGCCAGACCGACGACATCACCGTGGTCACTGTGACGAGGGGTGGATGATGGCCTACTGGAGCATCGCTTCGGGCGAAAGCAGCATAAGGTCGAGATCGAGCGCCGCCGCCAACACGCGATCCAGTTGGTCAAGCTTAACCTTGCCCAAGTGGCCTACGAAGTGGGTCAGCAGGGACTTCGGCAGACTGGCCAACTCATCGCAGTGGATGCTGCTCTCGTGCTTCAGGCCTTCTTCCACGCCTACCGTCACCTGGGTCCGCAAGCCATCATACCGGGAGTACACCGGGGCGCAAACGACGGAGGAGAACTTCGAATCGATCAGCACTTGGCGGCTCACAACGACAAACACGCGTTGCTTGCGCGGATCGGCTGACCCAGGCCGGGTCACCAGAAACAAGTCGCCGCGCTGCACTTACTCGGGGAGCCCCTGGAACTCGAGCACATCCGACTGCTGGTTGAGTTCTTCGGCGACGCGGTCGAGAATGGCGGCGTCCTGGGCATCCCGCTCGGTTTTCGCCCTCCTGGCCAGGTACGAGAGCGCGGCGCGCTCCAGGAAAGCGGAGCGGTTACCGTCAATCCGGTCAATCTGCTCCAGCAGCGCGCTGGGAAGGGTGACAGATGTCTTCACTCGCATACTACCATCATACTCCACGCCCCTGGCGGCTCCCTGGCTGGACGGCCGCGAAGTGGCGCTCGCCGCCGGGATGCCGCTGGGAATTGTCGCCCATGCCGAGTTTGAGGAGAGCCGTATCCCGTTGGCGCACGGGCAACAGCTCACCCTGGTCTCGGACGGCGTCGTCGAGGCGGAGAACGCGCAGCGTGAGCTCTTCGGCTTCGAGCGGACGCGGGAGATCTCGACGAAGTCCGCTCGGGAGATCGCGGAAGCGGCGAAGGCTTGGGGCCAGAACGACGACATCACCGTCGTCACGGTGCGGAGGGCGAACGTTTGAACCGTCTACGTGGGGAGTCCGAAAACTCGCGACAGATTCCGGTTGAGCAAGTCCATGGCCGACGGCTGCAGTTTGCCAATGGCCGCGCCGCGCAGGCGCCCGCGGTCGATGAAGCGGGCGTGGTCGACCAAGGCCGTGGAAACCGCATCCAGCCCCGTTTGCTCGGCGGGAAAAGACAGATGGATCGGATTCTTGGCCGTGGCCCGGGTCAAGGGGACGATGGCGGTCAGCGGGCTGCGGGACGCGTTGTAGGAGTCGGACGAAACGATGACCACGGGCCGAGTGGCTCCCTGGTCATGGCCTTGGACTGGGTCAAGGCCGCACCAAAAGATCTGTCCCCGTTCGATCACCATTTTTCCTCCCGGAAGTCCGTCGCGGATGCGCGTTCCCAAACTTCGATTTCGGCTCGCGCGCGTACCAGTGCGGCAGGATCTTCGGCGTCGCGGGCGAAGGCCTCGCTCACTTCGGCCCAGAAAACCCTTTCCTCCATCTCCTCCAGCGCCCGGCGAATGACCTGCGCCTTCGACTGCCCCAATTTCGAGGCCAACTTGGAGAGCGTACCGATGGCATCGCTCGGGATGCGGACACTGGTTGCTACGTTTTCCATAACACTATACTACTACGTTCGAAAGCTCAGCTTGACCTTCGCCTCCGACGGCGTGGTCGAAGCGCACGAGATCGCCGAGGCGGCGAAGGCGTGGGGCCAGAACGACGACATCACCGTGGTGACGGTGCGGAGGATAGTCGCGTGAGACTTCAGCTTGTCTTGATGGTGGCGACCCTGCTGCCGGCGCAGTCGCTGGACGAGGCTCGGATGGCGCGGGGCGACGACCCGCGTTGGGCGGATCCGGTGTTCGATGATCGCGACTGGGAGACCGTCAGGCATCGGCGCATTCGGCCTATGGAGGATGCGAAAGAGAATCGTTTCTGGCTGCGGATGCGCGTCACCGTGCCCGCCGGGGAGCCCGCCGCGGTGGCGGTGATTAATTGCCCCTGCGAGGTGTTTCTGGATGGCGTCCGGCTGGGCGCCACGGGAGACTTGAACGCCGCGCGCCCGCACACCACGAACGATTTGACGGTTTTTCCGGTCCCGGCGGCGCTGGCGGGACGGTCCGTGGTGTTGGCCACTCGGTTGTATCATCCGCCCGGCCGCGAAGCCGGGTCCGGGCCCCTCAGTTCGGTGAGGATTCGGCTGCTGCCGGTTCGCGAGATCGGGGTTGCGGCTAAGATCGAGGGGGACTACGAGTTTCCGTTTGTCGTCCGGTCCATCTTTCTGCTGATCGCCCTGGGTGGACTCCTGGCCGCCGCTCTAGGCCAGCGGAACGATCCGCTGATCCTCGGCATGCTTTGCCACGTGTTACCGGGGCTGGCCGGTATGGTCATCATCCTACTTGCGCCGATGAACGCCGCTGACAACTATGCGTGGTTGTATGTGGTTGTAATCCCAGCCAATCCCGCGCTGGTTTTCGTGCAGTGGCAACTGGCCGGGCTGCCCCTCCGGCGGGCCTGGGGCGCGGCTGCGCTAGCGGGCTACTTGGTTTTCCGGACTCCGTGGGTGGCGGGACTGTTCCTGGCGAAGCCTGCTCCATGGACGCCCCTGGCCGCCAGTTTGTTTCTGGTTCCGCACGTCATGATCTTCGGGATGGCAACGTACGCCGCGGCTCGTGGATGGGGCAGGAGCTCCCGTTTGGTGCGGTTTCTGATGGCGGCTGTGGTGACCTCGCTCGCGCTCTATATCATCGGGCGCCTGGCGCAGCAAGGCTGGATCCCAGGGTTGCTGGTGGGGCAGGCCGAAGCTGTAATGTCCCTCGCTTTCACGGTCATCGCCACCGCGTACATTATCCGCACCGGACGCGAGCGCCGGGCCGAGCAGGAGCGGCTGCGGAGTGAGATGGAATCGGCCCAAACAGTCCAGGCGCTGCTGTTGAACCAGGCGATGCCGGCGGAGATGGAAGCGGTCTACCTCCCGGCGAGCGAAGTCGGCGGCGACTTCTACCAGGCCTTCGCCACGCCGGCGGGGACGCTGCTGGTGGTGGGCGACGTGTCCGGCAAAGGACTGCAGGCCGCGATGCGCGTCTCGGCGATCGTGGGCGCGTTGCGCAACCGGCGGTCCGACGAGCCGGCCGCGGTGCTGGCGGAGTTGAACGCCGTGCTGTTGGGGAGCCCCGGGTTCACCACTTGTTGTTGCGCCTTCTTTCCGGCGGGCGGCGGGCCGGCGCGGGTGGCGAACGCCGGTCACCCGGCGCCTTATTGCGACGGAAAGGAGGTGACGCTGGTCGCGGGATTGCCGTTGGGCCCGGTTCGCGGAACCGAGTATGAGGAATCCGTCGTGCCCGGCGAGCGGTTCACGTTCGTCTCCGACGGCGTCGTCGAGGCAGAGAACGCGCAGCGTGAACTCTTCGGCTTCGACCGTACGCGTGAGATCTCGACCAAGTCGGCCCGGGAGATCGCGGAAGTGGCGAAGGCCTGGGGCCAGAACGACGACATCACCGTGGTGACGGTGCGGAGGGCTGAAGCATGAGAAAGCTGCTTTTGTTTTCGCTGATGGCAACGGCTCTGCCGGCGCAGTCGCTGAACGACGCGCTGATGGCGCGGGGCGACGACCCGCGTTGGGCGGATCCGGTGTTCGACGATCGCGACTGGGAGACCGTCGGGCATCGGCGCGTGCGTCCGATGGAGGATGCGAAAGAGAATCGCCTTTGGCTGCGGATGCGCATCACCGTGCCTGCCGGGGAGCCCGCCGCGGTGGCGGTGTTTCGTTGCCCCTGCGAAGTGTTTCTAGATGGCATCCGGCTGGGTGCGACGGGAGACTTGAACGCCGCGCGCCCACTGACTACGGACGAGTTGACAGTTTTTCCGGTCCCGGCGGCGCTGGCGGGACGGTCCGTGGTGTTGGCCGCGCGCCTGTATCAGCCACCGGGTCGCGAAGTGGCGTCCGGGCTCATCGCCGCAACAAGCATCCGCCTGCTGCCGGTTCGCGAGGTGGGACGCGTGGCAGCCCAGATCCAGGACTACAAATTTCCGATTGTCGTCCGGGTCATCTTCCTGCTGCTCGCGCTGGGTGGACTCCTGGCCGCCGCCATAGGCCAGCGGAACGACCCGCTGATCCTTGGAATGCTTTGCTACATGTGCTCGCAATTGGCCGTGGCGGCCCTCATACTTTTCTCGCCGATGAACTCCGCTGATGACTTTGCGTGGATGTGGCTGTCGGCCATCCTCGCCTCTCCCGCGCTGGTTTTCGTGCAGTGGCAACTGGCCGGGCTGCCCATCCAGCGGAACTGGGCCGCTGCTCTGCTCGCGGGCTATTTGGTTCTCCGGATTCCCTGGCAGATGGGGCTGTTCCTGGCGAAGCCTCAGCCGTGGACGCCGTTGGCCGTCAGCGTTTATTTGATTCCGTCCGTCATAGCCATCGGGATGGCAACGTACGCCGCGGCTCGCGGGTGGGGCAGAAGTCCCAGGCCGGTGCGGTTCTTGCTGGCGACGGTTGTGACCACGTCCGCTATCCACATCATCGGGCGCTTGGCGGCACAAGCAGGGTTGCTGGTGGGGCCGGTCGAAGCTGTGATCGTCAGCGCCACGGCCTTCGTCTTCACGGTCGGCGCCACTGCCTATATCATCCGCACCGGACGCGAGCGCCGGGCCGAGCAGGAGCGGCTGCGGAGTGAGATGGAATCGGCACAGACGGTGCAGGCGCTGCTGTTGAACCAGGCGATGCCGGCGGAGATGGAAGCGGTCTACCTCCCGGCGAGCGAGGTGGGCGGCGACTTCTACCAGGTTCTCGATCGGGCGGACGGCTCGCGGGTGGTGCTGGTGGGCGACGTCAGTGGCAAGGGCCTGAAGGCGGCGATGTTGGTGTCGGCCACGATCGGCATGTTGCGGCGGGAGAATTCGTCGTCGCCGGGCGCGATCCTGGCCGGACTGAATGATGCGCTCTCCGGGCACACCGGCGGCGGGTTCGTGACCTGCGTCTGCGCGCGGTTCGGCGCCGATGGCACGGTCACCATCGCCAACGCCGGTCATCCGTCACCCTACTGCGATGGCCGCGAGCTGGAGGCCGCCGCGGGGCTGCCGTTGGGCGTGGTCAGGGGGACCGAGTATGCGGAATCGGTCGTGCCCGGCGAGCGGTTCACGTTCGTCTCCGACGGCGTGGTGGAGGCGGAGAACGTCCAGCGCGAGCTCTTCGGCTTTGACCGAACGTGCGAGATCTCGACGAAGTCGGCCCGCGAGATCGCGGAATCGGCGAAGGTCTGGGGTCAGAACGACGACATCACTGTGGTGACGGTGCGGAGGAACGAGGCGTGAGAAAACTGCTTTTGTTCTCGCTGATGGCAATGGCTCTGCCGGCGCAATCGTTGAACGACGCGCTGATGGCGCGGGGCGACGACCCGCGTTGGGCGGATCCGGTGTTCGACGATCGCGACTGGGAGACCGTCGGGCATCGGCGCGTGCGTCCGATGGAGGATGCGAAAGAGAATCGCTTTTGGCTGCGGATCCGCGTCACCGTGCCCGACGGGGAGCCCGCCGTGGTGGCGGTGTTTCGTTGCCCCTGCGAAGTGTTTCTAGATGGCATCCGGCTGGGTGCGACGGGAGACTTGAACGCCGCGCGCCCGCGGACTACTGAAGAGTTCACTATCTTTCCGGTCCCGGCGGCGCTGGCGGGCCGGTCCGTGGTGTTGGCCGCGCGCCTGTATCTGCCACCGGGCCGCGAAGCGTCATCGGGGCCCATCCCCGGGACAAGGATCCTGTTGCTGCCGGTTCGCGACATCGGGGTCGCGGCTCAGCTCCAGGAGGACTACGAGTTTCCTCATGTCATCCGGTCCATCATCCTGCTGCTTGCGCTGGGTGGACTCCTGGCCGCCGCCATTGGCCAGCGGAACGACCCGCTGATCCTCGGCATGCTTTGTTTCGTGTGCTCGCAACTGGCCCACGCGACCCTCCTTCTTTCCCAGCCGATGAACAGCGCTGATATCACCGCGTGGGGGTGGCTCACGATCATGCCCGTCCTACCGGCGTTGGTCTTCCTGCAGTGGCAACTGGCCGGCGCGCCCATCCGGCGGACCTGGAGCGTCGCTGCGCTAGCGCTCTATTTAGTTCTCTGGACTCCCTGGCAGGTGGGACTGTTTCTGGAGAAGCCTCAGCCATGGACGCCGTTGGCCGTCAGCGTTTATTTGGTTCCGCGGGTCATGGCCCTCGGGATGGCGACGTACGCCGCGGCTCGTGGGTGGGGCCCGAGTTCCCGGACGGTGCGGTTTCTGATGGCGGCGGTCGTGACCACGCTCGCGATCAATGTCATCTCGCGCCTAGCGGGGCAGCAAGGCTGGATTCCAGGACTGCTATCGGGGCGGTTCGAAGCTGTGATCACGCTGGCCTTCACGGTCGTCGCCGCTGCCTACATCATCCGCACAGGACGTGAACGCCGGGCCGAGCAGGAGCGGCTGCGGAGTGAGATGGAATCGGCCCAAACAGTCCAGGCGCTGCTGTTGAACCAGGCGATGCCGGCGGAGGTGGAAGCGGTCTACCTGCCAGCGAGCGAAGTGGGCGGCGACTTCTACCAGGTTGTGGAGGTGGCCGATGGAGCGCGGCTGGTGATGGTGGGCGACGTCAGCGGCAAAGGACTGAAGGCGGCGATGTTGGTGGCCGTGGTGGTGGGAGCGGTGGGAAGCACGAAGTCCCCGGCTCCAGCGGCAGTGCTGGCAAGGGTGAACCGAGCGTTGATGGGACGGGCCGGCGGTGGCTTCGCGACGGCCTGCTGCGCGCGGTTCGACCGCGACGGCACGGTGACGATCGCCAACGCCGGTCACTTGCCTCCGTATTGCGATGGCCGCGAGGTGGAATTGGAGGCGGGCTTGCCGCTCGGAATCGTGGCAGGGACCGAGTACGCGGAAACCGTCGTCCGGGGCGAGCGGTTCACTTTCGTCTCCGACGGCGTCGTCGAGGCGGAGAACGCTTCGCGTGAACTCTTCGGCTTCGAGCGCACGCGGGAGATCTCGACGAAGTCCGCGCAAGAGATCGCGGAGGCGGCGAAGGCTTGGGGTCAGAACGACGACATCACGGTGGTGACGGTCCGGAGGAGCCAGTCGAAGTGAGCACTCAGAGCAGGAGTCGCTCCAACAGATGCGCCGTCGTGAACCAAGGCGCCCGAGCGGAGGAGAAGTCGTCATCGTTCGACCACACGGGGATGCGGAGGTGGAGCGCCAGCGCCAGCAATTCCACATCATCGGGATCGCGCTCACCGATGCGGCGCCGAGCCTCGGCCAGTTTGTGCCGGTACTCCAAAGCAGGCACTACGGTCACGGGCAGCGCCGCCACGGTCAACAGCATGTTCGCGGGATCGAGCTTCCTCTTCACGGCCAGCAAAGGTACGTACTCTCGCACTTCGGAGAGCACGTTGGCGGTGGTCAAGATTTCGGTCACTCCCGGACTTGTCAGCACGAGCCGGGCTCGCCCGCCGATCACTGCGGCGAGCAGGACGTTAGCGTCCGCCGCGAGCCGCACGGCGTTTGCGCTGCCACTCGCCGAAGTCCTTCAGGACGGCCTCCTCGGAAGTCTTCGACCGCTTCAACTGGCGCCCGATATCGGCGCTCAGGGCCAGAAACAACTCCCGCTTCCAATCCGCGGGCAGCGTGTCGTCGGTCCACGGGATGAACACTCCCGCCAAGCGCCCGCGCCTGGTGACCAGCAGTGGATCGGCCGCCCGCATCAGCCGCGTGGCATGGTCTCGGAACTCGCGCACAGTGCTGATTCTCATGTGGTCGCTTCTGTAGCCATTATATTCCCGCGACCCGGACTCGAGATCACGGTCAGGAGGACGGAATGACGCGCGCGCTGCTCACCGCTTGCTTGGCCGCCGCTGATTTCGGCGACAGCAACGACGACATCACCGTGGTCACGGTGCGGAGGAATCCATGAAACTCGCTTGGCTAGGCCGCGAGGTGGAGGTCGCCGCGGGGCTGCCGTTGGGCGTAATCGCGGGCGTGGCGTATGAGGAATCAGTAGTGCGGGGCGAGCGGTTCACTTTCGTCTCCGACGGCGTCGTCGAGGCGGAGAACGCTTCGCGCGAACTCTTCGGCTTCGAGCGGACGCGTGAGATCTCGTCGAAGTCCGCGCGGGGGATCGCGGAAGCGGCGAAAGCTTGGGGTCAGAACGACGACATCACGGTGGTGACGGTGCGGAGGAACGGAGCATGAGGATTCTCGTCTTATTGCTGACAGTGGGCGCGTCGCTCGCCGGGCAAGACGTCCAAGACGCCCGGATGCAGCGCGGCGACGACAAGCGCTGGGCGGATCCGGCATTCGACGATCACGCCTGGCCCCGGGTGCGCGACGTCGTTTTCCGCAGCGAGGACGCGGCGACGAATCGCCTCTGGCTGCGGATGCGGGTGGAGATCCCGGCCGAGCCCGCCGTCGTTCTGGCCTCTATGTGCTCCTGCGAGTTCTATCTGAACGGCGTCCGGATCGGCGCCACGGGTGACCTGGACCTGCCGCGACCCGCGGCGTCCACCCGGGTCCATTCGTTCGTCGTTCCGGCTTCCATACCCCCCGGTCCAGCCCTTTTGGCCGTGCGGCAGTACCACCCGCCGGGCGTCGAAGCCATCATACCTTTTCATTTCCTGCAGGCCATCCGCGTGGCGGAAAGCCGCCGCGCGGTTGAGGTGGCCCAAGCCATCAGCGATGCCCGCACGTTGCGGTCACACATCCGGCTCGCCATCTTCCTGTTGGCTCTGGGCAGCGTGCTAGCGGCGAGCGCCGGAGTCCGCCGGGTCCCTGAACTGCCCTTCATTCTCGCGTACTTGTTGTCCCACGGCGCGATCTTTTTGGCCGCTGTTTATTCAACGGCCTCGGTCGCCGACTTGTCGGCGGTGACCTGGAGCGTGGGCGCTACCGTGATCCCTCTCCTGGTGCTCTTCCAGTTCCAACTGGCGGAGGTGCGAATCCCCGGCATCTGGCTGGCGACCGGCCTCTTCACGTGGGCCGTCCTCCGGCTGCCCCTTCTGCTGGGACTGTACCTGGCTGAACCGGCCAGTTGGATACCTTGGTTCGTTCCGTTCGCAGGCTTCCCCGTAACGACTTTGCTCGGGTTGGCCATTTCGGTTGGGCTGTTGGCCTACACTTGGCGGCGGCCCGGCGTGCCCCGCCGCCTCCTCCTGACCGCGATAGCCATCCAGGTCCTCATCCTCCTGCCGCGGCTGTCGATATTGAGGACGATCGTCGGCAGTGGATTCTCCGTTGCCGTCCAGTACAATGACAGTCTCTCGAATCTCGTGTTCGTCGGGCTGGTGACGGGCCATGTCGTTAGCACGTCGAATCGCCGCCGCAACGAAGAGCAGCGATTGCGCGGTGAACTCGTCGCGGCGCAGTCGGTCCAGTCGCTCCTGTTGAGCCGGCCGATGCCGGAAGGGGTGGACGCCGTCTACCTCCCGGCGAGCGAAGTGGGCGGCGACTTCTACCAGGTGCTCGAGCGGGCGGATGGTTCGCGGGTGGTGTTGGTGGGCGACGTGAGCGGGAAGGGCCTGAAGGCCGCGATGCTGGTGTCGGTTGCGGTCGGGATACTGCGCAACGAGAAGTCTTCGAGCCCGGCGGCGATTCTCGGCGCGCTCAACAACGGGCTGGCCGGACACACCGGCGGAGGCTTTGTAACCTGCTGCTGCGCGCGGTTCGATGCCGATGGCACGGTCACTATCGCCAACGCCGGTCATCCCTCACCCTATTGCGACGGCCGCGAGGTGGAGGTCGCCGCGGGGCTGCCGTTGGGCGTGATGGGGGAGGTGGTGTACGAGGAGTCCGTCGTGCGAGGCGAGCGGTTCACGTTCGTCTCTGACGGCGTCGTCGAGGCGGAGAACGCCCAGCGCGAACTCTTCGGCTTCGACCGCACGCGCGCGATCTCGACGAAGTCCGCGCTAGAGATCGCAGAAGCCGCCAAGGCCTGGGGGCAGAACGACGACATCACCGTGGTGACGGTACGGAGGAATGCATGAGAAAACTTCTGCTGTCGACGCTGATGGTGGCCGCGGCGGGCGCGCAGACGATCGAGGTGGAGAGCCTCTTTCAACCGGCATCGCTCGCCGGGATGTGGAAACGGCAGGCGGGTGACGATCCGCGTTGGGCCGACCCCGCCTTCGACGATTCGGGCTGGCCGAGCGCGCGGGTGCCAGACGAAGGCTTCGCAGTCATCAATGGATATTCCTGGTACCGGTTCCGGGTGAGGCTTCCCGAGAACAGGCCGGCCGAACCGTTGGCTTTGATGATCGGCGCCAACTTCCGGCGCGGCGGGGCATATGAAGTCTTCTGGAATGGTCAGCCCGTGGGAGGAGCCGGCCAGCCGGACGGTGGGCTCGCGGGTTTGCGCCTGCCCGCGGCCCACGTCTTCCCGGTGGCTGGGAACGCTCGCGAGGCCGTGGTCGCCATTCGTCTCCGCCAAGCCCACTTTACCTATGCGACCAGCGGCGCAGGCCGGACTTCGTGGATCGGGACCCGCCAGACCATCGGCGTCTTGATGGAGGCCTGGGACGGCGATCGGCTGCGGCGCGCCTTGCCGCAGATGCTGATGACGGCTTCGCTGATCATCCCGGCCGCTTTCTTCCTGTTGCTTCCGTTGTGGCGCCGCGATGCGCCGGAGTATTTCTGGTTCGGCCTGTGGCTACTCAACGTCACGGTGATTCGGACCCTGAACGTCCACCCCGAAAGCCTGGGGTTCCGGTCGGCCCTGGCCGTCGAATGGAGCACCGTGCTCGCGGCCGCAATGGGCACCGCGGCGTGGGTGGGCTTCATCTCGAGAACTTTCCGGAGCCGGGTGACTCCGATCGCGTGGCTGGCCGCCACCGCCGGGCTCATGTTATTTGCCGCTCCCACGGCCCTCGTCACGGCGGGTGAGGACGTGGCCTCCCACAATGGGATCGGGTCGATCGGGAATCTCGTTTGCCTGGGCATCGTCTATTACGAACTCGCGTGGCGCACGGCGCCCTCACAGGAAAACGTGCTCGCGATCCATGGGGCGATCATGGCGTACCTCATCACGGGCTGTGTGGCGCTCGGAATCACCGTGACCGGGATGACCGGCACAATCATCGTTCAGCAGAATTTAGTGCGCTCCGCCACCTTGCTGCTGTTTGCCTTCGCGATGGCCGTTCTGATGAACCAGCGCTCCGTCCGCCTGCTGAGCGAGCGCCAGCGGCTGAGCCGGGAGATGGAGTCGGCGGCGGAAGTGCAGTCGCTCCTGCTGACGTCGCGGCCGGCGGCCGGTGAGGCCTGGCAGATCGAGCCGGTCTATCTGCCGGCTTCCGAAGTGGGCGGGGATTTCTATCGGATCTTCCCCGCCGGCGACGGCGCGATTCTCGTGGTGGTGGGCGACGTATCCGGCAAGGGCCTGCGCGCCGCCATGACGGTCTCCGGGTTGACGTGCGCGATGGAGGTGATCCGCACCCGGAGGCCGGGCGCTTTCCTGGCCGAACTCAACCGGGCGGCCGCCGCGCATCTGCAATCGGGGTTTGCCACGTGCTGCGCGGCGCTGATCCAGCCTGACGGCGAGACCGTCATCGCCAACGCGGGGCATCTCGCCCCTTATTGCGACGGCCGGGAACTGGTGTTGGAGGGCGGACTGCCGCTCGGGATCGCGGCGGAGGGAGAGTATCCGGAGACGATCGCCCGGGGAGAGCGGTTCACGTTCGTCTCGGACGGCGTCGTCGAAGCCGAGAATGCCCAGCGTGAGCTCTTCGGCTTCGAGCGGACGCGCGCGATCTCAACACGGCCGGCGGGTGAGATCGCGGAGACGGCGAAGGCGTGGGGTCAGAACGACGACATCACCGTGGTTACCGTACGAAGGCGCTCATGACCTTCACGATCCGTTCGGCGCCACGGAGTTATCCAATTAGTTCCATTTCGGCGGCAATAGGCCGGAAAAAAGCACTGGACTCGAAACCGCACAATAGATCGGTTCGCCCGATGAAGACACTCTTGATACTCGCCCTGCTCACCGCTTCCGCCCTCGCCGCGGACCCCGGCTTCGTCTACCTCGACCTCTCCGGCCCCTGGCGTTGGACGGCCGCTGACGACCCGCGTTTCGCCGCGCCCGAGTTCGACGACTCCGCCTGGTCCACCGAGAGCCTGCCGCACTCCAGCCGGTCCCTCGGAACCCGCCTCGCGCGACAAGGCTTCTCCTGGCACCGTCGAGCCGTCGACCTGCCACCCCAGGCCCGGGGCCAACGCCTCTCTCTCACGGTGGGCGCCATCCGCGAGGGCTATCAGGTCTTCGTCAACGGCCGTCTCGTGGGCGATACCGGCCCCTTCTCTCTCTCGGAACTGAGGCTCGCCAGGCCCCGCGTCTTCGACCTTCCGTCACTCGGTGACGCGCCTCGCGCGGTCATCGCCCTTCGCGTTTGGGAGGTCGCCCTCCGGGGCACGATGGCTTGGAACGTCCCGGACGCCGGCCCCTGGCTGCTCACCTCTCCCGCCCTGGCCCCACGCCAAGCCGGGCAGTCCGCCATCGAGCGCCAGCGGCTGCGCCGGATCGGTGATATCGCGAATCCCCTGGTGGTCCTCTCCCTGGCCACCGTCATCCTGCTGGTCTGGTTCAACGCCCGCGGTCAGCGCGAACTGCTCTGGCTGAGCCTCTTCCTCGTCGCGGCATCAGCCGGCCGGCTGATCCGCTATCTCGAGATCACGCCGGAGGCACAGCCCTTCGGTTGGCCTGCCTATCTCCTCACCGTCGTCGGGCGGCTGCTGCCGCCCGCGCTGCAAGCGCAGTTCATCGCCGCCACCTTTCGCATGCCTTGGGTTTCTCGCACGGCCTGGCCATTGGCCCTGATCGGCGCGGGCTTGATCGCATGGCTACCGCCTGACGTAGAGAGGCAGTACTTCGTTATGATCGGGTTTCTGGCCCTTACCCAGCCGATCACGGCTTTAACCAATGTCGCTATCGGCCTCGTAGGCTTCGCTGCCTTGCTCCGGGTCGCTCTCCGCCCACCTGATCGTCACGAAGTTTGGCAAGGTGCGGGGCGCTACATCCTGTTGGTGGGCACGGCCCTGGCGGTAGTCTCGCAACTGATCAATACCACCACGCTTGCGCCGATACTGACGCCCGTGCTCGGCGCTTCTCTCGAGACCTACGTCACGCCTCTGGCCGCCATCGGCATGACCCTCGTCATCGCCCGCCGCCTCCTTCGCGACCGCGACGAAAAGCTCCGCCTCGCCGGCGAACTGGAGGCCGCCCGCGGCATCCAGCAACTTCTCCTTCCTTCCGCGCAAACCTCTACCACTTCGCACACCGCCGAAGCCGCCTACCAACCCGCCAGCGAGGTCGGCGGCGACTTCTATTGGACCCGTGCCGAGCCTGATGGCGCGCTGCTCGTGGTCGTCGGCGATGTCAGCGGCAAGGGCCTTCGCGCCGCCATGCTGGTCTCCGTCGCCGTGGGCATCCTGCGGAACGAGAGATCGTCCTCGCCCGCTGCCATCCTCACCGCCTTGAATCGCGGCCTTGCCGGACACACCGGCGGGGGCTTCGTCACCGCCTGCTGCGCCCGTTTCGACCTCGACGGCACGGTAACGATCGCCAGCGCCGGCCACCCCGCCCCCTACGCCGACGGCCGCGAACTCGAAGTCGCCACTGGACTGCCGCTCGGCATTGTGACTGGGGTCGCCTACGACGAATCCACCACCACCGGCCACCACTTCACCTTCGTCTCCGACGGCGTCGTGGAGGCCGAGAATACACAGCGCGAGCTCTTCGGCTTCGACCGGACTCGCGAAATCTCGACGAAGTCCGCCCGCGAGATCGCGGAAGCGGCAAAGGCGTGGGGCCAGAACGACGACATCACCGTGGTCACCGTGCGGAGGAACGCATGAGGAGAATCCTCATCACCCTGATCCTGCTGGAAACGGCCGTCCAAGGCCAATCCCTCGACCTCGCCGGCGACTGGCGCCGTAGCATCGACGATCGGCCGGACTACGCGCGCGTGGAGTTCGACGACCGCGCCTGGGAGACCGTCCGGCTTCCGTGGATCGAGGCCCCGCCTCTGGGCGTCTACTGGCTCCGGCGTTCGGTCGAGCTGCCGAAAGAGATCGATTCATCGCAGGCCGTGATCACGCTGGGCCCGGTCGCCGAGGTTTACGAGGTCTTCCTCAACGGCGTCCGGATCGCCCAGGCCGGCGTCTTCCAGGAGCGGTTCGCCGCCCAGATCGCCCAATCGCGTACCTTCGCGATTCCCCCCGCGGCGCTCGCGGCCGGCGCGGGCCGCCTGCAACTGGCCCTCCGGGTCGAGCGAGTCTTCAGTCGAGCCTTTGCGTCGAGCTTCGGTCACTTCAGCGGGGGAGCCTACGTCATCGCGGAAGCCGTCAATGCGCCGCGCCAGGAAAACGAGTTGCTCTTCGCCCAGCGGAAGCTCTTCCGAGCGTATAACTTCGCCGTTGGCGCCGTGCTTCTGGCGTCCGGACTCCTCTTTCTTCTGCTCTGGCTCTACCAGCGCGCCGAGCGCCAATTGCTTTGGCTCGCCCTGCTCGCGGCCTCGCGGGGCGCTTTCGAAGTGCTCGCCGTCATGATGTTCGAACCCGGCCAATCGCCCCTGTGGCCGAACTGGCCGATTGTGGCGCACGCCGCGAACGGCGCCGCGCTGGCTCAATTGATCCTTTGGACCATTGGCCTCCGGTCGTGGAGGTGGAGTGCTGGATGCTCGCTGCCCTGGACCGTGTATGCGGCGATCTACCCCTTCGGCTGGGCAGGCGCCACCAGCGGCTACCTCGACCTGCTGGCGCTCGCCGTCCTCGGTTTCGGCTGGTGGCACAGGACGCGTGGCGCCGCCGGTTGGGCCGAATGGCTGATGGTGGGCTTGCTCGCGCTGGCGGTAGTCGCCCACGGGGATGCCACCTTCCACTTCTGGACATCGCTGCGCCTGGGGATTGCGAATGCGATGGCCATCCTCTCCGGCCTGATGATGTTCCTCACCCTGCGGCGGCTGAACCAGGACCGCCGGGAGAAAGAGCGCCTGGCAGCCGAACTGGAAGCGGCGCGCCTGGTGCAGCAGTTGTTCCTGAGCGCGCCAGCGGGAGGGTCCGCCATGGCGGCGGTCGACGCGATCTATGAACCGGCGCAAGAGGTCGGCGGCGACTTCCACTGGACCCGGGGGGAGCCGGACGGATCGCTGCTGGTGGTGGTGGGCGACGTCAGCGGCAAGGGGTTGAAGGCGGCGATGCTGGTCTCGCTCGTGGTCGGCTTCTTGCGCAATGAGAAGTCCTCGCAACCGGCGGCGATTCTCGCCGCGCTGAACAACGGTCTCGCCGGACATACCGGCGGAGGCTTCGTCACCTGCTGCTGCGCCCGCTTCGACGCCGGCGGCCGGGTGACGATTGCCAACGCCGGCCACCCCGCCCCCTACGCCGACGGCCGAGAACTCGAAGCCGCCAGCGGACTGCCGCTCGGCATTGTGACTGGGGTCGCCTACGATGAATCCACCGCCACCGGCCGCCACTTCACCTTTGTCTCGGACGGCGTCGTGGAGGCCGAGAACGCCCAGCGGGAACTCTTCGGTTTCGACCGGACTCGCGACATCAGCGGCAAGTCCGCTCAGGAGATCGCCGACGCCGCCAAGGCATGGGGCCAGAACGACGATATCACCGTGGTTACCGTCAGGAGGAATTCATGAGCCCATTTGGCTACCTGCTCTCGCTGGGGCGCTGAATCCGCTCGATGACGTACACCGGCGCCGGTCCGGTTTTCGATTCGAGCCGGAGGCCGAGTTGGTCTTGCATGGCGCGGGAAATGAAGCCGCCACTCTCGCCAGGCTCCCATTGCGACTCCAACTTGTAGCGCCCGATCAGACCCGTGTCGTCGAGCCGCGGAATCGGCTTCCGTGGCCTCGGGCGCCGCCGTGATGTCATAGCGGCTGGAACAGTGAGAATCATACGCACCTCGCAAAGATCGACGTCTTGCGGGCGCCTCGCCCTTATGCCCGGACCGGCTCCGGCTGCTTGACCGCCGGCTTTTTCTTCTCCTTGCGCAGCCAGGACTGCAGCGCCGCCATGTACGTGTAGACCACCGGCGTCAGATACAGCGTCACCATCTGCGAGAAGATCAGGCCGCCGACCACGACCAACCCTAGCGACTGCCGGGCATCGCCGCCGGCGCCGTATCCCACCGCGATCGGAACCGCGCCGAGCAACGC
>SYLY01000070.1 GCA_005808475.1 Acidobacteriota bacterium
ACGCCGGGACTCGTGGGCGCGCCCAGCGTCAGCGCGCCTGACCCCGCTTTGACCAGAAACGCGTCGGCGTGCCCGTGATAGCAGCCCTCGAACTTGATGCACAGGTCGCGCCCGGTGAATCCCCGCGCCACCCGCAGCGCGCTCATCGTTGCCTCGGTGCCGGAGTTGACCAGCCGCACCATCTCCATCGAGGGGATCGCCGCGCGGATCAGTTCGGCGAGCTGGACCTCGCGCTCGGTGGGCGCGCCGAAACTAGTGCCCGTCTCCAGAACTCCGCGCAGCGCCTCGATGACCGCGGCCGGGCGGTGGCCGAGCAGCAGCGGTCCCCACGAGCACACGTAGTCGATGTAGGTGTTGCCGTCCACGTCGGTGATGCGCGAACCGGTTCCGCTCACAATGAACGGCGGTGTGCCGCCCACCGAACGGAAGGCGCGCACCGGAGAATTCACGCCGCCAGGGATCGATTTCCGGGCGCGCTCTAGAAGGGCTTCTGACTTGGGGAGTTTCATTCGAATCATTCGTTGGAGGCGGGCGCCAGTCCAAGCGGCGCGAAGCTCAGCGCGGTCTCGCGAAGAGTGCCGCCCAGATTGCGCCACAAGCGGCGCGACAAACCGTCGTAAGCCTGAGTGCCGGCGAACAGATCCTGCATCACGGCGCGGAACTTCGGACTGCGGCGCGTGAACTGCACCATGCGAGCCGGAATCGCGCCGAACAGGAACCGGCCCAGGTACACGCGGCGCGCGATGCGGGAGGCCAACGACAGGTCGTGCGCGAAATCGGAGTCCACCGCCGCGCGATAGCTTTCCGCCGCGCGCGATGGATCCGCGGCCAGGGCGCGGGCCGCGAGATCGCCGGAACGGATTGCGTAGTAGATGCCTTCGCCCGTGATCGGATCGACCAGACCCGCGGCGTCCCCCACCGCGATCCATCCATCGCCCGACACGCGATTCTTTTTCCACGACGCCGTGTCGAGCGCCGGCAGCATGTGGGCGTAGAACTGCCCACGGTGGAAATCGAGATCGTGCGCCGCCATGTAGCGCTCCAGGCGGGCGCGCAACGAGTGCGCCGGCTCGCCTTTGCCGCAAATGCCGACCGACAAGTGGCCGCATCGGGGGAAGACCCAGATGTAGCCCTCCAGACCCTCGAGGAACTCGATGTCGATGCCAGAGCGGTCGGCCTCGACGTAGTAGCCGAGCGCCGACATCGTATCGGCCGCGGTCCACTCGGTTCCCACTTCGCGAAACGGGTTACGCGCGCCGGTGGCCACGACGCAGAACTCCGCGTCCAACGAGCCTGCCCTAGTGCGAATGTTCCAGCCTGGACCGCGCCTCTCCATGGCCAGTACACGCGTCCGTTCCAGTTGGACGCCGGCCGCTTCGGCGCGGTCCAGCAACGATCGATTCAGATCGCGCCGGGAGAAGATCAGGATGGGCTGATCGAGGCGTAGCGCCGTCTTCCCCGCCCCTGGCGCGGCAATGTGGCTGACGCGAACCGTCTTGCGCGGCGCCGGGCTCGCCGCCAGGAACGGATACTCGGTCCACGCCTTGTAGGTCACGCCTCCGCCGCAGGGCTTCTCCCACGCCAGCTTCTCGTCCAACAGAACCACGCGCGCGCCCGCGGCGGCCAGTTCAGCCGCTGCCATGGCCCCCGCCGGACCGCCGCCGAGAACCGCTACTTTCACTTCGCCGCCGGAGGATGCACGGCGGGTGGCTGTCCCATCGGAGGATGACCGGGCGGAAGCTCGGACGGCGGCGGCGCCATTTGCTGATGCGCGGGGCCGAAGTCCTGCTTCTTCTTGACCAGCCACTTACCGTCTTTCTTTTCGAGCGAGTATTGCATCGTCATGCCACCGCCGCCGCCCTTGGGCTCGAACGACATGGTCACGTCCGCCTCGTTTTCCCGAATGTTCATCGCCTTGACGTCCAGCGAGAGGTTGGACAGATTCAAGTCCAGTCCTTTTCGAGCGGACAGATGATCGATCACGGCCTGCCGGATCGCGTCCTTATTGTTGGCGTCACGCGCGCAACCGGCCATCCACAACATCGCGGCCGCCACCAAAAGCTTCTTCACAAGCCGATTATACGATGCCCTCGGCCCAGCACATCGAATACCAGATCGCCGCGTCCGGCCGCTCCTTCCACTCCCGCAGCGCGCCGGTGGCGAAGTCGAACGCGGAGGCTTCGATCAACTCCATCTCGACCATGCGCTCGCGGGCCGTTCCGATCACGCCGATGAGGTTGGCGGCGAACACCGGGAAGTGCGGATCGCCGGCGCAGGACCCGAACGGGATCGTCGTCACGCGCGTGGGACGCGCTCCGGCCGCGTGCAGCAGACTGGTGAGCCGCCGCCCAATCCACGGATCGTTGCCCAACCTGTCATAGCAACGCTGATACGCCACCCAAAGCGGAGCGAAGCCCGGCGGTTCCGGATTCAGCCGCAGGATGTCGTGATCGTCGTCCGCCAACACAATGCGGCCGCCGGAGCGCGCCGCGCGCGCCATTTCGCGGACCGCTCCCAACGGATCGCGCAGGTGCTCCAACAGGAACCGCGAGTGAATCAGATCGAAGTGGCCGGCTTCTCCGGGAAGCAGCGGCAGCGCCAAAGCGTCGCCTTGCCGGAACTCGGCCAGGTGCGACTCGCTCGCCGCATGCGCCAGCGCGTGGGCTCGCGCGAGCTGACCGGGATCGCGCTCGATGCCGAGCACCCGCGCCGCCACACGCGCCATCGCGCGGCTGAATTGTCCCAGGCCCGATCCCACGTCCAACACCCGCTCGCCGCCGCGCAGCCGCAGTTCGCGCAGGCAGACATCGTTCAGCAGGCCGTTCAGCAGCGAAAGCCGTTGCTGCTCGTCCGGGTGCGAGCCGTGTACGTAGCTCGAGTCCGCCGGATCAGGCGTCGACATGGTCGCGGAAGAACTGGTCCAGCCGCGCCTTGTGCTCCTTGCTCAACCGCCCGGAGAGGTCGCGCATCTCGGACTTCTTCATCGGCTTGAACGCCTTCGCCACGGCGATGTTCTCGTCCATGAACTCGAGTTGCGGCATGCCGAGCACCGCCGACGCCACCGGCAGCGAAAGCGCATAGCGGATCAGCGTTTCCACTGAAGCGGCTCTCATCAATCCGTCCTGGGCGAAGATCTTCATGGCGGTGACGCCCATCTTCTTCTTCAGCGCCACCGGCAAGGCGATGTGCTCGAAGCTGGTGGTCAACGCTTCGTTGATTACCATGCCGCCCTTGCCGCTCTTCATCCCCACCAGCGCGGCATTGAGCGACATCTGCGTACAGTCGAAGTCGTGGCGCTCGAGCGCTTCCTTCAACGTCACCGGATCGGTGTGGCTGGTGACGCCGATGAACCGCGTCATCTTCTGGTCGCGCGCCTTGTATAGCGTTTGGAGCAGACCGGTCTTGGCTTCCACTTTGGCGAGATCCTCCTCGCCGAGCAGCGAGTGCACGTGAATCAAGTCCACTTGATCCACGCCCAGCCGCTTCAAGCTCGCCTCGATGATGCCCATCGCCTTGCCGCCATCGCGCTCGCTCATCTTGGTGGTGATCCACAACCCATCCCGCCGTCCCGCGATCGCCTTGCCCACCCACGTCTCGCTCACGCCGCTCCCGTAGCCGAACGCGGAATCCAGGTAGTTTACGCCGAGCGACAGCGCCTTGTGGACCGCCGCGACCGCCTTGTCCTCGTCCTTGTAGCTGAGCAGCCGGCTGCCACAGCCCAAGCCAACACAGGAAATCCGCGCGCCCGTCTTTCCGAACGTGCGCATCGGCATTCCAGAGCGGGCGTCGGTTCCGGCGTCCAGGCTCTTGACGGCCATAGCGCCGAAGGGAATCGTCTGAAGGAGGGTACGTCTTGTGACTTCCATCCCCGCTATCGTAACACCGCTACTTCGCGGCGGCTTCCGGGATGGCGGCAAGGATCTCGTCGACCGCCGGTTTGCCGCGCTTGGCGAACAGAATCTTGCCGTCGCGGCCCACCACATAGACGGTGCGGCGAACCACGATTCCGTCGCAGTGGTACATCTTGGCCACTCGCTTGCCATTGTCCACCAGCAGCGGAAACGGCAGATCGTGCTTCTTGCGAAAGCCTCCGTGACTATCCGCCGCGCCGGGGTTGATCCCGACTATCAGGGCGCCCTTGTCCCGCACCTTTTGCCAGTTGTCGCGCATCTCGCACAACTGCGCCGTGCACACCGGAGTATTGTCGGCCGGATAGAAAACCAGAACGATGTTCTTGTTCCGGTTCAAGTTCAACACGAACACGTCGCCCTGTTGATCGGGCAGCAGAAAGGCGGGGGCGCCGGAGCCGACAGGCAGGAGATCCGCGAACCAGGAAAGCATACCGAATGGTAGATTTTAGCAAGCCCCGGTCCATTGCGGTGGATACTGGATCGAAAGCCATGACCACAATGCGACTCGCGCTTCTTGCAGGCGCCGCCGGGTTCGTTGCCCTGGGGCAGCAGTACCGCCAACCGCCACCCATGCAGGCCGTTCCCCTCCCCGGCGGTGAGATCTCGTTTCAACGCGACGGCAAGGAACTGCTTCGTTACCGGCCCGGCGGCGATCACCGGAGGCCGTTCTGGTATCCGCTCACCGGACCCTCCGGCCATGGGTTGACGCGCATGGGACACCCAGGCGACCCGGCCGGACACAGCCACCACAATTCGCTGTGGTTCTCGCTGAACAAGGTGGACGGCATCGACTTTTGGGGCGACCGCGGCGGGCGCATCGTCCACGCGCGCACCGAACATCTCCAGGACGGCGATGCGGCGCAAGCGGTGACGCTCGCCGATTGGATCGCTCCCCAGGGCGCTGTCCTGCTGCGCGAACGCCGGCACGCCGTGGTCCGGCCGCTCGGCCAGGGCGAATGGCTGCTGTCGCTCGAATTGGAATTGACGGCCGCCAAGGATCCGGTGACGCTCGACGCGGCTCAGTTCGGCCCGATCGGCGTCCGCATGGCGAAGTGGATCGGCGCCTATCACGGCGGCGGCCGCATTCTCAACTCCGCCGGCGCCACGGGCGAGCCCGCCATCTTCCGCAAGCCCGCCCGCTGGGTCGATTACTCCGGACAGCCGGCGGCCGGAGTCGTCGAGGGGATCGCCCTCTTCGATCATCCGTCGAACCCCGCGCATCCATCGCCGTTCCATGTGCGGGAGGACGGTTGGATGGGCGCCATGCTCTCCCTGGAGCGCGCGTCCCGCATCGAGGCCGGCAACCCCATGCGCCTTCGCTACGGCCTCTGGATTCACTCCGGCGCGCCCGCCGCCGCCTCGATCGAGTCGATGTGGAAACGCTATGCCGCACTGCCGTTGCGTCCTCCGGTGGGCCCTCCTGAGTCGCCGCGCGATTGCCTGCACGGGTCGCACAAGAACTTCACCAACCCTCGCGAGTTCCGCTCCGCCGCCGATTGCACCGCCTTCGTCAACGGCAAGTAGCGCGCCGCTGTGCTAGATTCGTCTTTACCCCGCTCCGGAGACAGCCATCCTCAAGGTCTGCGTTCTCGCCACATCCAGTTCCGGAAATTGCACCTTCGTGGGAACGGAACGCACACGCATCCTCATCGACGCCGGACTCAGCCGGAAGGAGACCTTCGAGCGTTTGGCCGCGATCGGCGAGGATCCCGAAAAGCTCGACGCGATCTTCATCACCCACGAACACACCGATCACGTGACCGGACTCGGTCCGATCGGACGCAAGCTCCGCAAACCCGTCTTCCTCACGCGGCTCACCGCGCCGCTGATCGACTGGCACGGCGAGATGCCGCCCGTCGAGGCGTTTCAAGCCGGTTCCGCCGTCACCGTCGGCGACATGGAGATCCAGAGCTTCACCGTGCCGCACGACGCGATGGATCCGGTCGGGTACGTGGTGCGCGCGCAAGGTCTCAAGTTCGGGCTCGCCATGGATCTCGGCTACCTTCCGGAATCGGTCAAGTACCACCTGCGTGGATGCCAGGTGACCGTGCTCGAGTCCAATCACGATCTCGACATGCTCAAGGTGGGACCGTATCCGTGGTCCGTCAAGCAGCGCGTGATGGGGCGAAAGGGCCACTTGTCGAACGACCTGGTGGGTGAGTTCATCCTGAACGATCTCGACTCCGGGGCCCACACGCTCGTGCTCGGCCACCTGAGCGACCACAACAATCATCCGGAGATCGTGCGGCTGGTGGCGGAAACCGCCATCCAAAGGCGGGGCGCGGAGACGAAGCTCGTGGTGGCCGAGCCACGAAAACAATCGGAGGTTTTTCTGTTCTAATGATCGCGAGATACACGCGGCCGGAAGCGGGCCGCATCTGGAGCAACGAGAACAAGTACCGCATGTGGCTGGAGGTGGAACTGGCGTCCAGCGAGGCGCTGGCCGAAATGGGCGTGGTTCCGCAAGCCGCCGCCGCCTCGCTGCGCAAGCACGCGGGATTCCGCGTGGAACGCATTCTCGAGATCGAGCGCGAGGTGAAGCACGATGTCATCGCGTTTACCACGGCGGTCGCCGAGACGATGGCCGCAGCGGGAGACGCCGAGTCGTCGCGCTGGTTCCACTACGGCCTGACCTCGAACGACGTGGTCGACACCGCGCAGGCGCTGCAACTGGCGGAATCGTCGGCGTTGGTGCTGGCGGGCGCGGAGCGTCTGGCAGGCGCCCTGAAACGCCGCGCCTTCGAGTTCAAGGACACGCCTCAGATCGGACGCACGCACGGCATCCAGGCCGAGCCCATCACGTTCGGACTGAAACTGGCGCTCTGGTACGACGAACTCCGCCGGGGCATGGAGCGGTTTCGCGCGGCCGCGGAAGACCTGCGCGCGGGCAAGACATCGGGCGCGGTCGGCACGTTCGGGCACATCTCGCCGGAGACCGAGGAACGCATCTGCGCCCGGCTCGGCCTGCGCCCGGCCGCCATCGCCTCGCAGGTAATCTCGCGCGATCGCCACGCCTCCTATGTCTGCGCCCTGGCGCTGCTGGCGGCTCTCTGCGAGAAGGTGGCGCTCGAGATCCGCCACCTGCAGCGCACCGAGGTCCGCGAGGCGGAAGAGCCGTTCGGCATCGGCCAGAAGGGCTCCTCGGCCATGCCGCACAAAAAGAACCCCGTCGACGGCGAGCAGATCTGCGGACTGGCGCGCGTCGTCCGGTCCAACGCCCAGGCCGCGATGGAGACCGTCGCCCTCTGGCACGAACGCGAC
>SYLY01000071.1 GCA_005808475.1 Acidobacteriota bacterium
ATGTCCTATCATGAGGCCCTTTTTTCCCCACTTCAAACAAATTCCGTGTTCCTTGTTCCGGCGCCCCTCCGGTCTCACCCACTTCCAGCACCTTCATCCACGCCATTTTTCCAAAAAACGTCCCCTATGGGACAGGCTCTACCTCGAATTACTCGAGCGAATTCGCGCGGTTCCCGGCGTGCGCTCGGTTTCGGTGAGCGCGCCGACTCCGCTGCAGGGCGCGGGGGCCGGGGGCTTCGCCTCCGTCGATGGCTTCCAGGAACGGCCGGAAGACCGGCGTTGGATCTCGATCAGCTATGTCGCGCCCGATTATTTCCAGACGCTGGCGATACCGGTTGCCGCCGGACGCGAGTTCCGTTTCGACGATCAGCCGCGAGTGGCGATCGTGAATCAGACCCTGGCCCGGCGCTATTTCAACGGCCGCGATCCGGTCGGCAAGCGCATCACCCTCGATCACGTAACCGGCGCTCCGGAACCCGTGGCCTACGAGATCGTTGGCGTGGCTGGCGATGCCAACTACATAGAGATTCGCGAGGCCGACCGGCGGGCCATCTACCTACCGGCGTTTCGCGACCGGCGCGTCACCGCGGGCGCCTTCGTGATCCGCTCCGATGTCGAACCGCTGAGCCTTGCCGGCGAGGTCCGGCGCGCGATCCACGACGCGGTTCCGGCGATCGAGGTGGCCAACGTCACGACGCTAGTGGATCAGATCGACGCCTCGATCGTCCCGCAAAGA
Source organism: Acidobacteriota bacterium (assembly GCA_005808475.1). Lineage (GTDB taxonomy): Bacteria > Acidobacteriota > Terriglobia > Bryobacterales > Bryobacteraceae > SYLY01. Next base: position 737 of record SYLY01000071.1, read on the forward strand.
CTGATGGCTACCCTGTCCGGATTCTTTGCCGCGGTGGGCGCGCTGCTGGCCGGGATTGGAGTCTACGGCCTGCAGGCGTACGCGGTCGCGCGGCGGACCAACGAGATCGGGATACGAGCCGCTCTGGGCGCGGCTCCCGCGGTCATTCTCCGAACGGTCCTGCTGGAAGCTCTGACGATCGCAGGCGCCGGTCTGATTCTGGGAACGCCCCTTGCGATCTGGGGCCTTGGTTCGGCGGCGGCCATGATCCCCGGCGCCGCCACTGGCTTGGCCCGGACGCTCGCCCCCAGCGCGGCGCTCATTCTCGTCGTGGCCCTGCTGGCGGCCTACGCGCCAGCCCGGCGAGCGGCTAACGTGGATCCGATGGAGTGCCTCCGCCACGAGTAGCGGACCCCGCTCGAAGCTACGCCACCACCTTCTTTGCCACGACCCCGGCGATATCGGTGAGCCGGAAATCCCGGCCCGCGCTCCGGTAGGTGAGCTTCTCGTGGTCGAACCCCAACAAGTGCATCACCGTCGCGTGGAAGTCGTGGATGTGCATCCGGTCCTCCACCGCGTGATAGCCGATCTCGTCCGTCGCCCCGTACACGAACCCCGCCTTCACGCCGCCGCCCGCCATCCAGATCGAATAGCCGTAGGGGTTGTGATCGCGCCCGTCGTTGCCTTGCGACACCGGCGTCCGCCCGAACTCGCCCGCCCAGATCACCAGCGTGTCCTTCAACAGTCCACGCACCTTCAGATCCTTCAACAACCCGGAAATCGGCTTGTCGACCTCCGCCGCGTTCTCGTTGTGCTTCTCGAATAGTTGCCCGTGCTGGTCCCACTTGTAGGAGTGCGTGCACTGGATGAACCGCACGCCGCGCTCGGCCAGCCGCCGCGCCAACAGACACTGCCAGCCGAACTCGTAGGTGTTCGGCTTGTCCATGCCGTAGAGCTTCTTGGTTGCCTCCGATTCCGACTCCACGAGAAACGCCTCGGGGGCCTGCGCCTGCATGCGGAACGCCAACTCGTACGCCTGGATGCGAGCCTCCAATTCCGGGTCGTTCGACCGGATCGACTGATGCCGGCGGTTGATGTTCCGCAGCATGTCGAGTTCGAACCGTTGCTGCTCCGGCGAGAATCCCTTGCGCATCAGGTACTCGATCGGCTCGCCTTGGATTTCGGCGGCCTTCAGCCCGGAGTTGCCGATCGCCGTCCCCTGGAACGCGCCCGGCAGAAACGCCGAACTCCAGTTCTTCGCCCCGCCGTGCGACAGCGCGGGCTTGATCGTGATGAACCCCGGCAGATTCTGATTCTCCGTGCCGAGCCCGTAAACCACCCACGCGCCCATGCTCGGCCGCACGAACGTGCTCGACCCGGTGAACGTCTGCAGCAGCGCCGCGCCGTGGTCGACGCCTTCGCCCACCATCGACCGCACGATGCACATGTCGTCGACGCATTCGCGAACATGCGGAAACAGGTCGCTCACCATGATCCCGCTCTGTCCACAGGCCTTGAACTGCCAGGGCGACTTCATGAGCGGACCGGGAGGCGCGTCGGCGAACGCGAGCGGGCGCTTCATCGGCAGCGGCTTGCCGTGATCCTTGAAGAGGCGCTCCTTGTAGTCGAACGTGTCGACGTGCGAAGGTCCGCCGTGCATGAACAGGAAGATCACGCGCTTGGCCTTGCCTTCGAAATGGGGCTTCTTCGCCGCGAGCGGACTCGCCCCGGCGGTGGGCGCGCCGGTCAGGCCTTGTTCGCCGAGCATCCCCATGAGGCCGATGTGGCCGAATCCGCACGCGGCGGCGCGCAACGCGGCCCGGCGCGACACGGGTTTTGCGGGACGGTGAAACAGCTTCTGGATCGGGTCCATGATCGGATTCCTCAGTCGACGTAGATGAAATCGTTGGAGGCCATCAGCACTCGGCACATACTCTGCCAGCCGGCGGCGCGGCCCGCGGAGGGGAAGCGCTTCTCGAACTCGCCGACATAGGTGAGCCCGGCGTCCACTTCCCCGGCCGAGGGCTTGCGATTCAGCGTCCGCAGATACGCCGCTTCCAGCCGCTGCGCGTCGGAGCCGGCGCCCGCCACGATCGCCTTGGCGAGATTGGCGCTGCGCTCGGTGAGGAATTCGCTGTTCAGCATGAACAACGCCTGTGGAGCGACGTTGGTCGAAATGCGCCGGCCCTGCACCGTGGTGGCGTCGCCGAAGTCGAACAGGTTGAGCAGCGCCGGAAGATTCGCGCGCCGCAGCGGCATGTACACGGTGCGGCGGACCTGCTTGTCGGGATTGATGCTGAGACGCCCCTGATTGTTCTCGCCGTCGGTGCCGAAGCCGCTCTGTAGCGATCCACCCATCGCGAGGTCGATCGAGCCGTCGATCGACAACAGCCCATCGCGCATTTCCTCCACCGCGAGCCGCCGCCGGACGAATCGCGAGAACAGCCGGTTGCCCGGGTCCTTCTCGAGCGCCTCCGGCGAAGGCTCGGACGACATCCGGTACGCCGCCGAGTTCATGATCTCGCGGTGGAGCTTCTTGAAAGACCAACCGTCTTCCACGAAGCGAGCCGCCAGCCAGTCGAGCAACTCCGGATGCGTCGGCTTCTCTCCCATGCGGCCGAAGTTGTCGGGCGTCCGGACCAGCCCCTCTCCGAAATGCCACTGCCAGACGCGATTGACGGCAACGCGCGCCGTGAGCGGGTTGTCCTTGCTGGCGATCCAGCGCGCCAGATCCAGGCGGCCGCTGCCCTTCTCGCCGGGCTGGGGATCGCCGGACTTCGACAGGATCAGCGGGAAGCTCTTCGGCGCCTCCTCGCCCAGGCTGGTGTAGTCGCCGCGAATCAGCACGTGCTGCTTGACGGGATCGCCCTCTTCCACCGCGCACGCCATTTCCGGCTCCGGCGGCGCGTTCTTCTTCAGCGACTCCTGCTCCGTTTTCAGACTGTCGAGTTGGCCTTTGGCGTCCGCTGTCAGGATTTTCTCGACGTCCTTCTCCTTCATGGCGAACGGTCCGCCGGCGATATAGACGTCGTGAAAGAAGCCATCCTCCTCGGCGGCGAAGGCCGGCTTCGGAGGCGGAGGCATGTTCATCTCCTTCAGCATCTTTCGCGACAGTTCGCGCCACTTGGCGACCCGGCCGGTCCACTTGGCCATCGTGGCCTCATAGCCCTTCCGGTACTCCGCCGCGACCGCCGCCGCGCTCTCCGCGTCCGCTTTCGCCCACGGCTCCATATGCGGCTTCTTGCGATAGTCGGTCTTCAGATAGCGAACCCACTTCTTCACCAGGTCCGCGTCCAACTTGCGCTCCGCCGCGATGTCCTCGGCCTTGGCGCCATCCTTTTCGACCGCGCGAGCCGCCAGCATGTAGTCGGCGAGGCGGGGCGTGAGGTCGCGGTTGTAGCGCTCCTTCTCCCCTTCGATCAGGTCTTCCTGACGGGACTTCAGATTCGCCAGTTTGTCCTGATGCGCCTGGTACCGCGCGAACTCCTCCTTGGACACCAGCGGCGTGTAGAGCAGCTTGGAAACGTGCGATTCGGAGTCCTTGAAGCTGCGCGTGTTGGCGAAGAAGTTGACGATGGAGTAGTAGTCGCGCTGGAGCAGGGGGTCGAACTTGTGGTCGTGGCAACGGCTGCAGGAGAGCGTGAGGCCGAGCATCGACTTGCTGAGAACATCGAGCTGTTCGTCCCAGACGTCGTACAACATTTTCTTCTTGTCCTGTTGCGCGATCGCCTTGGCGCCCAACGCCAGATAGCCCGTGGCGACGATGCCGCGGCGGTTGACGGGCTCGCCGGGAGGCGCCGGAAGCAGGTCGCCGGCCAGTTGCTCGGTGACGAAGCGGTCGTAGGGAACGTCGCGGTTGAACGAATCGATCACGTAGTCTCGATAGCGCCAGGCGTAGGGGTAGCGGTGGTCCTCGTCGTTGCCGGTGGAATCGGCGTAGCGCGCCAGATCCAGCCAGTGGCGTCCCCAGCGCTCGCCGTAGCGCGGCGATTCGAGCAGGCGGTCCACCACCTTGCGGAACGCTTCCGGCGAGTCGTCGGCGAGGAAGTCGGCGATCTCCGTCTCCGAAGGAGGCAGTCCGTGAAGGTCGAACGTGGCGCGGCGGAGCAGCGTCAGCTTGCCCGTGGGCTTGGCGGGCTTCAGCCCCTTTTCGTCGAGCTTCGCCTGAATGAAGCGGTCGATCGCGTTGCGCGCCCACGGACCCGCCGTTTTGGGCGGCGCCGGCGAACGCACCGGTTGGAACGACCAGAACTTCTTCTCGGCCTCGCTGAAGTTACGGCCGCCCTTTCGCACAGTGATCGCGGTGGCTGCCTGCGCGGTGGATCCCGCTCCGGGCCACGGCGCGCCCATCTTCACCCACGCTTCCAGATCGGCCAGTTGCCGCGCGGGCAGCTTGCCGGTAGGCGGCATCTTCAGCCGCTCGTCGTAACTGACCGTCTTCAAGAGCCGGCTCTCGGCCGGACTTTCCTTGGAAACGAGCGGCCCACTTTGGCCGCCTTGGCGGAAGCCTTCGGCCGTGGACAGATCGAGCCCAGCGGACTTCAGCTTGGCGTTATGGCAACCTTGGCACCCCGCGGCGAGCACCGGGCGAATATTCTTCTCGAAGAATTCGGTTTCCGCGGGCGACTGTGCCCAGAGCGCGGACACGGCAAAGAGAGGTATGAGGACGGGACGCATTCCAGAGGTACCTATCCGATTTTATCAGCAGCCGGCGGGTCTGGGAGGACGCGCCGCGCTCACTTCGCGGCCAGCCATTCGAAGTCGAAGCGCGCCAGTTTCAAGACCACCGGCCGGAACCTCGCCTCGGATGGCTCGCCATGTTCGTACAGGCAGTAGATCGCACCGTCCGGACCCACGGCGAGATCGGAGTATCCGGACCATCCCGGTTCGATCGAGCGCCGGACCGGCCATGTCCGGCCCGAGTCGAAGCTCGCCTGCACGGCGACGTTCTTGCGGTCGCGCGAGCCGCCAGGCTCGGCCTTTCCGCCTGTCCGTTCCAGGTTGTAGGGGTTGGAGAACAGCAGCGCCTTCGGATGACGGGCCATGCTCGCCATGCAGAGCGGCTCGAGCAGCGCGTCGTCATATCGAGGCTTGGACCAGCCCCGCGCGCCGTCCTTGCTCACACTCACCAGACGCCGGTTCGGCGAACCGTGGTTGCGGGCGTTGAGCATGATCCGGCCGTCGGCCAGTTCCACTGCGGCCGTCTCGCCAGGCGAGGGCATCCCGGGCGTGTTCGGGAAGGCGATGCCGCCCGCCCGCCAGACGCGGCCGCCGTCGTCGCTGTAGATCACCGAACTGATCGACCCGCCGTGCCCGTTCGAGCCCGTCCCGAGCGCCAGCCACACCGGAACGATCAACCGGCCTTTCCGCGTTTGGATGCCGTGCCCCGGACCCGAGGCCAGCACCTTCCAGTCCATGGCCTTCCGGAATCCCTCGAACACCGCGGTGATCTCCACCGGCTTCGACCAGGTGACGCCGTCGTCGGTGGAGCGCATGTAGAAGGCTCGCAGGTACTCGACGCAGAAAACGAAGTGGACCGTGCCATCGCGATCGGGGATCATCATCGGGTTGTTATAAGTGATGTCGCCGGGCTCGGCGATCCGGAGCACCGCGTTGACCGGATTTTGGCTGAGCGGTCCGTCAACCTTGGCCGGAAACCGGACATCGGACCAGACGCGGCCGCCGTCCGTGCCGCGGCGAACGGCGATGTCGATGGCGCCCCAATCGCGGTACGACTTCTTCCGCGCCTCCGCGTAGGCGATGAGCGTGCCCTTGGCGGTTACCACCACGCCAGGGATGCGATAGGCGGTATAGCCGCCATCGCCAGCGCGGAAGACGTCGTGTTTTTCGAGCTCCGCGGCGGCGGCGGCGGCCAGCAAAAGGGCGGTGTAACCGGTTGCCAATCGGATCATGGTGTCTCCTCGATACTAGCCTGCCCGGGCGCCGGAGTGATAACATAAAGACGTTGATGCCATACCTACCTCCGCTCTGAGGCTGGCCGCGCGTACCGACCGTTTCCGGAACGCTCTCCAGCCTGGACGAACACTCGAATCCAGGAGATCCCATGCGTTCCGATATGCACAAGGTCATTGTGGAAAGGCCCCGAGTGGGCCGCGCCACCGCGTTCGCGGACAAGACCGGCGCGCGAATCCGCCCTGTCGATCCCGGCGATCTTGCCGATTACGATAGCGGTCCCCGGCGGCAACTCCATCCGGCGCGCGACAAGAGCTTCAACGAACATCTGTCGCCGCTCGAGCGCTTCCTGCAGGGGCAGGTGGGACGGCCTTGGGACAAAGTCCACTCCGAGATCGTGGCGCGTATCGACCGGCGGTCCACGATCGGGAACCACGTGATGCAGCACGTTCCGCATTTCGTGGCGATCGACACTTATTTGCACGACGGCGTGGTCTACGAGCGCGGCTGTCGTTACCACCGCACGTCGCCAGTTCGTGGCCTTTACGTCGATCCGGTCACCGGAATTCTTCGCCGCGCTCGTCCGCGCCGCCGTCTGGAATCGCCGGCTCCGGCGCCCTCGTTTTACCTGGTGGAACCGGGACGTGGCTATCGCAACATCGACGGGCTGTGGTACGAGGTCCGGTTCCAGTGGGTGAAAGGTGCGGCGCCCAAGGACCCTCCGCGGGCGGAGTTGGTGGAAAAGCGCCAGTGCGGCCGCAAGCTGGTGCGGCGGATCGAAGCGGGTGAATTCGGGCCGGGAACGCGTTGGCCCGGCCCGCGGCCCTGACAAATCGCGCGCGATCCCCTATACTCGACTTCTATGAGCCGCTATCCGGTTGGGGCGTTGGCGTTTTGCGCCCTCGCGTTGGGTCAGACTCAGAGCCTGACCTTCGAAGAGTACCGCCCGAAGAATTCCCTCGTGGTGCCGCAGAGTCCGCGGACCAAAGCGAAGTTCCCGTTCGTGGACGTGCACGGGCATCCGCGCTCGATGATCTCCGATGCCAAGCTTCCCCAGTTGCTGAAAGAGATGGAAGCTCTCAACATGCGGATGATGGTGAACCTGGACGGCAGGTACGGCGAGGCGCTCAAGAAGACGGTGGAGCGGTTGAACGCCAAGGTTCCGGGCAAGTTCGTGGTCTTCGCGAACCTGGATTTCGCCAATATCGACGATCCACAGTGGAGCGCCAAGTCGGCGGCGCAGCTCGAGCAGGACGTGAAGAACGGCGCCTCCGGGTTGAAGATCTACAAGAACCTGGGCATGGACTTGAAGGACGGCAAGGGCCAACGAATCAAGGTGGACGATCCGCGCTTCGATCCCGTGTGGGCGATGGCCGGCAAGATGAAGGTCCCCGTGCTCATCCACACCGCCGAACCCGCTCTGTTTTTCGCGCCCTACGACAAATTCAACGAGCGATGGCTGGAACTGACGGAGATCCCCAGCCGCCGGCGGCCACCCGAGAAGTACCCTTCCTGGGAGACGATCATCGGCGAGCAGCACCGGGTTTTCCGCAAGCATCCGAAGACCAACTTCATCAACGCGCATTTGGGCTGGTACGGAAACAACCTCGGCGAACTGGGCCGCCTGATGGACGAGATGCCGAACATGTACACCGAAATCGGCGCGGTGTTGGCCGAACTGGGCCGCCAGCCGCGCTTCGCCCGCAAATGGTTCATCCGCTATCAGGACCGGGTGATGTTCGGCAAGGATACCTATGAGCCGGTGGAGTACCACACGTATTTCCGGGTGCTCGAGTCGAACGACGAGTACTTCGACTACTACCGGCGGCGCCACGCCTTCTGGCAGATGTACGGGATGGATCTGCCCGACGAGGTCTTGAAGAAGCTTTATTACAAGAACGCGGCGCGGATCATTCCGGGGATCAAGGAATCGAATTTCCAGTAGTAGAAGGGGGGAATCGTGAAGCTCTCCGAGAGTCTCGTGCGAGAGCTGGGACGGGCCGAGAATAGCTTTCTACAAGTCCTTTTGCGGAACTTCCTCCTGAAGCGCTCCGGGGAAGGCGCTGACCTCTCGCTGGATTTCGACGACGAGACTCCGGCAATATGGAGCCGCCATGCGAAGGCTCATCTCAGGGAACTGATTCCGCATTTTCAGGCCAGGTGTGCCGAGTACCAGCGACGCATTGACTCAGTGTTGTACGACGCGGCGATGGGCGAATACCGCCACAACGACGCCAACTTCCCATTCCGTTACGCCAGCGGCGGCGTCTTGCCAATTCTCCGCATGGGCCGCAAAGAGTATTTCGCTTTCTTTTACCGCGACATAGCCCCGGTGGGGTGGAACATAGCAAATGGCGGATCGGACTCGCGCGCGGAGCTCCTATACCCAAAGGCGATCATCGAGCGCGAGTTCCGCGAGGAACTCATGCTCGTGAAGCCTCCAGCCGGCCGGCGGGGTGGTCGGCGATACGTCTTGAATTGGGGCGGTAGTGCGCTTACCGATCATGTTGACCATGCCATGGCGAGACAGCTTTGGAGCGGCGTCTACCCCACTCTCGATGTCGAAGGGTTCGAGGAACTGCCGCTGCCTGTTGAGTGGCTCGATGGACCGGACGGGGTGACGGTGAGAATGGGAAAGCAGAACCCGGTCCGGACGTCCGGGGTTTTCCTCAACATCAACGCAGAGGACTTTGGAATCGAAGTAGACCGCGTGGCGCGACTGTACGTCGACGAGGACGTGGTTGTCCTCGACGGTGAGATCATGGATCAACGGGTGCTGGGCCGGCCCGTGGGTTTGTTCGAAGTAGATAAGCTGCTCACCAAACTTGCGTCCCGAGCGGCCGAATTTTTCCCGGACCGCTATTTCTACGAGGGCCGCTCGTGCGAGGGTGAAACGTTTGAGGGGTTGGTCGAGGGCAACTTCACGAGATCTCTCCCGGGGTTGCGGACATCCAAGGAAATCAAGCACTTCACTAGGTGCGACCGAAAATACGATCTCTGTCCGGTGACGCGGTCAATCACGCGCCGCTACTCGCCTCTGCGCGTCTCCGCACCCGCGCCGCTGCCTCCAGACACGGCGGGAGGACGGAAGAAAGCACGCGGAAAATTCGAGGTCTTTATCTGTTGTGGGGCGGGTGACGAGGCGATCGCCGACCGAGTGTACGACTTCATCACCAGGGAAAAGCAACGCTCCTGTTTTTTTTATCGGCGCCACCCGGTGACCCGATGGGGCAGGCAGATCGGCGACGCGTTAGAGGAGACAACGTGCATGGTCCTCGTCGGGTCGAATCGTAGTCGGATCACGAGGGGATGGCCGGAGACCGAGTGGATCGCTTTCTTGAACGCGGTGAATACCGGACGCAAAGGGCGAAACTCCCTTCTGGTTCCATTCTTGCCTGGTGTGGACCTCGGGAGAGTGCCGATGCTGCTAGCAGGTCATCTCGTAATCAACACAACCGACGTGGATGCGGGCCTGCGGACGCTGGGCGAATTGCTGGATGGCATGCGCCCGGCGGCGGCGTCTCGTCCTCTGCGATAACGGCGCTCGGAGGAGGCGCTGCGCTGCGGCTGCTCACCGAGGAATTGCTCCAGACCGGGCCCGGGGCTTTTTTTGCTGGCGTCTTTCCGCACCGCTGCCGGCGTCGCCGCCGCCTGCGCGGCGATTGGACCGAGCCACGGAGCCAACGCCGGATATCGTGCAACGTCCCACTGCTGAACAAATTGCGGAACGACGGCGATGGCGGCGCCCGGCGGCTGCGTGCTAGAGTGGCTCGGACATGTCCGCATCCGCTCAGAAGGCGCCGGTCAAGGATCTCTACTCCTTCGATCCGGCGGAGGTCCAAGAACCGCCCCGCACTTTCGGCTCCATCCTGAAGAGGATCGGGCCCGGCATGATCCTCTCCGCATCGATCGTCGGGTCCGGCGAACTCATCGCCACCACGACGCTCGGCGCCGAGGTGGGCTACATCTGCCTCTGGATCATCATCCTCAGTTGTCTGGTCAAGCCGGCCATCCAGGCCGAGATCGGGCGCTACAGCATTTCGACCGGTGAAACCGGACTGGCCGGCTTCAATCGCGTTCCCGGTCCGCGATTCGGCGTCAACTTCATCGTGTGGGGCTGGGCGGCGATGATCACCATGACGCGCTTCCAGATCGGGGCGATGTTCGGCGGCGTTTCGCAGGTGCTGAATCAGCTCATGCCAGGGGTTCCCGTCTGGATATGGGTGATCGTACTGCTCGGCGTGACCCTGCTGCTGCTGCTCGGCGGCGGGTACGAGCGAATCGAGCATCTGGCGACCATCAAGGTAGCGCTGTTCACCATGCTGACGTTCCTGGCGGCGATGCTGTTGATGCTGAACCCGCAGGACTTCCAGTGGTCCCAAGTGAAGGAAGGATTGACGTTCCAGCTACCCAAGGATGGGTTGACCACGGCGGTGGCGGTTTTCGGCATCACGGGAGTGGGCGCCGCGGAGCTGTTCATGTATCCCTACTGGTGCGTGGAGAAGGGCTACGCGCGCTACGCGGGAAAGCGCGACGGCTCGGAAGCGTGGCGGAAACGGGCCTTCGGCTGGATCACGGTGATGAACGTGGACATTCTCGCCTCGATGCTGATCTACACGGTGGCGACGATCGCGTTCTACCTGCTGGGCGCGGGGATTCTGCACAGCCGCGGTCTGGTTCCCAAGGGCGAGGACATGATCCCGGTGTTGTCGAACATGTACACCCAGACGCTGGGTGCGTGGTCATTGCCGCTCTTCTACGCCGGCGCGATCGCCACCCTATACGGCACGATCTTCGCCGCGACAGCCGCGGAGTCTCGAGTCGCCGCCGACATGTGCCGGTTGCTCGGCAAATTCGAGGCAAGCGACTATCAGGCGCGGCTGCGCTACCGGCGCCGGTTCGTGTGGATTTTGACGTGCGCTTCCGCGGGCCTTTACCTGGTGGTACAGTCCGCGGTGAAAATGGTGAAGGCGGGCGGAGTAGCGCAGGCGGCGATGCTCCCGGTTATCGCCGTGGGCGTTCTGGTGTTGCGGTACAGGGAGCTGCCTCCGGAGATCCGGCCAGCGGCGTGGCAGACGGTGGGCTTGTGGGTGGCGTGCCTGGCGACGATCGGAGCCGTTGGGTATTATTTGGCGTCCTCTCTCCTCCGATGAGGGTAGCGTGAAGGTGACGATTGTGCTACAGTGATCCTATACAAACGGCTTATGCCGTACTGCTTTGTGGGCGATGCCTCCGAGTCGCCTACGACAGTTGGATTGGATACCTCGCCCAGGTGCCAGTCCCTTGGCCGGTGGACATCTTCCTCCTAGTGTTCACCGGCCATACCTATTTGCGGGACCGCTACACGCGCTCGGCGTAGACGAAATAGGCGCCCCGCTCTTCACCACCCTTTCCGGTGAACCACGTCCGCAATTCGGTGGGACCCGCGGGTAATTGCAGCGTAAATGCGGCGGCTTTCGCGTCGACTTCGATCTCGCCCGATGCCTCCCGGCCGCCCACCTGCACGCGGGCGCGGGCGATGTCCAGCGCCCTGCCCGGCGTCTTGTCGCGATTCGGCTCGGAATCCTGGAACGGCGCCGTCAGCGGGATATCGACCTCGCGCGGCCAACGCCGAAGTTCGAACCGGTACTTGCCCGCCCGGGCGACATCGACGGTCCAGAAGCCGTTGACGGCCGGACCCTTGCGAACGCCGCCCTGGTTCCACACCTGGTCGACGCCGTCGCCGTGCCAATCGTGGCAGGTGAGCCGGGAGACCGGCTCGCGCGGATCGCCGAGACGGATCCGCACGTACTCGCCGCCTCGGGCCGAGACCAGGCTCCACCAGCGTTCGTAGTCGGCGCGCAGACGCTCGGCGACGGCGGGCTCGTCCGCAATGACGTTGGCGCGCTGGCCGGGGTCCTTCTGGATATCGTAAAGTTCGAGTTTGGTGGGGTCTCCATCGGGGCTGGGGTTGACCAGCCTCCATTGCTGCGTCATCACGGCCGCCTGACGCCACTTGACCAGCTTGTCCAGCCGCTGGGAGTCGACGACGATGCTGCGCTCGGGCCAGGCGGCATCGGGCGAATCGAGCAGAGCCTTCAGCGAGCGGCCGTGGAGTTCGGGGCTTTTGGCGGGCCGCTTCAGACCGCACAGATCGGTCAGGGTAGGCAGGATGTCGATGTGAGCGGTGAGCGTGGGGATCGACCGGCCGCCGGCGAGTCCGCCTTTCGGCCAGTGCATGAAGAAGGGCACGCGATGACCGCCGTCATAGGCGGAGCCCTTGTTGGCGCGCATGCCGGCGTTGAAGACCTGCGATCCGGAAGCGGAGCCGTTGTCGGTCGTGAAGATCAGCAGGGTATCGTCCTCGATTCCCGAGTCCTTCAGATATTTGGCGAGCCGGGCCATGTTGGCATCGACGTTTTCGATCATGCCGTAGAAGCCCGGATCGCGGAGACCCTTTGCGCCGCGGTAGCGGTCCTCGGAACCGGGCGGCGCCCACATGGGTCCGTGGGGCGCGTTGGTCGGGATGTAGCAGAAGAACGGCTTGCCGCGGCGGCGCGAGTCCGTCATGAAGCGGAAGGCGTTGTCGAACCACACGTCGGTGCAGTAGCCTTCGAACTTCTCGGGGCGGCCGTTGTGGAAGTAGGTGTCGCGGCTGTAGTCGTTGCCGAAGTAGTCGGGGGTTTGCCAGATGCCGCCGCCGCCGTGGACGAGCACTTCGTCGAAGCCGCGATCCTGGGGACGGCAGGGGCAGTTGTCGCCGAGATGCCATTTGCCGAAGATCCCGGTGCGATAGCCGGAGAGGCGAAAGCAGTCGGCCATGGTGACTTCGCGCGGATCGAGCAGGCTGCGTCCCTGGATGGTGTGCCAGGCGCCGGTGATATTGGTGTAGCGGCCGGTGAGGAGCGCCGACCGGGTGGGAGCGCATGTCGGGCTGACATGATAGCCGGTGAGCCGCACCGAGCGGTCGTGCAGGGCATCGAGGTTGGGCGTGCGTATCACGGGGTTGCCGTGCCGGGCTATGTCGCCGTAGCCCTGATCGTCGGTCATCACCAGGACGACGTTCGGCCTGCTGGGCGCGGCGGCTCTGGCGGATAGCGCGAGCGGCGCCGTCAGGAATTGACGGCGGGAGACGGACATGGGCATCTTGCGATGCTACCGCGAGCGGTCCGGTCTTGTCCAAGACACCAAAGCCCGGCCGGGGACCAGAGGCAGAAGCAAGTCCGCCGCGCCGGTCCGTATGGCGAACCGGAACAGCGACGAAACAAGATACGCCCGGCGGAGCATGCCGGAGCAGCGGCCGTAGTGCGCTCGCGGGTCTTCGCCGGCGGCGGCCGCCCGTCCAGCCGAAACGCCGGAGAGCAGCGCCGACAACATGCCGCTTCCGGTGTAGGGGTCGACGAAGCTGAGCGCGTCGCCGGCGAGATAGACGCCGGCGCGAGCCTGCGCATCCAGCCGCTGCCCGTAGATCAGCGGACCGGTGGTAAGCCAGTCCATCGCGCGGGACAACGGCGCGATCCTGTCTCGTAGCGGGGGGAACGATGCAAGCAGCCCGTCCGGTTGGAAGCCGGCGCGGCGCAGAGTATCCTCGGGGCCGAGTCCGCAGACGTTGGTCCGCCCCTGCTCGACGCCATTGACGCCGACGTAGCAGCCGTCGAAGAAGAACAGCTCGATGGTATCGGTGGAGGGGCCGGTGAAGTGCGCCTTGAAGCCGAATTGGCGCGATCCGGCCGGTTGACGCTCGATGCGGCGCCCGGCCGCGATCACGGCGCCAGGTGTATCGGCGGCGCGTTCGCGCACCACGCAGTGGACCCCGCCGATCAGCAGGTGATCGAGTGCGTGGCGGCTCAGTCCCCACGCCGGCTCGGGCAGGCCGGCGCGTTTGGTGGAGCGCGGAAAGTGCAGCACCAGGCGCTTCAGCCGGTGCGGCTGGCGGACCATTAGTTCGTCCCACACGCCGAGATCCCGGAGCACCGGCTCGACTTCGGGCGACAGATATTCGCCGCAAACCTTGTGGCGGGGGAATCGCGACTGCTCGTACAACGTGACCGCGGCGCCGGCCTGTTGCGCGGCGATGGCGGCGGCCGAACCAGCCGGTCCGCCGCCGATCACAACCACTTCCGTCAACGGCTTATCGGCCGCCGCCCGCCGCCTCCACCGGACGGCTGCGCTTTTCCATGGCGGCTTGCAGTCCGCGCTTGGAATGCGCGCTTTCGGGGTACTGTTCGAGAGCGGCGCGATAGGCCTTCTCCGCCGCTTGCGCACGGCCGTTGGCGAGCGCCACCGCGCCCAGGGCTTCGAGCACCGGACGGGGATAGTGGGGAGGTTCGTTGTAGCGAAGCCCCAGTTCCTTGTTGGCGGCCTGTTGGAGCATGCGCAGGCGCTTGTCGACATTGGAGGCGAGGTGCGCGCGTAGTTCGGCTTCGGCGACGGCAAGCGGCGGCGGAACGGGCTGCTTGGCGGAGGACTTGTAGGCAGTCATCGCGCCCAGCATCTTGCGGAGATCGCCTTGCGCGGCGTTCGGATCGCCCTTGTGCAGGTGAGCGATTCCCAGGGCCCAGTGCCGCCAGGCTTCCTCGCGCGGCTTGCCGGGTTCGGGTATGGTGGACCCGTCGAGGATCAGGTCCCACTTTTCGTGCTGCACCAGCGTCCTCAGAAGCGAGAACCAACCCTGCCGCCAGGCGCCGCGGTAGTTGTCGGGCATGGCCTTTTCGCGGGGCGTTTCCTTATATTCGAGCAGTCCGCGCGCGGCGGCCATCGCTTTTTCGTAGTCGCCCGAGAACGAGTACGAGGTCGCCAGAAAGTGCACGTTGTGGCCGTGGTGTCCGTTGCCTCCGAGCGAGTCCTGCTTCATCCAGAAGACCTCGTTTTCGGCGGCGTCGGAAAACGACTTCGCCGCGTCGGCCCAGCGGCCCGTTTGCGCGTAGATGTGGCCGGGCATGTGGAGACCGTGCGGGATATTATTGGCGAGTTCGCCATAGCGCTTGCAGCTCGGCCAGGCGTCCTTGGCGAAGGTGGAGCCTTCCCATCCGTGGATCACGTAGTGATGGACGCCAGCGTGTTCGGGCGCTTCCTGGAGGAGCGCGCGGAGGATCTCCACCGCCTCCATCGTGCCCGAGCGAGGCCGTTTTTCGGGAAGCACGAAGCCGCTCATGAGCTGCAACGCCAGATACGTCCGCGCCTCGACCTCCTTCGGGTGGGCGGCGATCAGTTCGCGTAGAGCCCGCGCATAGGCGGCGTCGGGATCGCGCTGACCGAGGTCGCGCCGGGCGGCGGCGGCGGCGATGTACGCCTTTTCGACGGCGGTGGCTTGGCCGGAAGCGCTCAGTTCCTGGGCCTTCTTCGCGGCGGCGACGGCGCGGCCGAGTCCACCCTTGGGCGCGCCAGCGGACTTCTTCGCGGTGGACTTGGAACGGGCTCCGTTGACGAGGTCGAGTTG
Source organism: Acidobacteriota bacterium (assembly GCA_005808475.1). Taxonomy (GTDB): domain Bacteria; phylum Acidobacteriota; class Terriglobia; order Bryobacterales; family Bryobacteraceae; genus SYLY01. The sequence continues at coordinate 16,047 of SYLY01000071.1, forward strand.
GAAACCGGGGCGGTAGTCGCCGGCTGCCACCATGGCGATTCCCCATTGCGGCATCGGCGCGGACGGATCGAGTTGCGCGGCCTGCAGGAACGACCGCTCGGCTTCGCGCGCCCAGAACGAGTGCATCTGCGCGACGCCTTGGTTGAAAAAGGCCTGCGCTTCGGCGCTCTTGGTGGTGATCTTGAAGTCGATGGTTCCCTGGCCGGTCAGAAGCTTGGCGGGCAAAGTGGGAGCGACGCTCCCTGGCGGTGGAGCGCAGGCGTCGGCCTTGGGGGCCGTTTGGGCAAGCGCGGGCAGCGCGGCGAGGATCGCGGTGAGCAAGTGATGACGCATGGAATCAGTTCCATGCTAGCAGGGCCAGACAGTGGATCAGGCGCCCAGTTGATTCAGAACGCTCACCAGGCGCGACGCCTGGAGCGGCTTCACGATCCAGGCGTTGGCTCCGGCTTCCCGGCCTTGGTTCATGAGAGCAGCCCCATTTTCAGTTGTGACCATGACGACCGGGGCGGTGCACCGCTCGCGCAGGCGGCGCACGAAGGAAATGCCATCCATTCCGGGCATATTCACGTCCACCAGAACCGCATCGTAGGACTCGCGTTGCAGGCAGTCGAGTCCGGAGAATCCATCTTCGGCGGCGGTGACTTCGTAACCCGCGTCATGAAGGGCGGACGACAATATCGCGCGTACGGTGCGGCAATCGTCCACGACCAGCACCCGCCTTGGCATGAGACGCTTATCGGCTCGATCGCCGCTCCCGATAGCCGTCTATCGTTCGGCGAGAAGAGTCTGCAGGCAGGCCAGCAGTTCCTCCCGGTGAACGGGCTTGCTCAGGAAGCCTTGCATGCCGCACTGCCGGCACGCGACGCGGTCCTCGTCGGTGGAGTTCGCGGTCAGCGCCACGATCGGCACCTTGTCCCGCCCCGGAACCGCGCGGATGCCGCGAGTCGCGGCGAATCCGTCCATTCCGGGCATTTGCAGATCCATGAGGATCAGGTCGTACTTTTCCCGCGCGGCCCGTTCCACGCCGTCGCCGCCGCCATCGGCGAACTCCACGTCGTAGTTGGCCTTTCGCAGGATCCGGCCCACCACTTGTTGGGCGATCTTGTTGTCCTCCACCACGAGCACTCTCGGTTGCCGCGCGCGGAGCGGAACCGGAGCGACCAATTGGGGGCCAGGTTGCGCATCGGCGATGCGAACCGGGAACCGGACCGTGAACGTCGAACCCAATCCGGGCTCGCTCGAGACTTCGATCTCGCCGCGCATCATCGAAACGATCTTCCGCGCCAGAGCAAGGCCGAGACCGAGACCCGCGTAGTTCCGCGCCAACCCGTTGTCCAGTTGCTGGAACGATTCGAAGATGAGGCGCAGCTTGGCGCGTGGGATTCCGATGCCCGTGTCGGTGACCGAGATTCGCAGCAGTGGACGGCCGGGAGACGAGCCCTGTTCGAGGCGCGACGCCACGCGGACTTCGCCATGATTGGTGAACTTGATGGCGTTCCGCAGCAAGTGATGCAGCATTTGGCGGACGTAGCGTCCGTCGCCTTCCACCAGTTCGGGAAACGCGTCCGGCAGTTCCTGCACCAGCTTGATGTTCTTGGCGGTGGCGCGAGGGCGAAACTCCTCGAGAACCGACGCGACCATCGCCGCCAGGGGAAACTCGCATTCCTCGAGCCGGCCGTTGCCCGCGGCCAGAGCGGAGTACTCGAGAACCGAATTGAGCGTCTCGAGTAATTGGGTGGCGCATTCGCGAACCGCCGCCACGTACTCGAACTGCTCGGCGTCGAGGCGGGTTTCCAGTAGCAGGTCCGTCATGCCGACGACGCCGCTGAGCGGAGTTCGCAACTCGTGGTTGAGACTCGCCAGGAACTGCCCCTTCAACTGATCGAAGTCCGAGTGACTGGCGTTCCGTTGGTCAGCCGCGGACGAGGCTTCGAGAATCGCGGAAGCTAGGTTGAGTTCAGATGCCATTCCTGTGCCTATGCTTCGAACATCGGCAAAAGACCTGAGCGGGTTTAGGGCGCTTCCTCGGTTTCGCCGGCTCCTGTCCGCTTTCCCATCAGAGTGTTTGCGATTCGATCACGGGGGTATTACAGTCTTCCGAATCACAGGGTATTCTGAGAGGTCATGCTCGACACGTCGATCCTGATCCTCTACTTCGCCGTCACGTTCGCGGTGGGGTTCTACTTCGCGCGCAAGGAACGTACGTCGCGCGACTACTTCCTCGCCGGCCAGCATGTGGGCTGGTTCGCCATCGGAGCGTCGTTGTTCGCCGCCAACATCGGCAGCGAGCACTTCATCGGGTTGGCCGGATCGGGCGCGGTTACCGGCCTCGCGGTGGGCTGCTATGAATGGTCGGCGAGCATTTGCCTGTTCGTCCTCGGCTGGTTGTTCGTGCCGCACTACCTTCGCAGCGGCGTGTTCACGATGCCGGAGTTCCTCGAGAAGCGCTTCAGCGCGCGGTGCCGCTCCTACCTCACCTGGGTGTCGCTGTTCGCCTACGTGTTCACCAAGATCTCGGTATCGCTGTTCGCGGGCGGCATCCTGATTCGCGAGGTGTTCGGGTGGGACTACCTGACGACCGCCGTGCTGCTGGTGCTCGCCACCGGTGTCTACACCGTGGCCGGTGGACTGGCGGCGGTGATCTACACCGATCTGGTGCAGGCGTTCATCCTCATCGGCGGCGCCGTGGTCCTCACATGGATGGGGCTCGAACGCGCCGGCGGATTCGAGGGGCTTCGCCAGGCGCTGCCCCCCGATTTCTTCCATATGGTGAAACCGGCGGGCGACGCCGTGTATCCGTGGCCCGGCACGATCTTCGGCACGCTGGTGCTCGGCATCTGGTATTGGTGCACCGATCAGGTGATCGTCCAGCGGACGCTTTCGGCGCCGAACGTGCACGAAGCGCGCAAGGGCGCCTTCTTCTGCGCGGCGCTCAAGATCCTGCCGGTGTTCATCCTGGTGCTGCCCGGGTTGATTGCCAAGGCGCTGTGGCCGAACGAGGTGACGGGCGACAACGCGTACCCGCTGCTGGTCCTGCGGCTGATGCCCCCCGGACTCAAGGGGCTGATGGTGGCGGCGTTGCTCGCCGCGTTGATGTCGTCGCTGTCGGCCGTGTTCAACTCCTGCTCGACGCTCATCACCATGGACGTCTATAAGAAGATGCGGCCGGATGCCTCCGAGGCTCGGCTGGTGCAGGTGGGCCGGCTGAGCACGGCGGGCATCGTGGCGCTGAGCATCGCGTGGATTCCGTTCATCCGCCATCTGAACAACGAGGTGTATCAATACCTGCAGAGCGTGCAGGCGTATGTCGGAGCGCCGATCACCGCGACGTTTCTGGTGGGCGTGCTGTGGAAAGGCGCCACCGCGCGCGCCGCGTTCACGACGCTGGTGGGCGGGGGGTTGATCGGAGCGGCGAGGTTCGCGCTCGACATCCTGCGCAATGCGTTCAAGATGGATCTGGGCCCGCTCAACGCGGTGGTGGAATTCAGCTTCCTCAACTTCAGCCTCATCGTGTTCGCGTTGTGTCTGGCGTCGATGGTTGTGTTCAGCCGCGGCGGCGCGCCGGAAGGCGAGCATCTGGCCATCGATTGGCGGGGCGCGTTGGATGGGCGGAAATCCGAAGTGGTCTACACGGTAGTGGTGGTTGGCGCCATCGTTGGGCTGTGGACGCATTTCGCTTGAGCGCTACGATGGCTGTGATGCGAACTGGAATCCTATTGCTGGCGGGTGCGCTCGCCCACGCCGCCGGCATCGACCGCCCGCCCATCACCGGAGTCGCGCACATCGCCCTCTACTCCCACGACATCGAGAAGACCCGCGAGTTTTATCGCGGCATGCTCGGGCTCGGCGAACCATACTCGCTGAACAACCCCGGCGGCGGCTTCGCGATGACGTTCTTCAAGGTGAACGAGCGCCAATATGTCGAGATCTTTCCGGAAAAGCAGCCCGGCACGGACCGGCTGGCGCACATCTCGGTCGAGACGCCGGACATCGAAGGGATGCGCCGGTACCTCGAGTCGAAAGGAGTCGCCGTTCCCAAACAGGCCAACACCGGCCGCATCGAAAACCGAAGCTTCAACGTGAAGGATCCGGACGGCCACACGGTGGAGTTCGTGCAGTACATGCCGGATGGCTGGAGCGTGCGCGAGAAAGGCAAGCACCTGTCCACCGGCGTCTCCTCCCGGATTCTGCACATCGGCATTCTGGTGGGCGCGCTCGAACCGGCCATGAAGTTTTATCGAGACACGCTGGGATTCACCGAGATCTGGCGCGGAAGCAAGGAAGGCAAGACGCTCGACTGGGTGAACATGAAAGTGCCCGACGGCGGCGACTATATCGAGTTCATGCTCTACTCCAAACTCCCCGATGAGACCAAGCGCGGGTCGCAGCATCACATCTGCCTCGCGGCGCCGGACATGGCGGAGGCTGTGAAGCGGATCGAGGCGCTGCCGGCTCGAAAGAACTATACCCGGCCCCTCGAACCGAGGACCGGAACCAACCGCAAGCGGCAGTTGAACCTGTTCGACCCCGACGGCACGCGCACCGAACTGATGGAGCTTGGCACGGTGGACGGCAAGCCCACGCCCTCGTCGCCGGCTCCGCCGCCGCGATAGAAGCGCTGCGGTCAGTTCCCGCCGCGGCCCGTGATCAGGCGGGCGCCGCGGTTGAAACTCACGTACTGGAAGCCCCACTGGATCAGCACCAGCAGACGGTTGCGGAATCCGATCAGGTACGCGATGTGGACCAGCAGCCACGCGAGCCACGCCAACGCTCCGCCGAAGCGCGCAAAGCCGAGGTCGGCCACCGCCGCGTTCCGTCCGATCACCGCCATCGTGCCCTTGTTGCGGTAGCGGAAAAGGGGCGCCGCCTGGCCGTTCACCCGCGCCGCCACCACAGGACCCACGTGCCAGCCCTGCTGCATCGCCACCGGACACATTCCCGGCAAGGATTGGCCGTCCTGCTCGAACCAGGCGATGTCGCCGATGGCGAGGATTTCCGGATGCCCGGCGACCGACAGGTCCGCTCCCACGGGAATCCGCCCGCCGCGATCGACATCCGCACCGCACTGCCTGGCGATCCGTTCGCCGAGCGGCTCGGCGCGAACTCCCGCCGCCCAGATGGTGGTGCGGCATTGAATTCGCTCGGGGCCGTGCGGACCGGTGAATTCCACTCCGCGCTCGTCGATGCCCGTCACACGGACGCTGGTTCGGGCGCGCACACCGACGCGGATCAGTTGGCGCTCGGCCTTTTCCGACAGATCGGGCGTGAACGGAGGCAACACACGCGTCGATCCGTCGAGCAGCAGGATTTCGGCCTCTTCCGGGCGGATCTGGCGGAAGTCGTGGCGCAGCGTGTCGCGAGCGATTTCGGCGATGGCTCCGGCGAGTTCGACCCCGGTGGGACCGGCGCCAACCACGGTGAATCGCAGCCATTCCTTGCGCGCGGTGGGATCGGTGGCGCGTTCGGCGTTTTCGAACGCGACGAAGATGCGGCGGCGCACCTCGGTGGCATCCTCGATGGTCTTGAGCGCCGGGGCCACGCGTTCCCACGCGTCGTTGCCGAAGTAGAAATTGCGCGCGCCGGCGGCCACCACCAGCGTGTCGTAGGGAACGCGGCCGCCGTCGTCGAGCACCACGGCGCGGCCCGCCACGTCGACATCGGTCACTTCGGCCATCAGCACGCGCACGTTCTTCTGGCCGCTCAGCACGTGCCGCAGCGGCGCGGTGATGTCGCCGGGCGACAACGACCCGGTGGCCACTTGATACAGCATCGGCTGGAACAGGTGGAAGTTGCGCTTGTCGATCATCGTCACTTCGACGGGCTGCCGGGCAAGCGCCCGCGCGGCGTTCATCCCGCCGAATCCACCGCCCGCGATGACAACCTTGTGGCTCACGCCTTTGGCTGGATGCCCAGCTTGCGCAGCAGAAGAAACTCGGAGATGTTCTCGGTCGTCAGCAGTCCGAGCAGGCCGCCGTCCTGCATCACCAGTCCGCACGAGCCCGATTCGGCAAGGGAGGACATCGCCTCGGCCAGATCCATGCCGGGCGCGAGCTTCAAGTAGTCGCGGTCCATCGAGCCGGCGACGTAGGAGTCGGGCCCTTCCGACGCCATGCCGCGCAGGAACGCCGTGCGGTCGAGCAGGCCGATCACGCGATCGCCGTGCACCACCGGAAAGTCCTGCTGCGAAGTGGCGAGCAGCATATCGGCTGCTTCGCGCAACGTGGCGCCGTGGCCGAGGGTTCGATAGTCGGTGATCATCGCCGACCGCACGGGCACGCCCTGGGTCAGCGCCTTGCCCGCCGACGCCGCGCCTTCGTGCGCCGCCGACATGTAAATGAACAACGCGATCAACATCATGAACACCTCGCCGTTGATCAGCCCGTAGATGCCCATCGCGACAGCGAGCAGCTTTCCCGTGTTGGAGGCGATTCGCGTCGCCGTGGCCTCGCCTTTCCACATCGCGAGCCCGGCGCGCAGGGCGCGGCCGCCGTCCATCGGCAGCGCGGGCACGAGATTGAACGCGGCGAGATATACGTTCCACAGACCCAGCCGCGCGAAGATGCCGTCCGGTTTATCCGCCTTCGAGAGATCGCCCACGCCGCCGAGCGCCAGAAAGATCCCTGCCGCGATCAGGAGGTTCATCGCCGGACCGGCGAGCGCGATGGCGAGTTCCGGACGCGGCTCGGGCTGCTTCTCCAGCCGCGCCACGCCGCCGACCGGGTACATCACGATCTCGAGGGTCTTGACTCCGGTGGCCCTTCCCACCAGCGCATGAGCCAGTTCGTGTAGCAGCACCGAGGCGAACAGCCCGATCAGGAACAGCGCCTCCGCCGCGGCCGACCGTTTGTCGCCGAACGCGCCCAACGCAACGAACGCGATCAGCAGCACGAAGGTGAAATGGAAGCGCACCGGCACTCCGAACAGGACGATTCCGGGGCCGCTCATCTGCTCTTAGTTTAGCGAGTCCTCCGGCTCTTGTTCGGAGTACGCAGCGAATCTCCGCAATTGAAACACCGCGACAAGCGATACGTAGACGTTTACCAAGCCGATTCCGCTGACCGCGCCGCGGAAGTAGCCGCTGTTCCAGACGCGCCGCCACCACTCGTACCAGGAAGCCTCGCGATAGGAATCCGGCGTCAGCAACGCGAAGTAGTTCACCTGCCACTGCTCCAGCCAGGGGAACACGAGCAGAAACACGCCGAGTTCGAAGCAGAAAATGGCGAACAGCACCGCGCCCGCCTTGTGATACCAGCGCGGCATGTTCACTGGCCGGCCTCCGACGCGAACAGGCTCATTTGTCCGAGCCCGGCGGCCTGACGGACGGGCTCGAAGCTCAGCCGGTGATCGGGTGTCGGACCTAGCTTGGCCAGCGCCTCGAGATGCCGTGCCGTCCCGTAGCCTTTGTGACCGGCGAACCCGTAGCCGGGGTAGACGCGATCCCACTCGGCCATCGAGGCATCGCGATCCACCTTCGCCAGGATGGACGCGGCGGCGATCGACCGCGACAAGGCGTCGCCGTGGATCACCGCTTGCTGCGCGATAGCGGTATCCAGATGAAGTGCGTCCACCAACAGGTAATCGGGCGGCGGCGCCAGGCTCTCCAGGGCCAGCTTCATGGCGCGGCGGGAAGCCTGCAGGATGTTGATGCGGTCGATCTCGGCGGACCCGACCGAGGCGACGGCCCAAGCCAACGCGTGAACCCGGATCTCCCCGGCCAGCCGTTGGCGAACCTCGGGCTCGACCTGCTTGGAGTCGTTGAGTCCGCGGATGGGACGCCCGGGATCGAGCACCACCGCGGCCGCGAATACGGGTCCGAACAGGCAGCCGCGACCCGCCTCGTCAAAGCCCGCGACACGGCGGAACCCGCGAGACATCGCCTGCCTCTCCAGCCGGAACGTGCAGCGCACGCGCTCTCGGCCGGTGTTACTCGCGTTCGCGCAGGCGGGCGGCCTTGCCGCGGAGTCCGCGCAGGTCGTAGAGCTTGGCGCGGCGGACGCGGCCGGTGCGAATCAGCTCCACCTTGTCGAGCACCGGCGAGTGCAGCGGGAAGATACGTTCCACGCCGTGGCCGAAGCTGATCTTCCGGACCGTGATCGTATGGCTCACGCCCGTGTTGTTTTGGGCGATGATGACGCCCTCGAACGCCTGCAAGCGCTCTTTTTCGCCTTCCCGGATCCTCACCTGCACCCGCACGGTGTCGCCCGGCCGGAGTTCGGTGGGGACAACCGGCTTCTTGTGCTTGTTCGAGATCTTCGCTACCAGTGCGTTCGTCATGGGACAGATTCCTTCGAAGTTCGTTCGATCAGATCCGGCCGGTTGCGGGCCGTCTTGTTCCAAGAGGCCTCACGCCGCCATTTCCGGATCTCCGCGTGATTTCCGCCCAGCAGGGTCTCCGGGACTTTCCATCCGCGAAACTCCGCCGGCCGGGTATATTGGGGACAGTCCAGAAGCGTCCGGCCCGATTCTTCATCCACCCGGAACGATTCCTGAATCGTGGACTCCCGGTTGCCGACGACCCCAGGGACCAGCCGGCCAACCGCGTCCATGACCAAAGCCGCGGCCAGTTCGCCGCCGCTCAGGACAAAATCACCAATCGAAAGCTCCTCATCGGCCAGATGCTCGGCTACGCGCTCGTCCACACCTTCGTAACGGCCGCAGATGAGAAGCAGTTCGTCCAATTGTACCAGTTTCCGGGCGTGCTCCTGGGTGAAAAGCGGACCTTGCGCCGAAAGCAGCACGGCACGCCGGTTCCCGCCGCGTTCGGGCCAGATCGATTCGACGGCTTCGAACAGCGGCTGGCACTTCATCAGCATGCCCTCGCCACCGCCAAACGGCCGGTCGTCCACTACCTTGTGGACGCCGGGCGCCCAGTCGCGAAGGTTGTGAATCCTTACCTGAATGGCGCCCGCCGAGATCGCCTTGCCGAGAACGCCGTTGCGCAGGATGCCGTCGAAGAAGTCCGGAAAAATGGTGACGACGTGGAAGATCATGGCGCGTTGAGTTCGAGCAGTCCCTCCGGCAGATCCGCGCGGATCACCCGCGCCGCCGTGTCGACGGAGACGCAGATCTGCTTGACGAACGGCACCAGAATCTCGCGGCCGTGGGCGTCGCGCGCCTCGAGCAGCACCGGCCCGGCGGTCTCCTGCCAGCCTTCCACGCGGCCGACCGCCAATCCGGTGGCGTTGTCGACGATCTCGCAGCCCACCAGGTCGCTGAGGTACACCTCGCCCTCGGCCAACGGCGCGCGCTCTTCGAACGGCACGCACACGTCGAGCCCGCGCAGGGCCTCGGCGGCGGAGATCGAGTCCACGCCTTCGAGCTTCAACACCAGGCGCCCTTGATGCGACCAGGCGTTTTCCACCACGAATCGGCGGCCTCCGTCGACCGGACCGGCGGAACCGTTGAGCACGACGGAAAGCCCGTCGAACCGGTCCGGTCCGCTGGTGAAGCACGAGGCGAGCATCTCTCCGCAGTTGCCCCGGCTCCGTTCCAGACGGGCCAGCACGGTCCATTCCGGCTTGGCGTCCATCCTACTCCAGGATTTCTAGCGTAAATCTCCGGCTCAGCTTCATCCCGGTCGCCCCCAGAAGCGTCCGGATGGATCTCGCGGTGCGGCCCTGTTTTCCGATCACCTTGCCAAGATCGGAAGGGGCCACCTTCAGTTCGAGCACGGTCACCTGCTCGCCTCGCACTTCGCGAACGCTGACCTCCTCCGGGATGTCGACGAGCGCTTTGGCGATCTCCTCGATCAGGTCCCGGACATTCATCATGCCAGCGGCATCGCCCATGGCAGAGGTTCTCCTATCTCCCTCAGAACGTAACTCAACGTAAAAGCCTGTCCTCCGAACCACCCGCCGTCTTCCCTTGGCGAGCCGCCGGAGCGCCCTGTCAGGCCGGAGCGGTAGCCGGATTCGCCTTGATCAAACGGGCGACGGTATCGGACGGCCGCGCGCCGCACTTCACCCAGTGCCCGATCCTGTCGTGATCAAGCTTCACCTGCGCGGGGGTTGGGATGGGATCGTAGTGCCCCACCACCTCCACGCAACGGCTGTCGCGCGAACGCCAATCCTCAATGACCACCACCCGGTAGCTGGGCTTTTTTTTCGCCCCGAACCGGGCCAAGCGAATCTTCAGCATTGAAAAGCTATACTCCTCTATAAGATTACAGGATTCGGCGCCGTCTTGGCTACCACTTGGGGGGAAAGGGCATCTTGAATTTTCCCATCCGCTTGCCGAGCATCGCCCCCAGCTTGCCGCCACCGGCGCCCATCAGCCCGCCAGAGATCGATTTCATCATCTTGCGGGCCTCGCCATATTGTTTCAGGAGGTTGTTGACCTCCTGCACCGAACAGCCGCAGCCCTTGGCGATTCGCCGGCGCCGGCTGCCGTTGATGATCATGTAGTTGGACCGTTCGTTCGGCGTCATCGAATCGATGATCGCCACCGTTCGGGACAACTCCTTCTCGTCCACCTTCTGCTTCTGCAACTCTTTGAAAATGCCGACCTTCGGCATCATCTCGAGCAGCGACTCGAGCGAGCCGAGCTTCTGCAACTGGCGCAGTTGATCGCGAAAATCCTCGAGCGTGAAATCGTCCTCGAGGAGCTTGCGCTGCATCTCCTCGGCCTTCTTTTGGTCGATATTCTGCTCGACCTTTTCGATGAGCGACAGCACGTCGCCCATGCC
>SYLY01000072.1 GCA_005808475.1 Acidobacteriota bacterium
CGACGACTCATGTATTGCCGGGACCAAAACAACACCGGGACGGCCGCAGGGCTTCGCCCCTGGCCTACGAACCACAGGGTAATTGTCGTTGGCCGGGAGAAATAGTTGTCGTCAGACCGAAGAAATAGTTGACGCCAGACACCCATCGGTCCGGTGGCGACCTGTCCTCGCGCCAGCGGACCAGGATCGCGTCCTGAACCTGATCCGACCAGATGACGCCGACCCTGTCGCGCACGGCGACGATCGCGCACAGATCGTCGGCGGAGGCCTTTGTGCTGGTGATCATGACCGGTTCCGACCAGCTCGCCCCTGGATTTCCGCGAGACCATCGCACCCACATGCTCCGCCGCGAGTTGTAGGCGAGCCACCACCGTCCGCGGCTGTCGCGGGCGATCGTGGCCGTTTCCAAATCCGGCGGCGCACCAGACGTTCGAGGCAGCGCAATCCTCGCGGGAGGCCCGCCCAGCCTGTATTTCCTCTCCGCGCGATCCCAGCGCAGATGCACCACCGCCAAGGCATCCGGCGCCGCCAGCACCGCGCGCACGCCGTCTTTGTCAGCCCACACGTCGGCCTGTCCAGGCAGACCCATGAGCGATTGGTCGAGATGAGACTCCCTTCGCCACTCCCCACCGGCACGGCGCCAGACCGCGCTTCCGCCTTTCACTGGCAGCCAAGCCCACCAGTCGCCATGCGCGAACCACAACTTCGATTGCGGTTTGTCCTTCGTCGGAGCGGGCACGTCCACCTGAAAAACGCGCCGCGCGGCGGGCTGACACTGAGCGCCTCCGTGGAGAAACGCGCCGGCAAACAGGAGTGACGCCGTTGTCAGCCAACGTCCTCTCACCAGCCCACCCGAAGGCCGAGTCGGAAGAGCCTCTTGGCGCCGCGCCAGGACCAAGGGCGCGGTCCCGATGTGAACCGGCGCCGGAGTAAGCATGCCGATGGCGCGATCAGCCCTTGGTCAGCCGGGCGGTGAGATCGTTCTCCCCATGCACGTCGGTGAGGCGGAAGTCGCGGCCCTGGAACGGATAGGTCAGCCGTTTGTGATCCACGCCGAGCAGCCCCAGCAGCGTCGCGTGGACATCGTGCACCGTCGCGGTGTCCTTCACCGCGCGGAGTCCGATGTCGTCGGTGGCTCCGATCGCCTTGCCGCCGCGCATGCCTACGCCCGCCATCCAGACCGAAAAGCCGTAGGGGTTGTGGTCGCGGCCGTTCCGGTTGCCTCCGCCGCCCTCGGCGCCGTCGGGACAGGCAGTTGTCAGCGAGTTGGAATAGCAGCCGCCGATGAACGCCTGGACCCTCCGAACCTTGATTTTATTAAGATCGCGGCTTTCGCGCAACGGTCCCCGGTCCGGTAGTCCCACGCCGGTTCCGGTACCTTGCGCATTCTCGCCCCGCAGGCATCTAAGCCTGGCAGGCACGAGCGAGGTTGGTTTGCTGACTCTCCTTGCCAGACTTCTCAATCCTCGATGTGCGCGACGGCCTTCCGCGGAGGTTGGGTTCGGCCGTGCTTATCATCCCCATCTTCCGAATCGCTCTTGGCTATCCCTTTGGGACTGAACTTTGCTTCCCTCCTCATCCATTCCGGCCAAGCCTGAATATCTTTCTTAACCATCTCGAACTGCCTGTCGAGCCAACCTTCTTTCAGCGTCATTTACGCCTCCTCCGGCCTGATGCCTGATTTTGATAGACTATTCCTGAAACTCGCGACCTCCTCTTGCTCCGCCATCAACCGGGCAAGTGGAGATGGAAGAAAACCTGACAGGTGGGGAAAGGCCTCGCTCTTTCGCCACGTCGAAACGCTACCATCAGTATTCTTTCGCTTACGGTCGCGCACTGCGAACACGTCAGGATATTTATTCGGGGCGATTCCTACGAAAGGCTCAAACATGACCCTCCCTTCGCAACCACGGTGGGTGTCGACGGATATCGAGTCGTGAAAGAGCTCTTGCACGAGGCTCTTAGGATACGGCTCGACATAAACGACTCGCCTGATTCCAGAGGCAACGATATGTTTCGCACAATCGTGACAAGGAAATGTCGTGGAAAACAACACACAACCGTTCACGGCGGCGCCGTGGCGCGCAGCGGTGGTTACCGCTGCCATCTCCGCGTGAACGGCCCTGACGAAATCGATGGAGCCTGTGAATTGCGCCCTCTCATTATAGGTTCGCTTCCCTCCTCTCCGTGTAAAGCGATCTTCACCAGTTCGGAAACCGGCATTTTCGATTTGTCGACGGCGAGCCAGGCGTTATCCATCAATCGTTGAATGATATCGCCGAGAAGATTCTCGCGCATCCTATCGCTGCTGTCATGGCCGAGTAGAAAATCACGACCGTCATTCGCGCTCTCGCACCAATATTGACCGCCTCCGGATTCCGCAACTTCGTTCGTCCCGACAGCAACGAGAGAACCATCGCTCCGGCAGATAGCGGCTCCTACTTGCCGGGCTAGCGATGCAGATCGCAGGGCCGCGGCATAGGCGTAATACATCCCCTCTTCATCGCGTTTCGGCGTGTGGAAGGTATTCCCGAAAAGCAACTCAACAAAACGATGAATTTCGGATGCCATCGCCCTCTTGTTGCTCGTATCAACAATTACATCCGCGAGCGGAAATATTTTCCTTACATCCTGCCCATGTTTGTCATCACTCTCCGATTCATCCCGAGCCAGCAGTGCCTCCGCTTTTGGCAAATACTCCGACAACTGGTTACTGTGTCGCGACTGCGCTATTCGGCGCGCCAAGTCCTCCACGCGCCGCGACCTGTGCGAATATGCCGAGAGTACGTGAAAGGCAGGTCCATAGATCCGACGAAGTGTTTCAACCTCCTCTGGCCGTTTGAGCGAATGCAGGATGTGTGCATGACCTGCCATCGGACTGTTCGGATCGCCATTCGCCGTTTGCCGGCGCTCGCGGATGGCTCCGATGCCCAACATCACTAAGGCATCATTTTGGCGAGTCCTTCTCCTTAGGTCGTTGCCCGCCTCCATGTGAGACTCGATCTCTTCATCCCGAGGACCATCCTGAAGACCTGCCCATGGCTGTCCGGGAAGTTCGCGCATCAGACGACTCAGGCGGTACACTTCGGCCCGGTAGCCGACCTGACTGAGCGCCTCGGCCAGAACTTCGCCAAGTGACGAGAGATCGGTCCCAAGAGGCCCAACGAGAGCGAATACGAGCTCAGGGCAGCGACGTGGGTCGTTCCTCGGAGACGACGATTCGTCGCGTGACAACACGCTTATTTGTACACCTCATCGTCTCGGTTGTCAACTAGCCACCGGCCCATAGTGGCCAACCCCACGTCGACGACTATATGCTGCGGCCCGGCCAAACTCTGATGCGGCCAAACAGCGTGCCCGCATCGTGCTCACTATGACATTCGTTTCGTCGACATCCCCGCCCGTGGCCCAGATCCTCACCCGGACTTTCGCCGTCCCACCGGGGATCAGCCCCTGGTCAGCCGGGCGGTGAGATCGTTCTCCCCATGCACGTCGGTGAGGCGGAAGTCGCGGCCCTGGAACGGATAGGTCAGCCGTTTGTGATCCACGCCGAGCAGCCCCAGCAGCGTCGCGTGGACATCGTGCACCGTCGCCTTATCCTTCACCGCGCGGAGCCCGATGTCGTCGGTGGCGCCGATCGCCTTGCCGCCGCGGATGCCGCCACCCGCCATCCACACGGAGAATCCGTAGGGGTTGTGATCGCGGCCGTTCCGGTTGCCTCCGCCGCCCTCGGCGCCGTCGGTGAACGGAGTGCGGCCGAAGTCGCCGCCCCATAGGATCACCGTGCTGTCGAGCAGTCCGCGCGATTTGAGGTCGGTCAGCAGGCCCGCGATCGGCTTGTCCACCTTGTTCGCCATGAACGCGTGGTTCTGCTCGCATTCGTTGTGGCCGTCCCAGCCGACCTCGGATCCCTTCTTTCCGCCCGAGTAAAGCTGCACGAACCGAACACCGCGTTCCACCAGCCGCCGCGCCATCAGACACTGCGAGCCGAACTCGGAGGTATCGGCGCTGTCGATCCCGTAGAGCCGGCGCGTGGCCTCCGATTCGCGCGACAGGTCCGCCACTTCCGGGGCCGACATCTGCATCTTGAAGGCGAGTTCGTAGGACGCGATGCGGGCGGCCAGTTCGCTGTCATCGGCGCGGGTCTCGCGATGCCGCTCGTTGAGGAATCGCAGCGCGTCGAACATCTTCTCCTGCTCGCCGGCTGCGACGTCCTTCGGGCGATTGACGTTCAGGATCGGCGGCCCTTCGCCGCGCAGCAGCGTGCCCTGGTACATCGCGGGCAGAAAGCCCGCGCCGTAAGAGGGCGCGCCGGCCTTGATGCCGCCGTCCAGCATCACGACATAGGCGGGCAGGTTATCGCTTTCGCTGCCGAGTCCGTATACCACCCACGATCCGACGCTCGGACGCCCGACGCGGGGCCAGCCGAGGTTCATCCAGTTCTGTCCGGTGACGTGGGTGAATCCGTCGTGGTGCACCGACCGGATCACGGCCAGATCGTCGGCGTGCGCCGCGACGCCTTCGAACAGATCGGAGATCTCGATGCCGGACTGGCCGCGCGGCTTGAACTTGCGGCGCGACGCCATGATGGGGACCTTGTCCATCTTGGTGAACTGGAAGTCGACCTTGCCGAAGCTGGGCGGAACGGGCTTGCCGTCGAGCGCGGCGAGCGCGGGCTTGGGATCGAAGGTGTCGATGTGGCTGGGTCCGCCGTGCATGAAGAGATAGATGACGGCCTTGCCCTTGGCGTCGAAATGGGGCTTGCGCGGGGCGAATCCGGAGGTGGCGGCGAGCGCATCGCGCGACATCAGCCAGGACGCGGCGAGCGCTCCGAATCCCATTCCCGACTTTTCGAGAAACTCGCGCCGGGAGCGGGCGATCAGGGTTTTGTCACACATGGCGGTCCTCAATCGACGTAGACGAATTCGTTGGTGTTGAACAGCACCAGACACAAGCGGGCGAGAGCGGCCTCGTCCGGCGCCGGGCCGAGCACCTGGCTTGCGCGGCCGCGTTCGGCGGCGGACGGCTCACGGCCCAGAGCCATTCGAAAGGCGCGACCGGCCCATTCCGGCGCGGCGGCTTGTTTCGCGATCCGTTCGGCCATGCGGTGCGCATGCAAGCCGGTGAAGGCGCCGTTCATCAGGGTGAGCGCCTGAGGCGCGACGTTGGTGGAATCGCGGCGGGCGCAGCTCACCGACGGGTCGGGCGAATCGAAAGCGGTCATCATCGGCATGGCGAAGCTACGCTTGACGTAGAGGTAGACGCCGCGGCGGTCGCGCTCCTTCTCATCCATCGACTCCGGCCACTGGTTGCGCGCCCACATGGTGGAGTACTCTTCGGGGCTCAACACGGGGATCACCGGGCGGCCGCCCATTTTGGTGTTCAGCGATCCGCTGGCGGCGAGCACCGCGTCGCGTAGCGCCTCCGACTCGAGGCGGCGGCGGTTGGCGCGCCACAGGAACACGTTGCCGGCGTCGATTCGAGCGTTTTCGGCATTGGCCGCGGAGGACCGGCGGTAGGTTTCCGACGTCATGATCAGCCGGTGGAGCGCCTTGACGCGATAGCCATTGGCGGCGAATTCGGCGGCGAGCCATTCGAGCAGTTCGGGATGCGAGGGCTCGTCGCCCTGGCGGCCGAAGTCGTTGGGCGTGGCGACGATGCCGCGGCCGAAGTGCCAGTGCCAAACGCGATTCGCCATGACGCGCGCGGGCAGCGGATGGGTGGCGAGCCACTCGGCGAGCGATTTGCGGCGATGCACCGGGTCGACCCGGCGGCGCTCCGCATCGAGCGCGGCGGGAAGCGCGGGGCCGATCTCTTCGCCCTTGGAACGCCAGTCGCCGCGGGCGGTGAGGTGAACTTTGTAGTCCTCGTCGGCGGGTCCGAGCACGGTGGCGGTCTGCATGACGGGGTTGGCGCGCAGGGCGGCCTCGCCGAGTTCGCGGATCAGTTTGTCGCGGCGGGTCTGCTCGTCCGCGGTGTAACTGGAATCGAACGCGCGGCCCTTGGCGTTCTCTTTCAGGCCGGCTTCGGTCATCGCCTCTTCCACCTTGGCGGCGAGCGCGCGCTGGTCCGGGGCGCGGTCCTTTTCGGGCTTGTCGAAGGCGGCGAGGGCGGCGGCGTCGAACCGGGCGCGGACGCGGTCCACGGCGCGCTTGCGTGGGCCCTGTTCGATGCGGGCGATCTGGCCCTTGATCTCCTCCACCTTCAGCCAGTTCGGATAGCCGGACTTGTAACCGTAGATATTGAACTTGGCGATTACCGGAACCTCGCGTTCGTCGCTGGTGGCGAAGACGGCCATCATGGCGTGATAGTCGCGGCTGGTAAGCGGATCGAACTTGTGATCGTGGCAGCGGGAGCAGCCGAGCGTGAGTCCGAGAAAGGCCTCGCCGGTGGTATCCACGACGTCGGAGAGCCATTCATAGCGCTGCTGGCCGCCGAACAGCGCGGCTTCGTGATACACGGGTCCGATGGTGTACATGCCGGTTCCGATGCGCGCCTCGAGCTTACGCTGCTTCTCGTCCGGGATTTTGAAACCGCCTTCCAGGTCGAGGCTTCCCGGCCAGATTTCGTCGCCGGCCACCTGCTCCCGGATGAAGGCGTCGAACGGCTTGTCGTCGTTGAACGACTTGATGACGTAGTCGCGGTACCGCCAGGCGTTGGGGAAGTAGATGTCGGTTTCGAAGCCGCCGGTGTCGGCGTAGCGCACCACGTCGAGCCAGTGGCGTCCCCATCGCTCGCCGTAGCGGGGCGATTCGAGCAGCTTGTCGACAACCTTGGCCCAGGCATCCGGCGCCTCGTCCTTTTCGAAGCGTTCGATTTCCTCGACGGGAGCGGGAAGCCCGTGGAGATCGAAGTAAGCGCGGCGGATCAGCGTGCGGCGGTCCGCGAGGGGCACGGGGGTCAACTTCTTGTCGCGGAGCCTGGCGGCGACGAACGCATCCACGGGGTTGGAGGCTCCAGTGGGGACGGCAGACCGCTGAAGCTTGCGGAACGACCACCAGGACGGCTCGGCCGCGCCGGTGGAGGCGGGCCACTCGAAACCGGACTCGACCCATTGGCGAAGCGTGGCGATCTCGGCGGGGTCCAGACCCTTCTTGCCGGGCGGCATGGCGACCGCGCCCTGACGCTCCACGGCCTGGATCAGCAGGCTGGCGGCTGGCTTGCCGGGCACGACCGCCGGGCCGCGGCCGCCGCCGCGAATCGCCGCATCGCGCTGGCGTAGGTCAAGTCCGGCCATCTTGGCCGGTCCGTGGCAGGACACGCAGTGCCGATCGAGGATTTGGCGGCCTTTTTCGGGGAGACCGGCTGCGGCCACCGAAACTCCGGTAACTAAAAACAGGATCGCGCGGACCACGTTCTTATCCTACATCGGCGCGGAACGGCGCGGGGGTTCGAATGGCGTTGCTATTGGATGTCGATCGAGAACGGCTTGCTTTCGACGGAAGGGGCCGAAACGACCGCGACATCGACCTTGGAGGCAAGACCGGAAGGAACGATGGTTACGATCCGAGTGGGCGAGGCCGACGCGATTTGTCCGTAGCGGTCACCGAAGCGGACCGAGACGCCGGCAAGCTGCGTCGGAAAGGGAGCGCCGCTCTGCCATTGCTCGCCGGCGGTGGCTGCCAGCGCCAGATCGGTTCCCGTGATCGCGATCCGCTGCCCTGCCCTCACCGCGGTGGACGCCTCACCGCTCGCCTCGTCCAGGATGGATTCGACCACGGGGCTGAGACTGATCTTGAGGCCGCCGTTCAGGAAGGCGTTCGCGTCGTCCGTCTTGACCAGGAAATAGTACGCGCCGGGTTCGGCGGAGGCGGGAATCCGCAACTTGCGCAACACGATGTTGACGCCGCCGCTAAAGACCTCCCCTCGGGCTGCCTCGAGGAACTCGCCGACGGCCGGAGGAACTTCGATCGAGGCGGGTGGAGTGGCCGATTCGCGCTGGAAGCCGATCGTCGTATCGCGGCCGCGGCCCAGAGGGAGGCTTGGGTAGCCGAAGTAGAACAGGTCGCCCGCGAGGATGCCGATGTTCAACACATTGAACGCCGGACCGCTGGTCATGGCGAAGTCGACGCCGCCCTTGACGGCCTTGGATGCGACAGAGACGGTCTCCTTATCCTTGGTGGATCCGCCGCCGGCGGTCCAGAACATGGGGGCGAACGGCGCTCCCACGACAATGTTGTAGTCGCCGCCCGGCACAGCCAGAGAGTAGGAGCCATCGGGTCCGCTGAGCGAACTGAACACCACGCGGCCCAAAGGGTCGATGGCGGCCACTTCAGCTCCTGGAAACGCGGCTCCCTGCTGGCGGACGACGCCTTCGACGCGGCCCGCGTCGAACGGGACCTCCGTGTAGTTGGCGGCGAGCGTCAGGGCGTCGTCGCGCGAGATCTGGCGCAGGGCGAACTGCGGGGAGCTCGGGTCGGACGGCTCTTGTTCGGGCGCGGCGGACATGATCGAATCGAGCACGGTGGAGTGGCCCAGGCCGAGCGCGTGGCCGATCTCATGCAGCGTGAGCAGTCCGATGTCGAACGTGTTGGGGAGGCCGTTGGACGAGTGCTTTTTATAAGGGTTGAACGCGATCGTCACGCCAACCGGGACACCGTCCCCTCCGATCCAGTGCAGCACGCAGGCGATGAAGCGCTCCTTGCTGCAAAGGCCCTGATCGAACGGCGCGGGATCGGTGAACGTGATGAGAGTCTGGCCGGGAACGATCGCGGTGTCGTTGGTGAGCTCGATCTTCACGCTGATGCCGTTGGCGCGGTTCCAGGCAGCGACCGCGTCGGCCACGGCCGCATGGACGCTGTCGGCTGTGTCGCGACGGTCGACGCCCAGATCCCCGGATGCGTTGTGAACGGTCCGGCTCAACCTCATTGTAATGTTCGGGCTGGGCCAGCGGAGAGCCCTTCCGTTGACGGGATTGATCAACAGGGACCCGGCTTGGGCGGCCACGGAGGAGAGAGCAAGCGCTGCGGCGAATCGGAATGGCATCTTTTGGCGAAGTTTCCTGAACATAATGCGCGAAAACCGGTCCGCACCGGGCAGGCGCGACACAATTTTCCTTCTACTTCCAATCCTAATTGTAACGGGTCGCGCGATGCTATGATGGCTCTTACCGACGAATCCAAGATGATCACCCGTAGGACTTTTACTCATACCGCACTAGGGGGCGCCGCATTCGCGGGCGCCGCACTCGCCAAGATCGATTCCAAAGTGAACGGCGTCCAACTGGGCGTGCAGTCGTACTCCTTTCGCGACATGGACTTGGATGCCGCCATCGCGGCGATGAAAGAGATCGGGATCGGCAGCGTGGAGATGTGGAGCGGCCACGCCGAACCCAAGCTGCGAGGCCCAGAACTGAAGAAATGGCGGCTCGAGACGCCGATGTCGCACTTCGAGGCGATCCGCCGGAAGTATGACGACGCCGGGATCGATCTCTACGCCTACAACTATAGTTTCCGGGAAGACTTCTCCGACGACGAGATCGAGGCTGGCTTCAAGATGGGCAAGGCGCTCGGCGTGAAGGTGCTGACCGCGTCCGCCAACGTCACCACCGCCAAGCGGATCGACACGTTCGCGCGCAAGCACAAGATGCGGGTGGGCATGCACAACCATTCGCGGATCGTGAAGAACGAGTTCGCCACCGCGAACGACTTCATGGAAGCGATGAAGGGCAACTCCGAGTACATCGCGATCAACTTCGACATCGGGCACTTCACCGCGGCCAATTTCGACCCGGTGGAGTTCCTGTCCAAGCACTACAAGAAGATCGTTACGCTGCACATCAAGGACCGGAAGAAGGATCAGGGCGCCAATGTCGAGTTCGGCCAGGGCGACACGCCGATCAAGCCGGTGCTCGATTTCCTGCGGTCGAAGAAGCTCCGCATTCCCGCCAATATCGAGTACGAGTACAAGGGCGCCGATACGAAGGCCGAAGTCCGCAAGTGCATGGAGTACTGCCGGAAAGCGCTGGCGTAGCGGCGGTCGGGGGCGATGCACGCGCTGAAGCTCCGCTGCCGGGTGGACGAGAAGGACTGGATCTCCGCCGTTCTTTGGGAGCTCGGAACGGAGGGAGTCACCGAGCGGGAGTTGCCCGACGGGAGCCTGGAGCTCGAGGCTTTTTTCGCCGCTAAAGTAACCGCGCGCGAATTCGCTTTGTTCGAGCCCCGGTGGGTGGAACATGGAGACGAGGACTGGGCCGAGTCCTGGAAGACCGCCTGGAAGCCGCTCGAGGTAGGACGCCGCTGGTTCCTGACGCCCGATTGGCGGGACGATCCGGCGCCCGAAGGCCGGATGAAGCTGGTGGTCCACGCGCGGCAGGCGTCCGGCAGCGGGTACCAGCCGGCGACGCAGTTGGCGCTGATCGCGATGGAAGAATGGGTCCACGCGCGCGACCGGTTCCTCGAGTGGGGCTGCGGGTCCGGCATTCTGTCTTCGGCGGCGCACTTGCTGGGCGCGCGGGCAATCGTGGCGTGCGACGTGGACGCGGCGGCGGCGCTCGAGGCGGTGGCGAACCTGTCGGCGCGCGCGGTTCCGGCGGATGTGTTCGTGGGGACGGGGCGGTCGTTGCGGCCGGGCTGTTTCGACGTGGTTGCGGCGAATATGAACGCGGCGGCGATCGAGGGGTACGCGTCCGAACTGGCGCGATCGACGAGGCCGGGCGGGCGGCTGATCCTGAGCGGGTTCAAGTCGAGGCGGGCGAAAGGCGTGGCGGCCATGATGGCGGCGGCGGGGTTGTCCGTCCGGCGGGAGTATTCGCACGAGGACTGGCGCTGTCTGGTCATGATGTGAGCGGGTGGTTTGCGCGCGCCTGCTGAACGCGTTCGGAGGGAGCGAGGCCTTGGCGGCGACTTGGCGAAGGAGTTCCGGAGCGGCCGTTCGCGCGGGTGGCTCGCGCGGCAAGTGGCGGTGGCTGAGCCGCGGTCAGCGGCTCCAGCGATCATCGGGAACAAGATGGCGAGTCTCGGCGCGATCGGCTTGGGGTGGCGCTGGGGGCTGCGGACGTTGGCGTTCCGGTTGCTGTCGTTCGCGGCGGCGGGCTCGGCGATCGGGCTGGTGCAACCTACGCGATCGTTGCCATGACCGGGATGCTCGCGCTGAACGTGCAACGGCTCACGAGCCCGTCCAATCCGCTCGATTTTCCGCTGTCCGCGGCGTTCCTGATTTCGACGGCCTTGCCGGCGATTCCGGGAGCGCTGGTGGTCCGCAACCGAGCTGGCCGCGGCCGAGGTCTTGCGTCTGTAACGGAACTGTAATATGTTCGTAACAGTCCGTTCACGCGGGCTTTACGAACATGCCCTCCCGCCACCTCCCCCCGGGCGCGCTCGCGCTCACCCTCACGTTCTGGCTCCAATGGAGCTGCTCGGAGAGGTCCAGCGCGTCGATCGCGCCGCCTACCGGACCGCTGCCTGAGCAGACTTCGGCGGCCGTCGTCGCGTTCGTGCATCCGAAGTCCGAGGTGCTCATCCGCGATCTCTCGCTCAGCGGCGAGTTCCGGCCCTGGCAAACGGTGGACCTGCACGCCAAGGTGGCCGGCTACCTCCGCCAGATCCACGTCGACGTGGGAGCGTTCGTCCAGGCGGGCCAATTGCTGGCGGTGCTGGAAGTTCCGGAGATGGCCTCCGACATCGAGCAGGCCGGCGCCGAGAAGGGGCGTGCCGAAGCCGAACTGGGACGGTCCCGCGCCGAACTCCAACGCGCCCAAGCCAATGCGCACGTGGCCGGGCTCTCGCTCGACCGGTTGAACAAGGCGGCCAAGGCCGATCCGGGTCTGATCGCGCAGCAGGAGATCGACGAAGCCGCCGCGCGCCGCAACGCCGCCGAAGCGCAAGTGTCGTCGGCGGGCGCCGCGATCGCCGTGGAGGAGCGCCGCATCGCCGCCGCCGCCGCCGCCGAGCAGCGGGCGCGCACGATGTCCGCCTACACCGAAATCCGCGCACCGTTCGCCGGAGTGGTGACAAAGCGGTTCGCCGATCCGGGGGCGCTGATCCAGGCGGGCACGGCGTCGCAAACCCAGGCGATGCCCCTGGTCCGCGTTTCCGACATCGCGCGGTTGCGGTTGGCGGTGACGGTGCCCGAATCCGCTGCGCCGCTGGTGCGGGTGGGGCAGCGAGTGGAGATCCGCGTTACGGCGTTGAACAAGTCGATGCCGGGGACGATCGCGCGGATGAACCGCGATGTGGCGGCATCCAGCCGGACCATGGAGGCCGAGATCGACGTGGCCAACACGGGCGGCGCGCTCACGCCCGGCATGTACGCCGAGATCCGCACCGGGGTCGAGCGTCGCGAACACAGCCTGACGGTGCCGGTTCAGGCGGTATCGAACTCGGGCGGCAACCGCTCGGTGATGGTGGTGAGCGAGGCGGGCGTGCTCGAGGATCGCGGGATCAAGACGGGCATCGAAACCGCGGCGGCCTACGAGGTGCTGTCGGGGCTTGACGCGGCGGACCGTATCGTCATTTCGAATCGCAGCCTCCTCCGGCCCGGACAGAAAGTCCGGGCGAAGCCGGTGGAGACGAACTGATGCCGTCTTTCGCGATACGGAATCCGTACTTCATCGTCGTCTGCGCGTTGATCGTCTGCCTCACCGGCGGGCTGGTCGTCTCGCGGATGCCGGTGGACATGTTCCCGAAGCTGGACCTGACGGCGGTGGTCACCGCCACGCT
Organism: Acidobacteriota bacterium; assembly: GCA_005808475.1. Classification (GTDB taxonomy): domain Bacteria; phylum Acidobacteriota; class Terriglobia; order Bryobacterales; family Bryobacteraceae; genus SYLY01. Next base: position 12,660 of record SYLY01000072.1, read on the forward strand.
CTACGCAGGCATGCCGCCGGAGCAGGTGGAGAAGAACATCACCGAACGCCAGGAGCGCTTCTTCACGCTGGCGCCGGGGATCGAGCATATCGAGTCGCGGTCGATGACGGGCGCCGGGATCGTCAAGATCTTCTTCCAGCCCGGAACCAACCCCGATTCGGCGGTGTCGACCGTGGCGAATCTCGCGCTGGCCGAGATGCGCCGGATGCCGCCCGGAACGCTGCCGCCTTACGTGCTGCGGTTCGACGCGTCCAGCCTGCCGGTGTGTCTGATCGCGCTCCGTGGGGAGGGACTGACCGAAGCGGCGTTGCGCGACGTGGGCCACTACCGCGTGCGCACGCAGGTGGCGAAGGTCCCCGGCGCGGCGGTGCCTCCGCCCTTCGGCGGACGATACCGCCAGATCATGATCTATGTCGATCCGCAACGGCTCGAAGCGAACCAGCTTTCGGCGATGGACGTGGTACGCGCGGTGAACGAAGCCAACGTCATTCTGCCGTCGGGTAACATCCGCATGGGTCCGGTGGACTATCCGATCTTCACGAACTCGCAGTTTACCGACTTGGACGGAGTCATCGGTCTGCCCATCAAGACGGTGGGCGCTGCCCAGGTCACGGTGGGGGACGTGGCGGCGGTGCGGGACGCGGCTCAGATCCAGTACAACATCGTGCGTGTGGACGGCCAGCCGTCGGTGTATCAGCCGGTGCTGCGGCAGGGCGGCGATTCCAACACGATCTCGGTGGTGAACGCGGTGCGGCGCGAGGTGGCGAATCTGCTGGATGTGCCGGACAATCTGGTGGCTCGGGTGGTGTTCGACCAGTCGGTGTTCGTCAAGAACGCGATCCGCACGCTGGTGAGCGAGGGGTCGATCGGACTCGCGCTCACTTCGCTGATGGTGCTGTTGTTTCTCGGCAGCCTACGCGCCACGATCGCGGTGTTCTTCTCGATTCCACTGTCGGCCTTGGCGGCGTTCCTGTGCCTGTACGCGTCGGGCGGCTCGATCAACTCGATGACGCTCGGTGGGCTGGCGCTGGCGTTTTCGCGGCTGATCGACGACTCGGTGGTGGTGCTCGAGAACATCTTCCGGCACCTCGACATGGGCAAAGATCCGGTGGAAGCGGCGCGCGACGGCGCCA
>SYLY01000073.1 GCA_005808475.1 Acidobacteriota bacterium
AACCATCTTGACACGGCCCATGTCAACCAGGCGCCGCTGGAGGTAGTCGACCAGACGGCCGGGAGTCGCGATTAGAATGTGCGCGCCTTTGCGGATGGAGCGAAGCTGGTTACCTTCGCTCATGCCGCCGACAGCGACCGCCGTTCGCAGGCCGGTGCCCACGGCCATGCGGGCGAACGCTTCCTCGATCTGCAGGGCAAGTTCGCGGGTCGGCGCCAGGATCAGCGCGTTCGGCCCGCGGTCGCCGGGCGACATGCTGAGCTTTTGGAGTATGGGGAGCCCGAAGGCGAGGGTTTTGCCCGTTCCCGTTTCGGCGGTGGCGACCACGTCGCGCCCCGCCATGGCCGGGGCAATGGCAAGAGCCTGCACCGGAGTCGGCTTGGTAAAGCCGTGCTTCTTCAGGTTGGCCCGCAGGGCGGGACACAACTCTATTTCGGAAAAGTCGTTCATCGAATCTTTCTGCCGGACAACTCCGGCGATCGGACGCCCCTGGTTAGAGGGCGTCCGGAGTGGGACTGTCTTCGGAGCTGGCGGGAATGGAGCCGTCTGGCAGCAGCCCCAGCAGAGCGAGGTCGTCGTCTGTCTGTTCGGGGGCTGGGCCATCCTTGCTCCGCTGCAACCTCTTGAGGCGTTTCTCCTCCGCGCGCTCCTTGCGCTGTTGCTCTTTCTGGCGCTTCTTGAATGTCTGCGCTCCACGACCCGCCATATGCTGCTCCTAAATGGGCGGAGAAATCCGCCGGGCCATCGCGAGGATGGCCGTCTTCAATCCAAATTTCGCCGATGCTCAGTAGCGAGGCCGCCGGCCGCCGCCACCGCCACCGCCGCCCGGACCGCGGCCGCGTCCGCCGCCGAATCCGCCGCCGCCGCCGCCCTGGGGCTTGGGACGAGCTTCATTCACGTTGAGGTTGCGTCCGTTCATTTCGGCGCCATTCAACTGGGAGATCGCCGTTTGGGCGTCCCGCTCATCCGACATTTCCACGAACGCGAATCCACGCGGCTGCCCGGTGTCGCGATCCGTGACGATATTCACACGGTCGACCGCCCCGTATTGGGAGAACGCTTGGTGCAGTTCCTCCTGGGTAGTCTGATAACTCAAGTTTCCGACGAAAATGTTGGCCATTCCCGATCCTTTCGAATGTGGTCCTTGTTCGGACTATGCTTCTCGATCAAATGGCCGTAGGTCAGTCGTCGAAAGAAGATGCGTGCAAAGACTCCATTTCAGGATACCACCACGGCGCGGTTATCAAAAGTGCTCCCGCAAATCGGCGAACCGGCCGACCACCAGGAGCCGGTCGTGGGACGCTGGTACGTCCTGCCATTCCAGGTGCCACGTCCGCGGGTGGGGCACGAAAACCGCGCCGATTCCGGCCTGCAGGGCCGGGTTGATGTCGGACTTCGGGGAGTTGCCGACCATCCAGCAACGGCTCGACTCGGCGCCATGCTCGGCGAGCAGCTCCAGATAGCACTCGACATCCTTCTCGCGTACGATGCGCACGCGGCGGAAGTGGCGGGCGAGGCCCGACCGGTCGATCTTGGCCTGCTGTTCCTGGGGATTGCCCTTGGTGCACAGCATCAGGTCGTGCCTGTCCTCGAGGTAGGCGAGAGTCTCGGGCACGCCGTCGATCAACTCCATCGGGTGATTGGCCAGATCCTCGCCGAACTGGCGGATCCGGCCGCGATCGGCTTCGGTGACGGGGCGCTCGGCCAAGCCTTCGAAGCACTGCATGAGATTGCGCGCGAAGTTGGCCGCGCCGTAGCCGTGGATGCGGTTATTGACGTGCTCGATCTCGTCGAGATAGGCGCGCACCGCGGCGGGGCTCATCGTGGAATGCGACAAGAGTTGGGCGAAGGAGTCGAAGGCGCGCTCGAAGAAGACGTTATTTTCCCAGAGCGTGTCGTCGGCGTCGATCCAGAGTTCGCGGCGTACGCTCATTCCAGATCGAGCTTGGGTGGGTTGCGGCTGTGTCCGTTCTTGCCGGCCACTTCGCGGATCCGCTCGGTCTCGCGGCGGCGATCCGCGTACCCGGGCGCGTAGTCTACGATCTTCCTGAGCCGCCCCGCTTCCGAGCGTTCGACGAGGAGTTCCTGGCGGAACATCAGGTCGTCGAACCGGCCGGCGAGCCGGAAGCTCAGGTGGGTGTCGCCGGAATCGGCGGCCGGGCCCTGTTCGCCGGTCGCGTCGCAGGCGAGAATCGCGCGCTCGCGAAGATCAAGGGACGAGTCGTCGGGGCCGTCCTCGAAAAATTCGACGCCGCCCCGCAGGTAGGAAAGCTCCTGATCGAGCGAGCGGATGTGGAACCGTCGCCTTCCGCTGGTGAGGACATCCATGCGGCCGTCGTCGTACCGCTTGACCACCTCGACCACGGCGGCCGTGCACCCGGCGGACGCGATTCCGCCCTGCGCCGCCAGCACCACTCCGAATTCGGAGCCCGCCCGCAGCACCGCGGCCATCATCTCCTTATAGCGGTCCTCGAAGATGTGGAGGGGCAAATCGTTGTGCGGCAACAGCACGATCGAGAGCGGAAAAATGGGCAGTAAATCGCCCTGCATGCTACCATTATCGCCCAGACATGGACTTGGCCCGGACAGTGGTTCTCGTCACGGGGGCATCGTCGGGAATCGGCGCCGCCTTGGCGCAGGCGTTGCGCCGCCGCGGATGCCAGTTGGCGTTGACGGCGCGGTCGGCGGAAAAGCTGGCGGCGCTGGCGGGCGCGGACGCGATTTCCATCCCCGGCGATCTGACGGCGCCGGAGACGCGGCGGCGCGCGGTGGAAGCGGCGATGGATCGCTTCGGGCGGATCGACGTGTTGATCAACAACGCGGGAGTGGGTCTGTACGCGCCCACCTGGACGGCCGATCCGGACGCGGTGCGCCGCATGTTCGAGTTGAACTACTTCGCTCCGCTCGACATGATCCAGCGCTGCGTTCCCGGCATGATCAAGCAAGGGAGCGGCGCGATCGTCAACGTCAGCTCGATCGGGGGATTGGCGCCGCTTCCCTGGTTCACCAACTACTCGGCGAGCAAGTTCGCGCTCTGTGGACTGACCGACGGCCTGCGAATCGAACTGTCGCGCACCGGGATTCGCTGCATGGCGGTGTGCCCCGGCTATGTGCGCACCGGGTTCCAGGACAACGTGATCGCGGGCAAGCCGCCGGAGAAGCTGTGGCGAGCGCGCCGGTTCGCGATCACCGCGGAGGAGTGCGCCGAAGCGACGGTTCGGGGGCTCGAAAAAGGCGCGCGAACGGTGGTGACTCCCCGCTTGGGGTGGGCATTCGTGCTAGCGTACCGGTTGTTCCCCGGGCTGGTGGACCGGCAACTCGCCAAGATCCACGATACCCTCGGCATGGCATAATGCCGGAAAGCGTCATGAACGCAAAGCTGATTCGCACTCCCGGTTTGTATTTGGTGGGCTTCATGGGTTCGGGCAAGACCACCGTGGGCCGTTTGCTCGCCGACGACTTGGGCTGGTCTTTCGCGGATCTGGACGACGACATCGAGGCCGAGGCGGGCTGCTCCATCGCCGGCATCTTCGAGGCCGGCGGTGAACCGGAGTTCCGCCGCCGCGAACATGCGGCGTTGAAATCGCGCGTACGAAACGTCCAGTGCGGCCGGCCCTCGGTGATCTCGTTAGGCGGAGGCGCGTTCGCGCAAGACGACAATTGGGAACTGGTCTCCTCCAACGGCATTTCGATCTGGCTGGACTGCCCGCTCGATCTGTTGCGACGCCGCGTGGAGGGCCACTCCCACCGGCCGCTGGCGCGCGATCCGGCGCGGTTCGTCGATCTGTTCCACTCGCGCCAACCGGCGTACGCGCGCGCCGACTACCGCGTCGAGATCGCGTCGGACGATCCGTCCGAGGCGGTCCAGGCGATCCTGGCGCTCCCGGTTTTTTAAAGCGGTGCAGGGGTCACGGTTGTTCTCCGGTCTGTCTTGGGTGGTGATCCCGAAGGCGATCGGAGGACTGCACACATTCGGGTTGAACCTGCTGGCGGTGCGATGTCTACCGCCGGAAACGTTCGGCGTCTTCAACTTCTGCACCACGTTTCTGGTGCTGCTCGACGGGTTGATCGGATCGGCTGTGGATTTGGGCGTGATTCGCGAGGCGTCGGCCCGGCCGCCCGATGAGTTCACTCCCGCCGAACGGGCCGGTGCGATCGTGAAGATCTGCGTTTGCCTGCTACTGCTGCCGTTGGCGCTGGCCTTCGGGGGATCGGTGGGTGGGCGTCCGTTGGCGGCGACGGCCGTGATCGCGGGAGCCGCGCTGATGGTGTTGCGATCGGTGCAAGTCTACTTCCAGGTGCGGCAGCGATTTCGAGAATTCGGTATCGGCGAGACCACGCACCTGGTTCTGCGGTGCGCGCTGGTTTCGGCCTTGCTGCTGGCGGGCGAGACTGAACCGGTGATCCTGCTGGCGGCCTACGCGCTGGCTCCCATCGGCACGCTGATCCAAATGGGCGGCAGGACGCTCGACCTGTTCGCGAATCTCGGAGCCGGCATTCCCCGCCTGCACGCGATCCTCGGTTTCCTGCGCGATTCGCTGCTTGCGACGGGCACTGGCACGGCACTGTCGCGCGCGGACCTGCTGTTCCTGGGTCTGTTCGCGGGCAAAGCCGAGTGGGGCATCTACGGCGCGGCGCAGACCATCGCGATGGCGCCCGAGTTGGCGGCCAGCTACACGGCGAGCGCGCTCAGTCCGGCGATCGTCCCCAAGGTGGAAGACGGCACGTTCGGGCGCTTCTTCCGGCGGTTCCATCTGGCGGCGGCAGGAGTCGCGCTGGCGGGCGCCGCGATCTCCTGGATCGTGGTTCCGCCGCTGGTGAAGGCAGTGTTTCCGGAACGCTACGCGGCGTCGATCCCCGTGCTCGAGCCGCTGCTGGCCGGATCGTTCGCATCCGCTCTGCTGTTTCCGGTGACGGTGAGCTTCCTGCTTTTCTACTCGCCGCGGACGTTCGTCAAGTTCGACTTGATCGCCGCGCCGCTGCTCGCGGCCGCCTACTGGTGGGTGGCTCCGCGGGGCGGCGCGCTCGGCGTGGCGCTGGTGACGGCCGTGTTCCGCGTGGTGAAGTCCGCGGCGATTCTGTTCGCGGCGGACCGGCTGGCGCATCGCGCCCCGTCAATGAGCGCCGGCGCGCCAAGTCAACAGGATCGCCGAGGCTAACGCGAAAGCGATCGCCAGGAATTCGGCCGCCAGTTGGCCCGCGCGCAGGAGCAGAGCCTTGCCCATCGAAATCGCGACGCCTTCGCCGTAGAGGCGCCGAACGGCGAAATAGAGATAGACCAGCAAGACCAGCATCGACGGACCCGCGCGCCACTGCGCCGGCGTGAGGGTCTGCACCATGACGCTCGAGAACACGAAGTAGGCGGCGTAGACGTTGAGCGAGAAGATCAAGTGCTGGACGTAATGCGGGCGCCGCCGCCGGTAGATCCACAGCGGAACGACGGCGTAGCCGAGCACGGCGAAGTACTGCGTGATCGCGTACGCCTTTTGGAACTTGCCGTCCAAGGCAGCGGCGGCCGCCTCTGGCGTGGTGTGATGCTTCGCGGCGATACTGGCCAGCAGCTTGTCGAATTTGCCCGACGAGTCGGAGGCCCGGAAGAAGTCCAGGCGGTAGACGGTCGCCGACATGGCTAGCAGATGGATCGCCGCCATGACGATGTACAGGCGCAGCGGCCGGATGTAGGAGGTACGGCGTCCGTCCCAATACTCGGCGGTGAGGAAGCCCGGCCGGAAGAGCAGGAGTCCGATGGTGCGCACGATCTTGGCGTCGACGTGGAGGAACTCGTGCATCGCGTCATGGACGAAATGTCTCCACGACCATTCGCGGGCGCTCGGACGCGGTTCCCCGCACGCCGCGCAAAAGGCGCCGGCCAGTTCGTGGCCGCAGTTGCGGCAGGCTGCCTGTTCCCCGCTGGTTTCCATCGCGCCCTCCATTGCAGCATACCCGGGCGGGAATGAGAGGTTGCCGTGGTAGTTCGAAGGGCGCTTCGGAACGATTCGGGCGCCGGCGGCGTCTGAACGATAATAGAGGAACCCAATGAAGCCGCGACTCGTCCCGATGCTGTTGTGTCTCGCCGGCCTCGTTCCGGCGCAGAATGGAACGCCGGCGCGCCCCGGGATCGGCAAGCCGCCCATCATGAAAGCGGCCGACGTCAAGGCGGGAATGAAGGGCACGGCATGGACCGTGTTCGCCGGGACCGAACCCGAACCCGTGCCCGTGGAGATCCTGGGCGTGATGGCCAACGCGTGGGGTCCCAAGCAGGACATCATCCTCGGGAAGATGGGCGGCAAGGCGCAACGCACCAACGTGGCGGGCGGCATGAGCGGCAGCCCGGTGTACGTGGATGGCAAGCTGATCGGCGCGATCGCGCTGCGGCTCAGTGTGTTCTCGCCGGACGCAATCTGCGGGATCACGCCGATCGAACTGATGCTCGAGATCAACGATTTCGACGAAACCAAACCCGCCGGCGCGAAGACTCCCGCCGAGCCTGGCAAGCGGGCCTCGCTCGACGTGCCGGGTGGGCTGGCCGCGCAAGCCGCGGCCGGCGGGTGGTCGCTCACGCCGATCGACACGCCGTTGGTGTTCTCCGGGTTCCACGAATCGTCGATGCGCGAGTTCGCGCCGCTGCTGCGGCAGATGGGCGTGCAGGCCGCGCAGGGCGGCGCTTCCGCGTCGCTGCGGAGCACCGGATTGGCTCCGGGGTGGCGGCAGGCCCTGCGGCCGGGCGACGCCGTCTCCGGGGTGCTGGTCTCCGGCGACGTAAGCATGACGGCGATGGGCACGGTCACCTACAACGACGGAAGGCGCGTGCTCGCCTTCGGCCACCCGTTCCTCAACCTGGGGCCGGTGAGCATGCCGTTGGCCAAGAGCGATGTCGTCATGACGCTGGCCTCCGCGTTCCAGCCGAACAAGATCGGCAACGCCACCGAAGTGGTGGGATCTCTGAAACAGGACCGCCATTCGGGGATCATGGGAGTGCTCGGCGAGACGGCGGATATGATCCCGACGCGGCTGAAGGTGCGCTCGCTCGACGAATCCGGAGCGGTGGTCAAGGTGAAGGAGTTCCGCTACGACGTGTTCGTGCAGCAGAAGTGGACGCCGTTTCTCATGATGGCGACTCTGTTCAACGGGCTTTCCGGCTTGAACGATTTCGCCGAAGAGGTCAGCTACCGGGTCAGCGGCAACGTGGAAATCGAGGGGAACAACAAGCTGTCGCTCGCCAATATTTTTTCGCCGGCCGAAGCTCCCGTGCCCGCCCCGATGCAGATGGCGTTCTGGTGGGGAGACAAGTTCAACCGCCTGTTCGCCAACACCATCCGGATGCCCAAGCTGCGCGGCGTGAACATCGACGTGGATCTGATTCCGAGCCGCCGCGCGGCCACCATCGAATCGGCTTTCGCCGGGGCGGCCGAGGTGGAAGCGGGCGCGGTTCTGCCGGTGAAGGTTTATCTGCGGCCTTATCGCGGCGGGCGGCTGGAGCGGCTGGTGAACGTGAAGATTCCCGCCGGGTTCCCCAAGGGCGAGCACCGCATCCTGTTCTCCGACGCGGACACGTTGAACCGGATGCAGACGTTCGCCGGAACGTTGAACCGCTTCATCGATCTGCCGCAAGCGGTTTCGCTCATCAATCAGGAGCGGACCAACAACAAGATGTACGTGTCGCTGGTGCAGGCGCGGCCCACCGTGTATCGCGACGATACGACCATGCCGGCCCTGCCGCCGTCGGTCGCCAACGTCATGCAGAACGCGCGGACCGGATCGCGCAGCTATTTCACGATTCCGGAAACGGCGGAAGAGCAGCAGGCCGTACCGTTCGATCTGATGATCAACGGCGGCTACTCGCTGCGCATCAAGGTCAACTGACTCCAACATGAAACGATCGATTTTCACGTGCGGCGCCCTGGCGCTGGCCGCGGCGGCATTCGCCGGCGGCTCCAAGGTTTGGGAGCACTCGTCGCAAGCCGACTTCGAAAAGGCGCGGCTGGATAAGCTTTCGCTCCGTTCCGACGGCCGGCTGGAACTGGCGCCGGTGTTCCGCGAGATCCACGATCCGTCCACTTCGTACCTGTGGGCGGTGGCCCGCGACTCGCGCGGCCATCTGTTCGTGGGGGGCAGCGGGCAGGACAACAAGGCGCTGGTGATCGAGATCGACGCCTCGGGCAAGGGCAAGACGCTCGCCGAACTGCCGGGCTTGGAAGTCCACGCGATCGCCGTGGACGCGCGGGACCGGATCTACGCGGCCACGTCGCCCGACGGCAAGATCTATCGCGTTCGCCCGGGCGCGGCGCCGGAGACGTTTTACGATCCGAAGGCCAAGTACATCTGGTCGCTCGCTTTCGGCAAGCAGGGCGAACTCTACGCGGCCACCGGAGAAAAGGGCGAAATCCACAGGATCGCGCCGGACGGCAAGGGTTCGGTGTTCTTCAAGACCGACGAGTCGCACGCGCGATCGATGACGCTGGACGCGCAGGGCAACGTATACGTGGGCACCGATCCCGGCGGCTTGATCTTTCGCGTGACTCCGGCGGGAGAAGGCTTCGTGGTGTATCAGACGTCCAAGCGCGAGGTCACCGCTCTGGCCGTGGCCCCCGACGGATCCGTGTACGCGGCCGCCGCGGGGGCCAAGCAGCCGGCGGTTGCGCCCTCGGCTCCGGCCGCGCCGCCTCCGCCGCCTCCCGCCGGATCGGCCGCGGTCCGTCCGCAACCCGCTCCTCCTCCGCCGGGCGCCGCGGCGCCGG
>SYLY01000074.1 GCA_005808475.1 Acidobacteriota bacterium
AGGGCACAAACAGATTCCCATCCTTATTAGGGAACTGGAAGTGCTAGCTTGTCCGAAGAAAGCTGTTGCCAAGCAGAGGAAGGCGTCGTAAAGTGGGTCAAGCGAGGGTCACTACTTTCAACGGAAAGTCGGGCAATCTCCCGGGTCCCACTCGGCCGCCGGACCCGCGATCGGGAAGCCGAGGCGGTTGCTGATGTCGCAGCCGGCCGCCACCAGATGGGCGACTCCGAACGGAGCGTCGAGAGCAGGGCGCCGGTGCGACACCGCGGCGGCGAGCGCCGGCGGCAGATTCCACTCCTCGGCGAGAATGGCGCCGGACTCGAATTGATCGATGCCGAGCGCGGAGCGCTCGAGCGCCTCGAGATCGTGACCCTCGCGGACCGCCTTCTCGTGAATCCACAGGTACCGGTTGCCGAACGCGCCCACCATCGCCAGCCGGCCGAGTTCGTGCAACAGCCCCGCCGTGTAGGAGACCGACCGGTCCATGCCGCACGCCTCGCCCATCCACTCGCACGCCAGGGCGCAGGCGAAGTTGTGGCGCCAGGACTGTTTCAACAAGTCGTTGGTTTTCGCCCCACGCAACATGTCGCGCATCGCTATGGTGATGACGAGCGACCGCAGGCGGTCGATGCCCAACACCGACACCGCGTGCAAGACGCTGACTACCTGAAAGCGCATCGCCAGCACGGGCGAGTTCGCCAGCCGCAGGATCTCCGCCGAGAAGCACGCGTCGGAACGGACGAGTTGGCTCAGTTGTGGCAGTGCGCAGTCGTCATTGGAGATTACCTTCAGCAGTTTGACGGCGACCGCCGGGAACGGAGGAAGGGCCGCGATGATCCGGCTTCTCGCGTTCGGCGGCTGCTGAACAGTTAGGGTCATGCGTATTGCCTCGAGAAGCCTCATCGGCCTGGCAAGCCGCGTCTTGACGCGAACCGGAAAAAAGTCCCTACAGGCAGTTCCGGTCAGCTTGGTTGGGTACGCTCGACGACTGGGTTTCTCAACCCCTCCTATTGTCGATGCCGTCCTGGAACTGCCTGCCTACGACGGGTCAGTGCCCGGCTCCGAGTCGAGCACCGCAGTGGTCCCTTCGTACTGTACCACATTACTCGCAAGGGGAGCGGTACCCCCCACCTACGGGGGAAGTATCGCACCCCTTCAACTCCAAAAGGCGGTCATTGGTTCACAGGAGCGCGTAGTTCGTGCTGGCGCCGTCGCGGACCTCGCCGAGGCCGTGAATGCCCTGATTGGTGTCGATGCGGATCGGCGGACACGTCAATCCGCGGTTTCCGCCAAAGTCGAGCGAGGTAAATCGCTACGCCAGGCGCACCGCGTCGCCCACGGAGAGCAGCTTGCCCGATTCCTCCGGCGGGATGACGGTGTTCACGGTGACCCGGTAGAAGTGGTCAAAGCGATCGCGCCGCGCCCAGGGCGGCAGCGTGTCTTGGCGCATCGCGGCGAAGCGTTTCTGAAAGCCGGGGATCGCGGCGCCCGTGACTGGATCGCGGCTCGGAACGACACACCGCGCGCACGGGTTGACTCCCTCGAGGCGCACCGGGCCGATGTCGAATGGCACGCGCACGCCGGGCTCGCCGAACAACCGATCCTCCCAAAACGCGGGCACGCCGTCCAGGATCAGGTTGGGCCGGAGCCGCGCGCAAACGGCGTCCGCGTCCAGACCATCGAACCAGCCGGCGACCTCGGCGAGCGTGGCGCGAGACACCACGGTCGGCCCCGGCGAGTCCACGTCGTCGGGAAAGCCGTGGATCGCGTCTTCAATCAAGCTCGTAGCCGGACTCACCACCGGGACGGATACGCCGTCCCACTCATACTGGTAGGCGCCGATGTCCGCGGTGCGCTTCCCGTTGATCAGAGAGCCCTCCGCGTCGACCATCGCCCAGCGGCGGTCGTTGACCAGCGATCCGCCCGGGGCAATCTCCACCGAAGCCGCCGGCACGGGTGTGAGGGATTTCACCGGATAGACGAAGATCGCCGCCAGCCAAGGCGCGGCCATCAGGCGGCCACGGGCGGCAGTCCGGCGAGGGCGGCGGCTACCTCTTCCGACGGGTAGTCATAGTTCCGCAACTTGCCAGCGGCGTAGTTGATGTACGACTGCATGTCGAAGTGGCCGTGTCCGCAGAGGTTGAACAGAATAGCCCGGCTCACGCCTTCCTCCTTGCAACGCAGCGCTTCGTCGATCGCCCCGGCTACCGCGTGATTCGCTTCCGGCGCGGGGACGATCCCCTCGGCTTGCGCGAACCGAACGCCCGCGGCGAAGGCGTCGAGTTGCTGAACGGCGCGCGCCTCGATCAGTCCGAGATCGAGAATGTGGCTCACCAGCGGCGCCATGCCGTGGTACCGCAGTCCGCCGGCGTGGAGGCCCGGCGGCACGTACGTGCTGCCCAGGGTGTGCATCTTGACGAGCGGCGTGAGGTGAGACGTGTCGCCGAAATCGTAGGCGAAACGGCCCTTGGTGAGACTGGGGCAGGCGGCCGGTTCCACGGCGACGACGCGGGGCTTCGGTCCGCCTTCGAGGGCGCGGCCGAGGTAGGGAAACGCGATGCCCGCGAAGTTCGATCCACCGCCGGTGCAGCCCACCAGAACATCGGGCTCGTCGCCGGCCATCTCCATCTGTTCGAAGCACTCGAGGCCGATCACGGTCTGGTGCAGCAGGACGTGGTTCAGCACGCTGCCGAGCGCGTACTTGGTGTGGGGATCGCCGGCGGCGATCTCCACCGCCTCCGAGATGGCGATACCGAGCGAGCCGTTGGAATCCGGGCTGGCGGCGAGGATCGCGCGGCCGGACGCGGTTTCCGGACTCGGGCTCGCCGAGACCGTGGCGCCAAATGTCTCCATCAACGCGCGGCGGTAGGGCTTCTGGTCGTAGCTGACGCGGACCATGAAGACCTTGCATTCGAGCCCGAAAAACCGGGAGGCCATCGCGAGGGACGACCCCCACTGCCCGGCGCCGGTTTCGGTGCACAGGCGCTTGACGCCGGCCTCCTTGTTGTAAAACGCCTGTGGGACCGCCGTAGTCGGTTTGTGCGATCCCGCCGGGCTGACACCCTCGTATTTGTAGTAGATTCTGGCGGGAGTGTCGAGCGCCATTTCGAGCCGCCGCGCGCGATACAGTGGCGCGGGCCGCCACTGCCGGTAGACGTCGCGAACCGGCTCCGGGATTTCGACCCACGGATCGGTGGAGACTTCCTGGGCGATCAGCGCCATCGGAAACAGCGGTTCCAGATCGGCGGGTCCGATGGGCTGGAGGGTGCCTGGATGGAGCACCGGCCAAAGCGGCTTGGGCAGCCTGGGCGCGATGTTGTACCAAGCCTTGGGAATCCTGTCTTCCGGAAGGAGGAACTTCACCGCGTCCATGTCATAACCCCGCTTGCACCTTGCTATGGGACTTGCCGTAACCGAAGTAAATCGCCATGCCGATCACCAGCCAGACGATCAACCGCATCCAGTTTTCCCAGCCGAGGCCGAACATCATCAGCGCGTTGACCGCCGCGCTCAGAATCGGGATGAAGGGAACCAGGGGCGTCCGGAACGGGCGCTCCGCGTTCGGGTGGCTCTTGCGCATGATCAGGATGCCGATGCTCACCAGCACGAAGGCGAACAGCGTTCCGATGCTCGTCATTTCTCCCACCACCGTCACGGGGGCGAAGGCCGAGAACAGGCCCACGAACACCGCCATCACGATATTGGACAGATACGGCGTGCGGTAGTTGGGGTGCAGTTTGCTGAACAGGCCGGGCAGCAGCCCGTCGCGCGACATCGAAAAGAAGACGCGGCTCTGGCCGAGCAGCATCACCAGGATCACCGAGGTGAGTCCGGCGAGCGACGCGATCTTCATGGAGATGGCGAGCCAAGGCATCGGAATTCTGTCGAGCGCGACGGCGAGCGGCGCCGGGACGGCCAGGTCCTTGTAGTTGACGACGCCGGTCAGCACGCGCGAGTAGAGGATGTAGAGCACGGTGCAAACGGCGAGCGATCCGATGATGCCGATGGGCATGTCGCGCTTGGGATTCTTGGCCTCCTGCGCGGCGGTGGAAACGGCGTCGAATCCGACGTAGGCGAAGAAGATCAGTCCGGCGCCGCGAAGGATGCCTTCCCAGCCGAACTTGCCCGGCCCTTCGTTGACGGGAATGAACGGCTCGTAGTTGGTGGGATTGACGTACCCGTAGCCGACCACGATGAAGATGATCACGACCGCCACCTTGAGCACGACGACGACGTTGTTGACGGTGGCCGACTCCTGGATGCCGGTGACCAGCAGCCATGTCATCGCCGCGACCACGAGCACGGCGGGAAGATTGACGTAGCCATGAACCAGTTCGCCGCTGGGAAGCTGCACCGGCTGGAACGGGGAGGCGATCAACTGCGGCGGAAGGTTGATCCCGACCGAGTGGAGAATGGAGACCAGCGTGCTGGACCATCCGATCGACACGGTGGCCGCTCCGACCGCGTATTCGAGCACCAGATCCCATCCGATGATCCAGGCGACGATCTCTCCCATGGTCGCGTACGAATAAGTGTAGGCGCTTCCCGCGATCGGGATCATGGTGGCGAACTCCGAGTAACAGAAGCCCGCCAGCGCGCATCCGAACGCGGAGAGGATGAACGATAGCACGATCGCCGGTCCGGCGTGATTGCCGGCGGCGACTCCGGTGAGCGTGAAGATGCCCGCTCCGATAATCGCGCCGATTCCCAGCGCCACCAGAGCGGACGCCCCCAGCGTCCTGTTGAGTGTCGTGTGCTCACCCACGCCTTCCGCTTCCCGCAGAATACGCTCGAGTGGCTTGGTCGCAAAAAGACTCATTCGTCTCCTCCCCGCGTTGTGTCTCGATGAATCGCGCCGCCGTCAGTCCTTGCGCGATTCAATCCATGAAGGATATCACCACGGCGGCGGCCCGCGTCACGCGACCGTGTGCTGCCAACCGAAACCGGGGCTGTCGGACGGGCGTGTGTAGATGCCTTCCGGGCCGCGGGTGATCTGGTTCTCTTCCTCGAAGCGCTGGTAGACTTCCTTGGGACCGCCGGGCGCGGGAAGGAACAACTCCGCCCAGGGCGAGTTGGCGGTGGCATAGATCCAGTGGACGGAGTCGCGCGAACCGCCGCCATGCGGGATCACCGGGATGTCGTAGGCCGCGGCGAGCGCTCCGATGCGGCGCAGTTCGGTGAGTCCGCCGCACCAGTGGATGTCGGGCTGCCAGATCTCGGCGGCGTTGTGCGCGAGAAGGTAGCGGAATCCATAACGGGTGTACTCGTGCTCGCCGGTGACGATCTTGATGTGCTTGATCTGTTGGCGCAGGCGGCCGAAGCCTTCGTAGTCGTGGGGCTGCAGGACCTCTTCCATCCAGTAGACGTTGTAGGGGGCCAGCAGTTCGGCCATTTCGAGCGTGTAGCGTTCGGTCCAGGCCATCCAGCAGTCGAGCATGATATCGCCTTCGTTGCCGACGGCGGCGCGGGCACGCTTGACCAGTTCGACGTTGATCTTCTGGCCCTGCTTGCCGTCGGCGGGTCCGTGGGGGATCGCCAGTTTGAGGCGCTTGTAGCCGAACTCGACGTGTTGCTCGATGTCGTTGCCGGTGCAGTAGGACGGGATGCGGGCCTTGGTCTCGCCGCCAAGCAACTTCCAGACCGGCATGTTGGCGGCCTTGCCGACGACGTCCCACAGGGCCAGGTCGACGCCGGAGATCGCGTTGCAGACCGCCCCCATGCGGCCGTAGTGCATCGTCGAACGCCACATGATGTCCCAGTTGCGTTCGATGTCGAAGGGATCGCGCCCCATCAGCAGTTTGGTGAGATGGCCGGTGACGATGGCTCCGCCCGCCGGTCCACCGGGTCCGTAGCCCTTGATGCCCTTGTCGGTCTCGATCTCGACGGTGAAGCCGCCGAGGGCCGGATCGTCGGACATGAACAGCGAGCGCATCGGTTTGAATTCCGGGTAGATCGACATCGGGTTGGCGACCTCGACGCCGCCGGTGGACCAGGAGCCCGCCGAGGGCTGGTATCTGGGCACGGGGCGCAGGGGCCGGGTTTTCACGAGCCGGATGCCGGTGATCT
Source organism: Acidobacteriota bacterium (assembly GCA_005808475.1). Classification (GTDB taxonomy): domain Bacteria; phylum Acidobacteriota; class Terriglobia; order Bryobacterales; family Bryobacteraceae; genus SYLY01. The sequence continues at coordinate 6,067 of SYLY01000074.1, forward strand.
TGAGTTTGCTCTTTTCCTGGGCGAAGGCGAGGGGAGCCAGGGAGATGCCTTCGTCGGCAAGGCCCGCCGCGGTGAGCCTGAGCCAGTCGCGTCGTGTAGTCATTGTGTTCCTCTTCCGTGGAAATCCGGTACCGCTAAAGCTTCGGTTTCCCCGAGCCGATCATACTTCTGGGTCTCGAGGATGAAGCCTGCATGAAGCGTTTCGGGTTCATTTTACTGATGTTGTTGACCGCCGCGCTGTGGTGGCCGCCGGAGGTGTCGGCTCAGCCGGCGCCGGCGCCCGGCCCCGCGTCGAGTCAGGTCACCGTTACGGTGTCCGAGAAGGGCGCGCGATTTCGCGTGGACGGACTCGAATACACGGCGCAAGCCCTGTTCAACTGGCCGGTGGGCAGCAAACACCTTCTAGAGTTCGTTATCAATAACGAAGACGGACTCCAATACGGCAACGCCGGGCGAACCCGGTATACTTTCGGCGGGTGGGCGGACAGCAAGGGCGGAGCCCCTTATGGATCCGCCAAGGCGATCTCGGTGACTTCCGATCCGACGATCACGCGCTACACCGCGTCCGCGTCGGTCGAAAATCTGATCCAACTGGTGTTCTTCGACGCGGCTCCCATCCCGTCTCCGACGGGGATCGGAACGCTGTCGGCGACGTGCGGCGCTCCTGGCGACGCGCCCTTGGGCGGACTCCGGATCGGTCTGGTTTCGGTGAACGGAGCCTGTTTCTGGGACAATGCGAGCTTCTGGAGTTCCGGCGCCAGTCTGCAGTTGGCGGCGTTCCCCTACCCGGGGTTCGTTTTCCTCGGCTGGAAGGTCGAGGGCGTGGAAGTGGAGTCCGCCGTCCGGCAGACATCGATCACCGGCAATTCCGTGGTCTACGCGCGGTTCAGCGCGGCCAAACGAGTGAAGTTCCGCACCGATCCGATGGGGTTAAAGCTCCGCATCGACCGGGAGGAAGTCAGAACCACCGAATTCGAGCCCTGCGAGGCCAACAACTATCTGCCGATTCGGCCGCCGGTCAGCATTCCGCTGTCTTGCATCGGCGAGTTCGACTTCACGCCCGGGTCCAGGCACGTGCTGGGCGCGGTTTCGCCGCAGATCGACAAGTCCGGCCGGGCATGGGTATTCGATAGCTATAGCAACGGCGTCGCGCTGGACTCGGTGTACACCGCGGACAACAACGTAACCAGCATCGAGACGATCGTGGGGCGCTACCGCCGCGGCGTTACGGTGAACGTGGCCACGCAGCCCGCGGGGCTGAAGGTCAAGATCGACGGGCGGGACAACTGGCCGGAGAACTACTTCGTGTTCCTGCCGGGCAGCAAACACACGGTCGCGGCGCCCACCGAAGTCACCGATGCCAGAGGCCGTAAGTTCGTGTTCCGGCGATGGTCGAACGGGGGCGTGGCGGCGCACGAGTTCACCGTGCCGGAGAACCCGGATCCGACGTTCCAACTGGTGGCCGAGTACGATCCGCTGGCGCAACTGTCGATCCGGTCGAACACACCCGCCGGCACGATTTCGGTGGATGGCGCTCCGTGCGACCTGCCCTGCAAGGTCGATCGCGCGGCGGGCAGTTCCGTGCGCGTGGAAGTTCCCGAACTCATCCCCGTGGACGAACTCCAGCGGCTGGAATTCCTGGGTTGGTCCGACGGCGGCCCACGGGTCAGAACGATCAACCTCGCCGACACGAATCTGGTCGAACTGGCGCTGCATCTCCGCGCCTCGTACAAGGTGTCGGCCGCGTCGGATCCAGGCGATGGAGCCCGCTTCCAATTCGAACCGGCGTCACCGGACGGATTCTACCCTGGCGATTCGATGGTGCTGGTCACCGTGGAAGCGCAGCCCGGGTTCCGGTTCCGGCGCTGGGACGCCGACTTGGCGGGCACCAGCACGATCGCGAGCCTGCACATGGCGCGCCCCCGATCCGTGATCGCCAGGCTGGACAAGATCCCGTTCATCAAGCCGGCGGGAATTCGCAACGCCGCCGGAATCACGCCGGAAGGCGTCGTCGCGCCCGGATCGCTGATCTTCATCGACGGCGCCGATCTCGCGCCTAACCTCGAAACAGGGCCTTCCGGTCCCATCCTCGCTCAGGCGCTGGCGCGTACGTCGGTCCTCGTCGGCAGCCGCATTCTGCCGCTGATCTTCGTCTCGCCCGAACGCATCCAGGCGCAGTTGCCGCGTGACCTTGTCGCCGGAGACTACGACTTGCGAGTGATTCGCGCCGGACAGGAAGACATCACCGGCAAGTTCTCCGTGGTGGGGTCGGCTCCAGGCTTGTTCTCACTGCCTGCCGACGGCCGGGAGTTGGCTCAGGCGCTCCATCAGGACGGAACCCCGGTAACGGCGGACAATCCAGCGCGCAGGGGCGAGACCGTGACGTTGCTCGGCACCGGGTTCGGAGCGTACAAGATGGGACACCCGGAAGGGTTCGCGCTACCGGCCAGTCCGGACTACCCGCTCACGACGCCGGTGGAGGTCGTTTTGGGCGACTCGTCCAAGCCGGCCGATTGGGCAGGGGGCATGGCGGGACGTGTCGGCTACGACTTGGTGCGCGTCAAGATCGCCGAGGACGCTCCGCAGGGCGGGGCGCAATTGAAAGTCCGAGCCGACGGCCGGGAGTCCAACGCGGTGATCCTACCGGTGCGGTAGGGCGCCTACCAGGCGTGGCGGGTCAGCGCCAGCAGCAGGTTCGCCAGGAAGGAGCCGGCCTCGAGGCCCGCGGCGGCGGCCAGCGCCATGAGCAGGACGCCCGCTCCAATCCCCGTGATGCCGCCCGGCTCGACGCCCTCGAACAGGTGCGCGTCCCGATTGATGGTTTGGTTCCGAATCATGGTCTCGTCGTCCTCTGCTGACTAAAGCGCGGGGACGCCGGGATAAATATCACGGGCGGCGAAAAAAAAATCAGGCGCCCGAACGTTTCCGGATCGCGATATCGTGCCGCTTGATCTTCTGGTTCAGCGTTGACAGCGGAATTCGCAGCGATTCGGCGGTTTCGGTCTGGCTGCCGTTGTGCTGGTCCAGGTAGTCGACGATGACGCGGCGCTCGAAATCGGCGACCATTTCGAACAGGCTCGCGTCCGCCGGCAGCGCCCCTGTCTCGTCGCGGCGGACGCGGAGTCCACCCGTGTGCAGCAAGTAGTCGGGCAGCACGGCCGCGGGCGCCACCTCCTCGTGGGCCAGCACGACGGCCCGTTCCACCACGTTCTCGAGTTCCCGGACGTTGCCCGGCCAGGAATGATCCATCAGGATCTGGCGGGCGTCGGCGTCGAACTGAAGCGTCGAGCGCCCCTGCGCGTCGAGGAACTTCTCGTTTTCGCGGCAGTAGCGCGCGAAGAAGTGGTCGATCAGTGGAGGAATGTCCTCCTTGCGATCGCGCAGGGCGGGCAGTTCGATGTTGATGACGTAGAGCCGGTAGTACAGATCGTCGCGGAACTTGCCCTCGGCGACCATCTTCTTCAGATCCGCGTTGCAGGCGGCGATGATACGGACATCGGCGCGGAGCACCTCGTTCGAGCCGAGCGGAGTGAACTCCTTCTCCTGGATCACGCGGAGCAGCTTGGCCTGCGTCTCGATACCGATGGTGCCGATCTCGTCGAAGAAGATCGTGCCGCGGTTGGCCGCCTCGAAGTAGCCTTTGCGCGACGACACGGCGCTGGTGAAGGCGCCCTTGACATGGCCGAACAAGGTGGACTCGAGCAGGTCCGGCGGCAGCGAACCGCTGTTCACCGCGATGAACATCTGATCGGAGCGGGTCGAGTTGGCGTGGATCGCCTTCGCAATGAGCTCCGTGCCGGTGCCGGTCTCGCCGGTGACGAGGATGGTCGCGCGGCTGGGAGCCACCTGCGCCACCAGATCCAGCACCCGCAACATGCGGTCGCTCTTGCCGACGATGTTGGGGAATGCGTATCGCTGCTTGAGGGCGCGCTTGAGCTGGGTGTTCTCGGTGGTGAGCTTCCGCTCGCCGATCAGCCGCCCCATTTCGAGCAACAGCTTCTCGTTGTCCCAGGGCTTGGAGAAGTAGTCGCTCGCGCCCGCCTTGAGCGCTTGCACGGCGACCTCCACCGAGCCGTAAGCGGTGATCATGGCGACCGGAGTCTCGCGGTCCCGCTCGCGGATTTCGGCGAGCACCTCCATGCCGCTCTTGTCCGGCATCATGAGGTCGAGCAGCACCATGTCGTAGTTGGCCGCGTCGAACCGGGCCAAGCCCTCGGTCCCGTTGTGCGCCAGATCGACGGTGTAGCCCTCCGACTGCAAGAGCATTTCCAGACTCTCGCGAATATCGGCTTCGTCGTCGACGACGAGAATGCGCCCTCTGGACGCGGGGACGGTGCTATCAGGCATGGACGGGTTTGCGGACGAGCGGGAAGTCGAGTTGGAACACCGTTCCCGAACCCGGCTGGCTCGTCACGTCGATGGTACCGCCATGTTCGCGCACGATGCCATAGCTCACCGCCAAACCCAGACCGGTTCCCTTCTTGGCGCCCTTGGTCGTGAAAAACGGATCGTAGATCCGCGGGAGATCCTCGGGCGCGATTCCCTTCCCCGAATCGCGGATCTCGATGCGCGCGTGCTCGCCGCTGGTGTCGATCGCGATGCCGAGCCGGCCGCCCGACTCCATCGCGTCCCGGGCGTTGAGAAACAGGTTGAGCAGCACCTGCTGGATCTTGCCGGAATTGCCTCGGATCACCGGATCGCCGGCATCGAAGCGGGGCTCGACTTCGACGCCCGCCTTGCGCAACTGCGGCTCGATCAACTGCAGCGTCTCGCGGACCACCCGGTTGACGTCGAGATCCTCCATCTCGGCCTTGCCGGTACGGGAGAAGTTCAGCAGCGAATTCACGATCTCGCTGGCGCGGAAGGTCTGCTTGGCGATCTTGTCGAGCATGCGGGCCTTGGCGTCGTCGCCCTGCATCTGCTTGCCGAGCATCTGCGCGTAGCTCGAGATCACCGCCAGCGGCGTGTTCACCTCATGGGCGACGCCGG
>SYLY01000007.1 GCA_005808475.1 Acidobacteriota bacterium
CTGCCTTGTGCTTGGCCACCAGAGCGGCGAACTCGGTCCGGGGAAAATGCCGCAGGAGTTGATTGAACAGACTCGCCGTTTGTACCATGGAGAAGCCCTCCTTTTAGGGTTCGTCGCCGGGGTGGAACGCCGTCAAAACCAACCATCCCCGCTTCGATCAAGTATAGGGGGGCCTTTCCTCCTTCGGCGCTCCGTCCAGACCTGCGATGTGCTCTCGACTTAGGAGTCTATTTTGGACAAGAGTGGCCGAAAACGATCGCGCGTCTGGATAGTGAATCCACATGGCTCCCGCAGCCCTCCCCCTGATTCGCAGTGGAACGCACGCCGCCGCCACAACAGTAGGGTCATCACGAATGATCGGGTTCAACTGTCCGGGGTGGTCCCGATCGTGGGCGCGCACGTCGGTGAAACACCTCGGCTCACCGCTTCTGATGACGCTCCGTGTGATGCCGGTTTGCCGAATTCGATCAATGTCCGAAAAAAACCTGTCAGAACGAGAGCTCCAGAGGAGCGCGGGCAAGGCGGGCGAGCGGAAGTAGATCACACTCGCCCAGGACGCGCCAACCGAGGCGACGAGGCGGCTAATAAGATTCATTAGGTTGAACTCGGGCGCATTCGACGAGACCAGCTCTGCGCTGACCTCAAACAAGGCTTGACGGGAAAGGACACGCAGAGCTCGCTCCCGTATACTGCCTATGATCGACTGATCGTCGGCCGATATGGTCCGATTGCCCGGCCAGAGCAGGAACTGCCACTCGGGAAATGTGTTCCCTCCCTGATAGCTCGGGAAGGCGATGGCGCCCCCCTCCGGGTACTCATGCAAGCCATTCCTCAGGACCCTTGAGCGGTCATACTCACGTCCAACAGCGATGCCATCGGGGAATTCCGCAACAATGCGGATGCGTCGCTCCGATGCTCTGCGAGCTGCCGCTACTCTGGGAACCAACGGCAGCGCCCTCCCGAGCGCCGCAACCGCAGCCCCAAGCACTCCCTCCACCCCAACGCCGTCGTCGATTGATGCGAAGGCCTGAATCAACTGGGCCGAGTCCCCTCGGGCTGGGGCGGCCCCGGTACTCTCCGACAACGTCTACCTACCCCCCTGGATTGCGCGACGGTTAATGGCTTGACTGGACATCACATGATTATACAACGTGGTTCGATAATCTGTGGATAGTCCTGGAATCAACCCGTCAACCCACAACGCCGGCTAGGCGAAATCGCGCGCCGTGACGACCCGGTTCTCCACCGTCGCGATCTCCATGGCATAAGCGATCTTGGCCGCCTCGATCGCCAGTTCCGCGTTCAACGCCGGTTCGCGACTCTCGCGGATGGCGGCGAAGAACTCGCGATACATCGCCACTTCCGGCTTTTCGCCCGAAAAGCCGGTGTGCGGCGGCGGAGCCTGCCCTTTCTTCCCTGCCATGTCGAGGAGGATCCCGCTCTCGGTGGTGTAGCGGATAGTTCCCTTGTCCCCCACGATCACCGTGTTTCCCGGCGTCCCGGCCGAGAACAGGCAGAACGTGTAATTGAACCGGACGCCATTGGCAAAGTCGATCGAGCCCTGGCAGATATCGCGGGTCTGGTGATCCTTGTAGTGAACTGTCCCGCCGGAAGCCACGCATCGCGCCAACGGCGACTTCGCCAGTTGCGTCACCTGGGAAAACGCATGCACGGAGAACTCCAGTTCGGTCGATCCGGCGGCGGCCTGGAAGAACCGCCAGTTGTCCCTGCGCCCGGACTCAGGATCGGTGAAGAGCGATCCCTTCGGACTCCAGTCGCCGCGATACTCGCCGATGTTGATGAACCGCACCTGGCCGATCGCGCCGCTGTCGACGATCTGCTGGACCCAGTGATCGCGCGCCATGAAGCGGCGTTGCATGCCGATCGCCAGCACGCGTCCGCTCTTCTTCGCCTCCGCTTGGATCTGGCGCGCCAGCTTGTAGTCGATCGCGATCGGCTTTTCCAGCAGCACGTGCTTGCCGGCCCGCAACGCGGCGATCGCCATTTCCGGATGCAGGTAGTTCGGCGTGGCGATCGCGACGATATCGACGTTCTTGTCCTTGATCAGTTCGCGCCAGTCGTTGTATTGCGCCGCCTTGCCGCCCAGTTTCGTGTTGTAGGCCGCCATGCGGGACGATTCGAGGTCGCTCAGCGCGGTGACGTTCGCCTCCGGCATGTTGACGTAGGCGCCCAGGTGCGCCGTGCCGCGATTGCCGTTGCCGATCAACCCGATCTTCCATCGTTGGCCTTGCGCCATGGCCAGGGAAACCCCGGCCGCCGCCGTCATCGCGTCGCGTCTCGTCATGTTCGCTCCTTCAACCCGCCTGGCGCTTGATGAATTCGATATTGCGGGACGTGGACTCGATCAACTGCGCCTCGTCCCCGTGGCGGCTCTCGAGAACGTACCAGCCGTCGTAGCCCGCGGCCTTCAACTCCCGGAACGCCTTTCTCCAGTCGATCCGGCCGCGATCCTCGATGAGGCGGTCCTCGTTCTTGACGTGGACCTGGCAGATCCGGTCGCGGCCAAGCAGCTTGACGCCATCTTCGATCTGCCCCTTGTGACCGTAGAATTCGCCGTTATCCAGGTCGTAGTAGACGCGCACGTTCGGATGTCCGATGGCGTCGATCATCCGCGCGTTGTCCGCCGGGCTGCGCGAATTCTCCCAGCCGAGCGTGACGCCCGCTTCCGCCGCCGCCGCGCCCACTTTGCGGAACATCGCCAGAACGGGCTCGGACTGTTCGGGCGTGGCGGGATCGGGGCAGTTGTCGCGGAACGATGGGACCAGAATCACGCCCGCGCCCAGAAACTCCGCCGCCGCCACCGCCTTGCGGAGTTGCTCTTCCGCGCCCGGCTTCATCAACTGGACACCGCGTCCGAACGGGCCGGCGAGCGAGGGGATTTGCATCCCCCACCGGTTGGCCTCCCGCTTGTACTTGCGGAGCGTGTCCTTCGACCAGAGGTTGTGCGCGCCCGATACGATTTGCAGTTCCACGCCGGCCAGGCCGGGGATCTTGCTGGCGGTCTCGAAGACGCGGAGGTTCCCCACCAGCTTCATGCTGGCCTCGCGGTGGCCCACCTTGACCGGCGGAACCGCTCCCGCCGTCGTCGCGGCCGCGAGCGTGCTCAGAAACGCGCGCCGGTGCATCGGGATAACAGTATAGCCGACGTTGGTACTATGGTTGTCCCATGCGCTACCGCTCCCTTGGCAACACCGGCCTGAAGGTCTCCGAGATCACGCTCGGCACGGTCGAACTCGGAATGGACTACGGATTCAAGGGAGGCGCCCACTTCGCCAAGCCGGACCGCGCCGATTGCGTCCGCGTCGTGCTGCGCGCGCTCGAGCGAGGCATCAACTGTATCGACACCGCGCGGGCATATGGCGAGGCGGAATCGGTGGTGGGCCAAGCGTTGCGCCAGGCGGGCGAGAGGCCGGTGGTCTGCACCAAGCTGGCGCTGACGGGGGACACCCGTCCCGCCGATGTCCACGCGTCGATCGATGCCAGCCTGCGCGAGTTGGGCTTGGCCGAAGTGGACGTACTGCAGATTCACAGCGCCACGGCGGCTTCGCTCGCCAACGAAGATGCCATCGGCGCGCTGATGGATGCGCAACGGAGCGGCAAGGCTCGATTTGTCGCGGCCAGCGTGTACACGGAGGCCGAGGCGCTGGCGGCGGCGGATCGCGGCTGGCTGCGCTCGATCCAGGTTCCGTTCAATATGCTCGACCAGACGATGGCGGATCGCGTGTTGCCGGCCGCGGCCGCCGCTGGATCGGGCGTGCTGGTGCGGTCGGCGTTCTTACGCGGCGTACTGACGCCCAATCTGGACGCCACCCCGGCGCCGCTCGCCCCGTTGCGGGACGCCGCACGGCGCGCCCTGGCCATTCACGGCGCGGGCGTCGACGGCCTGGCTTCGCTCGCGCTCCGGTTCTGCCTCTCGTTTCCCGCCGTGTCGAGCGTGATCGTGGGGGTCCGCTCGACCGCCGAGGTCGACGCGAACGTGGACGCGGCGGAAGCCGGTCCGTGGCCGGCGGAGACTCTGGCGAGGCGCGGCGAGTTCGCGGTGCGAGAGGCGATCGCGAGTCCGGCGAATTGGACGGGGCTGATCTGATTCCCTCTATGCGAAACCCGGGCGCGGAATGCCGGGCTTTGCCTATACCCGAAGATCGACGACCGGCTGGCGAGGGGACGCCGCTCCTTCTCCGCTCCTAAAATGCTCGCCTCGCCGCGACAATCGCCCAAGGCGCACGAGGCGGGCGCGGGAAATCGACGCTGCGGGCGTCGGGTCAAGGCGAACGTCCACTTCGCGGGGAGCCCCAGCCTGCACCACTCCGTGGCGCGAGGTTTGCATCGGTGGAACTTGTTGCTCGGGCGCGTTCGATCGAGGATGCAGTTCTCGCCCGGCGTCGTTTCGCTGACGGCGCGGGGCCCTATTGCCCGGTCGTTCCCCCGTTACGAGCGAGCCAGTCGTCCACATCGGCGGGAGCGGCGAAGTCCAAGACAGCGTCGCTCAGGGTGTCGAGGGGGTCTAGTTCGAGCCGCGCGGCGGCGGCGTGAAGCCCGGTGGGCAGCGCGGATCCGAAGCGTCTGCGGTAGTTTCGCTCCAGCACCCGCAGGGTTCGCTCCTTGCCCGCTTCAACAGCCCTCTCGAAGCCCTTTTGCAGTCCCTGCTCGAGCCCCTTCTCGAGCCCTTCGTCGTAGCCCTTGTCGTGCCAACTGGTCCAGAAGAGGAATTTCTTCTCCGTGGATTCCGGCGCCGCTGCTGCCATTTGTTCCTCCACCCATTTCTCGTCGCCAGCCGCCAACACCAGGTACGCGTTGACGAATCCCGCGATCATCTCCATCCTAGCCGGATTCAGCTTCATCGTCCACAGCAGCCGCAAGCACTCGAATTTCACCTTGCGCCGCTCCGCCGGGTCCATCTTCATTTTGGCCGCCAGCGCCAACGCGACCGGGTTGTCGTTTTGAATGTACTCGCGCCAGTGCATCCGATTCAACTGCAGCGACCGGTACTCGAATGCCAACACCCGCCAGCCGTCGATGGTGACCCCGAATTCGTGGGGCGCCTCCGTACGCGGCGCGTCGTAGCTCAACACCGCGATCGGATACACCGGCATGCCGAAGGTCTGGAACAGCCGCGCAAAGTAGGTGAACATCCGCCGGGGGAAATCCACTTCGGGCGAACTCTGCGCCTCCACGTGGAAAAGAAAGTACGCCTCCTCGCCGCTCAGCTGGACCCTCGCCACCAGGTCCGCCTCGTGCTTGTCACCCTCGGTGACGTCGGTGAACACCTGCTTGTCCAGAAACTCGATCGCCTCGCGGTCGAGCTTGGCCGCAAGCCTGGGATAGAACAACTGGATGAACTCGAAAAAGAAAGTCTTGATGAGTTCCTTGAACAGCCGGTCGTGGTCGGTCTTCGGACGCATGGCTGGCCCCGATCCTCGCACGCGGCGAGCGGCAAGTCTATTGCCCCAAAGGGATACGTCCGGCGTCGCTCCTTGGCCAGAACCCGCTCAAATCGAGCAGGATCTGATTACTGCCGGGCTCTGTACGATCTCTTCAGCCAGCATCGGCTGGCAGGAAATATCGCGTTCCGCGGTGGCACGGCGATTCACAAGCCGGTGTTCCCCGGCCGCTGCGACACGCCGAAGACATCGACTTTGATCCAGGCGCAAGCTGGCCGGATCAGCCCGATCGCCGACGGTTCCCCCGCGGGGCTCCATCGGCTCGGGCCATGCCACCGGGAATCGGACGGGTAGTCTCATCCTCTGGCCTTCGCGACTACCCGTTGCGGACGGCAAGCGAATGGTCCTCGTCCGAAAAGGCCGTCGCCGCCACTGGCCGGTCTGGTTCCGTCTGGTAGTCCTCCGCGAGAGTCGTCGAGCGGCTCCGCCAACCGGGCCCCGGCCCTCTTACGCGATCCCCTCTGGTAGGGCTCGCTCTCTCCGCGGCACGCCCATTATCCCGGCGGGGTCCCGGGATTCTCAATGCATCATCGCTCCGAGGACTCGCCGTCCCTCATAGCCGCAAACCCAGCACCGCGTAGTCCATCGATCCGAAGAAAGTCTGCCGCACGCTTTCCGGCAAGTCCTTCACCGCGGCGATCGAATCTTCCGCCGGTGCAAACCGGCGAGTCTCGAGGCGGCCGAAGCCGCTCTCCTCGAAATAGAACGCGAGCAGCGCCGGCGGCACCGGCCGCGTGTACGTAACCGGTCCGTGGCCGGCGGAGGCTCTGGCGAGGCGCGGCGAGTTCGCGGTGCGAGAGGCGATCGCGAGTCCGGCGAATTGGACGGGGCTGATCTGATTCCCTCTATGCAAAACCCGGGCGCGGAATGCCGGGTTTTGCCTACACCCGAAGTTCCAGATCTCGACGGGTGGAGGCAGCTATCCGGAGTGGAGTCCGGACGGAAGGGAGTTGTACTACGTCTCGGCGGATGACAAGCTGATGACGGTGGGATTGAAGCTGGGAGCGGATTCGCTGACTCCGTCCACGCCGCGCGAGTTGTTCGCCTTGCCTGCTTCCAGCACGCTCCAGCCCTACGCGCTGGCGCCGGACGGGAAGCGGTTCCTGGTGCTGACGCCGGCCGCCGGATCGCAACCTCTGGAGTTGATCACCAACTGGCCGGCGCTGTTGAAGGAGAGCGCGGGCGGGAAGTGAATCTCAGCCCCTCCCACGAGGGTGTAGCATGGAACCAGAATGATCGCGCCGACATCAGCGGACCAGGAGATCGTGGACTTCATCGTTTCGGGCGCCACGCCGGCCGCGGTCATCGCCTTCCATCCGTCCGAGGAAGCGTCCCTACGGCTGGAGGACCTCATCGAGCGGGAGAAGGAGGGCCTTCTGTCCGCCGAGGAAAAGGCGGAGTTGGATCACTGCTTCCATCTCGAGCACCTCATGCGGATGGCGAAAGCCAAAGCTCGTCTGATTGCCTCGAGTGCGCGCAACCATCCGTGACGATGTCCGGCGCCGTGCGGCCGAACGCGCGGGATCGCGTTGTGAGTACTGCTTGCTGTCCGAGGACAGTAGCGGTTACCGGCATCACGTCGATCACATCGTGAGCCGGAAGCACGGCGGCGGCTCAACCATGGACAATCTCGCGTTCGCCTGCGCCGTTTGCAATCGAAACAAAGGCACGGATGTGGCCGCGTTGAGCGTCTCCGGTGATCCGGTCAGCCTGTTTCATCCGCGGCGCCAGGCATGGCGTGACCACTTCCGCTTCGACGGACCCTTCATTCGGCCCTTGACGGAAGCCGGCGAAGTCACGGTCCGCGTCCTGAGGATGAACGAACCTTGGCGCGTGCGGGAGCGGATGGCGAGTTGTCCGTGATCGCAACGTTCGCACACGCGGGCGCCCACATCGAATAAGCTGGACCTGATGACCGGACAGCGGCTCGGCACTACCTCATCGAAGCGCCCATCGGCGAGGGCGGTATGGGCGAGGTGTACCGCGCCCGCGACACGCGCCTCGACCGGACCGTCGCCATCAAGGTGTCCAAGGCCGCGTTCAAGGAGCGGTTCGCGCGCGAGGCCAAGGCGGTCGCGGCGCTGAACCACCCGAACATCTGCACGTTGTTCGATGTGGGTCCGAACTACCTGGTGATGGAGTTCATCGAGGGGACTCCGCTGAAGGGTCCGCTGCCGGCGGAGAAGTCGGTGGAGTACGCGAGTCAGATCCTGGACGCGCTGGACGCCGCGCACCGCAAGGGGTTCGTCCACCGGGACCTGAAGCCCGGCAACGTGCTGGTCACCAAGCAGGGGATCAAGTTGCTCGACTTCGGATTGGCGAAGCAAGCGGCGCCGGTGACGGGTCCCGACGACGCGACGCGGACCGCGGTTACGGGCGAGGGTCAGATCATCGGGACTTTGCGGTATATGGCGCCGGAGCAGTTACAGGGGAGGCCGGCGGATGCGCGGTCCGACCTGTTTGCCTTCGGATGCGTGCTGTACGAGTTACTGTCGGGTAAGCGGGCGTTCGGAGGTTCGAGCAGGGCCAGCGTGATCGCGGCGATTATCGAGCGCGAACCCGCGCCGCTCGACCTGCATCCGCCGCTGGGGCGCGTGATCCGGAAGTGCCTGGCCAAGGATCCGGACTCGCGCTTCCAGAATGCGCGTGACTTGAAGTCCGCGCTCGCCTGGGCGATGGAGCAGCAGCCCGCCGCGCCGGCGAAGTCCAGCAGATGGCCGTGGGCGGTCGCGGTCGCGTTGGTCCTCGGTGCGTTGGCCGGATGGATGATGAAGGGATCGCGCCAGGCTCCGGCACAGGAGCAGGCGGTCCGGTCCCAACTCAACCCGCCGGAAGGAGGCCAGATCGATCCCACGCGCGGGTTCGCCATCTCACCCGACGGGCGGTCGTTGGCCTTCTATGCGACCGCGCCGGGCAAGAGCGGACTCTGGGTCCGCCCCTTGGACGCAACCACCGCTCGTTTGCTTCCCAGGACGGAGCTGGGGTTTAGTCCGTTCTGGTCGCCAGATGGCCGTTCCATCGCCTACGGGGGTGCATCCAAGATCTGGCGGGTGGATGTGGGCGGCGGCACACCCATCGCCATCTGCGATGCGCCGGCATTTCTCGGCGGCGACTGGGCTCCGGACGGCAACATCGTGTTGGACGGGGGCTCGTCGGGACTCTTCCGCGTGCCCGCGTCCGGAGGTAAACCCGAGCCAGTGACCACCCTGGATGCCGCGCGGGGTGAGACCAGTCTTCGGTGGCCCCGGTTTCTTCCGGGAGGACGAATTCTCTTCTATGTAGCCGCCACGCCGGAGCACACGGGTATCTACGCAGTCTCGCTGGCGAACCCGCGGGAACGGGTCCGCGTGGTCACCGCGGAGGGCAACGGCGTGTACGCGGCGGGCCACCTGTTCTGGCTGCGCGGATCGACGCTGGTAGCCCAGCGCTTCGATCCGGAGCGGCTCCAGCTTTCCGGCGAGTCCCGGCCCGTCGCCGATCCCGTGGATGCTGGCCCGTTCGACCGAATGCTCGCGGCGGTCTCGTCGAGCGGTCTGCTGGTCCACGGGAAGGCTGGCGGAACCCGGCTCACCTGGGTGGACCAGTCGGGCAGGGCTGCCGGCGCCCCGGGCCAGAAAGAGCTACAGCCGGGCGACTACTCTAAACCCAGGATCTCGCCCGATGGCCGACGTGTCGCGGTTGCCCGCGGGTCCGCCACCGGACGCGACCTGTGGATGGTCGATGTGGAGCGGGAAGCCGGGAGCCGGTTCACGTTCCTGCGGGGATCCGCAATGTTCCCGGTCTGGTCGCCGGACGGCAGGCATGTGATGTTCCGCGCGGGCTTCCCGTTCAACCTGTACCGCAAGGAGGCGAGCGGAGCGGGAACCGAGCACCGGGTGACCGAGTCGGCGAACCCGCAGTGGCCCTTGGACTGGTCGCGCGACGGCCGCTTGGTGCTGTATTTCGAAATCGCGCCGGACACGCAGCGGGACCTGTGGGTCCTGCCGGTGAGCCCGGACGGGAAGCCCGAGGCCGGCGCTTCAGCCAGCGCAGGGGCTCGTCCGTATCTGCGGACGCGCTTCAATGAATTCCTGGCGCGATTCTCTCCGGAGCCCAGCCCGCGTTGGGTGGCGTACACGTCGGACGAGTCGGGCAGGGACGAGGTCTACATCCAGGCGTTCCCGGAACCTCGGGGCAAGTTCCAGATCTCGACAGGCGGCGGCCGGTATCCCGAGTGGAGTCCTGACGGGCGGGAGCTGCACTACGTGTCGGCGGATAACAAGCTGATGACGGTGAGCCTGAAGCTGGGCCCGGATTCGCTGACGCCATCCACGCCGCGCGAACTGTTCGCCTTGCCTTCTTTCGGCTCAGGCTCACAGCCCTACGCGGTGGCGCCGGACGGGAAGCGGTTCCTGGTGCTGGGATCGGCCGGCGGATCGCAGCCGCTGGAGGTGATCACCAACTGGACGGCGCTACTGAAGCCGGGCGCACCACACCAATGATCCGTATCGTGATCGACACGAACGCGCTGGTGGCCGCGTTGCGCTCGCGCAAGGGAACCGGGTTCCGCCTGGAGGGCTCCGTTGGCGGCACTGCGTCTCGGTGCAGCGGGCCTTCATGCGCTCCGCGATCACGAGGGGGACATCGACCTTCCGCTGGACTCGCATCGGGGATCGGCCCCTTCCGTCTTCGTCCGGCGTTGCGCGATCCGGACGATGATCGTCCATCTTCATTTTGGCCGCCAGCGCCAACGCGACCGGGTCGTCGTTGTTAATGTACTCGCGCCAGTGCATCCGATTCAACTGCGGCGACCGGTACTCGAACGCCAGCACCCGCCAGCCGTCGATCAAGACGCCGAATTCGTGGGGCGCCTCCGTACGCGGCGCGTCGTAGCTCAACACCGCGATCGGATACACCGGCATGCCGAAGGTCTGGAACAGCCTCGCAAAATAAGGTGAACATCCGCCGGGGGAAATCCACTTCGGGCGAACTCTGCAATTCCGCGTGGAAGAGAAAGTACGCCTCCTCGCCGCTCAGCCGGACCCTCGCCACCAGGTCCGCCTCGTGCTTGTCACCCTCGGTGACGTCGGTGAACACGCCCTTGTCCCGAAACTCGACCGCCTCGCGGTCGCGGTCGTGGTCGGTCTTCGGACGCATGGCTGGCCCCGATCCTCGCACGCGGCGAGCGGCAAGTCTATTGCCCCAAAGGGATACGTCCGGCGTCGCTCTTTGGCCAGAACCCGCTCAAATCGAGTAGGACCTGATTACTGCCGGGCTCTGAACGATCTCTTCAGCGAGCCTCGGCTGGCAGGAAGGATCGCGTTCCGCGGTGGCACGGCGATTCACAAGCCGGTGTTCCCTGGCCGCTGCGACACGCCGAAGACATCGACTTTGATCCAGGCGCAAGCAAGTCCGATTCGGCCCGATCGTCGACGGTTACCCTGCGGGGCTCCATCGGCTCGGGCGATGCCACCGGGAATCGGACGGGTATTCTCATCCTCTGGCCTTCGCGTCTACCCGTTGCGGACGGCAAGCGAATGGTCCTCGTCCGAAAAGGTCGTCGCCGCCGCTGGCCGGTCCGGTTCCGTCTGGTAGTCCTCCGCGAGAGTCGCCGAGCGGCTCCGCCAACCGGGCCCCGGCCCTCCTACGTGATCCCCTCTGGGAAGGCTCGCTCCCTCCGCATCACGCCCATCATCCCGGCCGGGTCCCGGGATTCTCAATGCATCATCGCTCCGAGGACTCGCCGTCCCTCATAGCCGCAAACCCAGCACCGCGTAGTCCATCGATCCGAAGAAAGTCTGCCGCACGCTCTCCGGCAGATCCTTCACCGCCGCGATCGAATCTTCCGCCGGCGCAAACCGGTGAGTCTCGAGGCGGCCGAAGCCGCTCTCCTCGAAATAGAACGCGAGCAGCGCCGGCGGCACCGGCCGCGTGTGCGTCGGGTCGAGATAGAAGTGCGTGGCGAAGATCGCCAGACACTCCGGGTTCGGCGTTTCCACCGCCAGCAGCCCACGCGGCGCGAGCTTGGCGTGCGCCAGACGGATCAACTCCGGCACCGCGTACGGCGGCAAATGCTCCACCACCTGCGAGCAGAAAATTCCGTCGAGCGATTGATCCTCCAGCCCGCGCAGGTGTTCGAACATCTCGCCCGCCGACGCATCCAGTCCCTTGGCGCGGCACAGCGCCGCCAACTCCTCGCTCTGTTCGATGCCGCGCGCCCCGGTCCCATGCTCGCGCATCAGTTCCAAGAACTCGCCGCGGCCGCAGCCGAGATCCAGCACGTTCTTGCGCCCGGCGAACCGCTCCACGTAAAATTCCTGCCCGCGCCGCACATACTCTTCGGAGCCGCGGAACTTTTCGGCGAACTTCAGGTAATCGATCCGCACCGGCGCATCGTGGCCCGCGTGAACCGGCGCGGGCGCGGGTTCCGGCGCAAGCGCGGACGCCCGCTGACGCGCCAGACGAAGCTCGGAATGGATGATCGTCTCGTAGCGGTGTTGGATCTTCTCCAGATCCTCCCAAAGCCGCCCTTGAATCTCGCGCCCGGACCGTTCGAGCGCGCCCTCGAAGTCCCGATGCTGCGCCGCCACCATGTCGCGGTAGTTCGACTCCATCAACGTGGCGCGGTGTTGGAACGCGCCCTGCAAATCCGCCAGTCCGCGCAGGAACTGCGTTTCGTTGGCCCCCAGCTTGCGCTCCCATTCGCCGCGCCACGCGACCCAATGCGCGCGCAAATCGCCGGTCTCGCGGAGAACTTCGCTTTTGACCGGTTGCGACGCCAGTTCCACCAGCGACCGGTTCGTCTCGTCGATCGCGCCGATCGCCGCGTCCAGCGCCGCCACCACCGCGCGGTTGAACTCCACCTGTTCGCGGACATGCCAGTGCAAACCGCGCGACACGGCCCGCTTCACCGCCTGCGCCGCCGAGTTCAGCAATCCGCCGGGCCGCGGATTCACCTTGCCGATGGACGCGGACTTGCCGAGCGCGGCATCGCGAGCGTGCAACAAAGGCGCGGTATCGGCCAGCCGCACCGGGCCACCGGTGGCGGGATCGGGATGGCGTTCGCGCACCCGCTCGCGAATCTCGCGCAGCAGATCCGAAAGTTCGGCGAGCTTGGGATCGGACTCGCTACTTGCGGCCACTCTTGCGGCTCCAGTTCGCGGTGACCTTCGTATAGACGCCGCCGCGCGGCGTGAACTCGCCCACCACCGTGGCGCGAACCGGATGGCAGGCCTTCACCACGTCGGCGAGAAAGCGGTTGACCACGTTCTCCTGAAAAATGCCGAGATTGCGGTACGCCAGCCAGTACATCTTGAGCGACTTCAGTTCCAGACACGTCTTGGCCGGAACGTAGGTCAGCGTGAGCGTGCCATGATCCGGCAACCCGGTGCGAGGACAAACCGAGGTGAACTCGGGCGTCGAGATGACGATCTCATAGCCTGGGTATTGGTTCTCCCAGGTCTCGATCGCCGGCAGTTCCGCGTCCACTCCGGCGCGCGCGTGATCGGCGGTGTACTGCTTGCTCTTGGCCATTACGATTGCACCAGTTCCTTCGCCAGTAGATCCAGGAACAGGCCCACGTCGGTAACCACGCCGACCGCCTGGCCCGTGCCGCGGTCGCTCACCTTGGTCGCCACCGCCGGATTGATGTCGACGCACACGATGCGGACCCACGCCGGCAGCATGTTCCCGGTGGCGATCGAATGCAGCATCGATCCGAGACAGAGGACCAGCCCCGCGCCGCGCAAACGCTCGGCGTAGGCGTCCTGCGCCAGGTTCATGTCGGTGATGGTATCGGGCAGCGGACCGTCGTCGCGCAGACTGCCCGCCAGCGCGAATGGCACGTCCGCCTTCACGCAGTCGTACATGACGCCCGCGGCCAGCACGCCCGATTCCACGGCTTGCCGGATGGAGCCCGCGCGGTAGATCGCATTGATGGCGCGCATGTGGTTCCGATGGCCGTGTTCGGCCTGGCGGCCGTCCGACTGCCGAACCCCGAGCGAGGTGCCGAACAGAGCCGTCTCGATATCGTGCACCGCCAGCGCGTTGCCACCGAGCAGCCCCTGCACGTATCCAGCGCGGATCAGCTTCGACAGCGCGCGTCCACCGCCGGTGTGCACCACCACCGGACCGGCCACCACCACGATGCCGAGCCCCGACTCCCGCGTCTGCCGGGCGATCGCGGCGGTCTCCCGCACCGCGGTCTCCACCTGCCGCTCCGACGAGATGCCGTTGGACATGAACGCGAAGTGCAACCGGTCGCGTTCCTTCGACTCCGGAATTACGCGGATGCCGCGCATGCCGGTGACCACGCGGTCTCCGGCGCGGATGTCGCGCAGCCGCCGGCATCGCGCTTCCCCGTCGCGCACCACCACCAGCGCGTCCATGCGTTGATGGCCCGCCTCCATCCACTGGCCGTCCACGCGAACCAACGTACGGTGGTTGGTGGTGGAGTAGAAATCGTCGGGCGCGCAACAGTCCTTCAGCACGGTCTCGAGCGCCGCGTCGCCGCCGTGGACCGGAGTGCAGCCGAGCCCGATCAACTGCGCCAGGATGCGGTCCATGTCTTCCGCGCCGCCCGCTTCGATGCGCAGCCGCAGGTGGGACGGATCGCTGTTGGTGCGGCCGATATGGAACTTCTCGACCTCGAAGCGGCCGTCGTACTCGACGACGGTGTCGAAGATCCGCTCCATGATATGCGAGTCGATCAGGTGGCCTTCGGCCTCCACGACCTCACTCGCCGGGAGCCGCGTGTCGGGTGAACTGGACATGGGGAGAATCTTTCAGGATAGCGTGCCAGGGACGGCCCCATGCGCCAGCTCTCAGGATGGCCGGCAGGCAGCCTACTTCTTGAACAGCTTGTCGAAAGCGGCCCGGGCATCGCCGCCACTCCGTGGAACGGGCGCGCTTCGCGGCTTCGCCGGAGCCGGTGGCGGCGGAGCCGCGACGCCGGAGTCGCGCGCTACCGTCACCCGAGCTTGGAACATCCCACACTCGTTCGCCTGATCCTTGTACGCGATCCGCGCGGCCACTGGCTTGAGGCACTGGAACCGAGTGGAGGGTTCGAAGTACGAACACTGCTTGCAGCAGTGCAGCGCCGATCCGCACTTGGGGCAAGGCGCGCTGAGATTCACGCCTTCGGCGAGCGCGGTGGTGCAGTTCCAACACCGCGTCGCGGCCACGGTTTGAACCATTCGCGGCAGCCGGGGAGCCGATGGATCGGACGGAGGCTTGTTCCCGTTCGGTTTGCGCTCCGCATGGGCCGAATCCATGTAGCCGGGTTGTCTGTATTTGCGGTCGCCTTCCATGGCGGATCACACTCCTTGCGGACCGGTGTCGACGGGCTGAACGTTGGGCGGGAGTACGAACGAGGGAGGGAGGATCTCCACTTCCTATCTAACACGGACGCCGGCGCGAAACCAAGAAAAAAATCGCCAATTCACAAAATCGCCGGCTTCCGCCTCGGATTTCACCTGAGAAACGTCAGGCCCACTTCAGCAGGGAGTGGCACGGACGCGTCAAATTGTCGAGCGAGTGATTCGGCAGCACCCGCAAAGCGAAGCCCAAACGGCCGGTCAGCGCCGGCTCGTGCATCTCCGTGAACACATGCAGCCCGCCCGTCTCCGCGGCCGGCGAAAGCGCCACCACATGGCTGCTCTCGAGGAATCCGTCGAAGCCGACCTTGCCGATCACAGCCTCCACGCGCACGTCCCCGGGACCGAGGCCCGCCAAATCGAGCATCGCGCGAATCGGAACCTTCTGGCCGCTCAACGTGATCTTGCCCGCCGCCGGACTCACCTCGACGAAGCGGACGCGATCCCACACCGATTGCACGCGGTCGATCCACGCCGAGTGCCGCCGCGCCTCCTCGAAGCCGTTCGCCGATACCCGTTCCCACTCGCGGTGAGCGGGCAGGTACAGCAGTTCGTTGTACTCGGCCAGCATCCGGCCGGAATTGAATTGCGGACTCAGCCGCGCCAGCGACTGCTTCACCCGCCGCATCCATTCGACCGGTACACCGCGGTCACGCGCCCTGTAGAACATCGGCACGATCTCGTTCTCGAGCAGCGAGTAAATCGCGCTCGCGTGCATGTCGTCCTGATCCTCGGTGTATGGCTCGCGGTCGCCGATGGCCCAGCCCCCCGAGTACTCATAGGCCTCGTCGAACCAGCCATCGAGGATGCTCAGATTCAACACCCCATTGATGCCGGCCTTCATGCCGCTGGTGCCGCACGCCTCTTCCGGCCGCCTCGGGTTGTTCAACCAAACGTCGACGCCCTGGATCAGTTCGCGGCCGACCTGGATGCTGTAGTCCTCAACGAATACCAGGCGGCGCGACAGTTCCGGATCGCGCGACAGGTTCCAGATCTCGCGGATGTACGTCTTGCCCGGGTGATCCTTCGGATGCGCCTTGCCCGCGATCACGATCTGCACCGGCATCTCGGCGTGATTGAGGATTCGCTTCAACCGCGCGACGTCGCGGAAGATCAGCGTGGCGCGCTTGTA
>SYLY01000075.1 GCA_005808475.1 Acidobacteriota bacterium
CAGCGTGACGAAGGGGCCGCCCGAGCGGGCGCTACGTTCGTGGATCGCCCGCGCCACCAGTTCCTTTCCCGTGCCGGTTTCGCCCAGGATGCACACACGAGTCTCGCTGGCCGCCACGCGGTCGAGTTGCCGCAACAGCAGCCGCATTGGCTCCGACGAACCGACGAGTTGGTGCGATCCCACGCGCCGCCGCAGTTCGCGATTTTCGGCCTCGAGCCGGTTCAGCTTGAGCGCGTTGTCCACGGTGAGCAGCAGCTTCTCTGTCGATAGCGGCTTCTCGAGGAAGTCCACCGCTCCCAGACGCGTTGCGCGAACCGCCATCTCGACGGTGGCTTGTCCGGAGATCATCACCACCGGCAACCCGACGCCCGCCGCGCGCATGTCCTCCATGAGCGAGAGGCCGTCCTTGCCCGGCATCACCACGTCGGAAAGAACCACGTCGAACCGCTCGGCTTTCACCAGTTCGAGCGCGCGGGCGGCGTTGTCGCACACGGTGGCCTCATGGCCGCTCAGGCGGAACGCGCGCGCCAGCGACGCCAGCGTGTTCGCGTCGTCATCCACGATCAGAAGATGCGCCATTCGATCCGCTCCTTTCCGGCAGTTCGATTCGGAAGGTGGAGCCCTTGCCCGGCTCGCTTTCCACGCCGATCTTGCCTCCGTGATCGCTCACCACCGACTGGACGATCGCCAGTCCCAGCCCCGTCCCGTGCGTCTTGGTGGTGTAGTAGGGGGTGAACAGACGCTCGCACTCTTCCTTGGTCAGCCCGGCGCCGGTGTCGGCCACTTCCAGCACTGCCCCGCCCGCGCCCCTGCGCGCCCGCAACGTGATCGTGCCGCCGGAAGGCATCGCGTCCATCGCGTTCAACACCAGATTGCGAACGGCGCGGTTCAACTGGTCGGGGTCGGCGTCCACGGTGATCGCCGCGTCTTCGATCTCGATGCTCGACTCGATGCGCGGCTGTCCCGGCGCCTGCCACTGCGGCTCGAACAGGCGCGCGATGTCCGGCAGAAACTCGCCGAGACGCACCTTTTCGAATCGCGGCGCGGGCATCCGGGCGAAATCGGAGAAGCGCCCGATAATCGACTTCAGGTGGGACAGTTCCGCCAGCAGCGTGGAGGTGCTTTCGTCGAACACCTCGTGAAACTGCGCCGCGTCCAGGTTCCGCGCCCGTTGGAGGTTTTCGACAGTGATCTGCAAGGGGAAGAGCGGGTTCTTGAGTTCGTGCGCCAGCCGGCGGGCCAACTCGCGCCACGCGGCGACGCGCTCCACCTGGATTAGACGGTCGCGTTGCGACGCCAGTTGTTCGGTCATCTTGTTGAAGGCGCCGGCCAACTCGCCCATCTCGTCGCGGGAATCGAGCGTGACGCGCGCGCCCCAGTTGCCCGCCGCCACCTCCCGCGCGCCGGCCGCCAATTCGCGAACCGGCCGGGTCACGCGGGCCGACGCCCACCAGGCGATCGCCGCGCCAATCAGGATTCCGGCGGCCGCGCCCAGCAACCCCACCGTTCGGATGAAGCCGGTCAGTTCGAACAGGTCGCGACGGGAGCTGGTGACCATCAGCACGCTCATGACCTCCTTCTCCCGCCCGTTGAGCGGGATTCCGTGCACCGCGGACGTCTCGCCCGAATCGGTGCGGACCGACGCTTCACGCCCCGTCAGCCGCACGCGTTGCGCGACCGAATGGAGGTCCGGCGGGCCTTCCCTCCCGGTGTCGCGATACAGTTCGGCGTGCATACCGGCCGGCAGCGCGATCGCTTCCAGAAAGCCCTTGCCGATGCGCTGTCCGCCCGCCACGTAAAGAACGCCGCCGGCCGTCTGAATCGCGCGCACCGCGATCAGCCCGGGCGCCTTCTCCTCGGGCAGTTCCTCGATCTCGACGAAGGCGGCGCGGCGGTTCCAGTCGATCTTCGGATCCACGAGCCATGCCTTTTTGTAGCCGAAGCGCGCCGGATAGTGCGCCGAGGAGACGATGGCGCCGTCCGGTCCCACGATCTCGAGGAAATCGAGCGCTTGTTCGTTCGCCAGCAACCGCGCCTGATCGGCGTAGAGAGACAGGTCGGCGCCCGGTCCGTGAAGATCCGCCGCGATCCGCTTCACCGGTTCCGATCCCGCCAGCGACTCGACGCGGCGGGAGACTTCGCGTCCCCGAACGTCGATCTCGCGCTGGAACTGGGCCACCAGCGCGCGTGTCCGCTCCTCGTCCAGGCGCTCGAACGCGCGCCCCGCCATGACGGAGATCGCGTAGCTGATGACCGCGGACGTCGCCGCGATCGCCACGGCGAACAGCAGCAGCAGCCGGATGCGAAACGGGCTCATCGCGCCGCCTCGAGCCAGACTTCCTCGATCCGCCAATGCACGCGCCCCGCCGGAACCCAGTTGCGCACGCGGGGCTGCACGGCCCATAGCGGAGGCGTATGAAACAGGGGAACGATCCAATATCCGTCGAGCAGCCGGCGTTCGGCCGCGTACAGCGCGTCCGGCGACGACGCCTCCGGAGTCTGCGTCTGGAGCACGCGGCAGTAGTCGGCAAGCGTGCGCGCGGCGGAGGCGGACGTCGCACCCATTCGAACCAGAATCGCATCGGCTTCCGCGCCCGTCGCGAGCTTGACCGGCAGTCCAGCTTCGCGCGCGTTCAACGCGATTCGTTCGGCGATCGATTGAAGCACCCAGTCCGCCGGATCGTGGCCGATCGCCACCGCCGGCTGTCCCGCGCCCGTCTCGCGCGCCTTCGCCAGATCGCGTTGCGAAGAGAAGACGAAGCCGTACCCGGTGAGCCACGAAGGCAGCAGCGATCCGGCCGCTTCACCCTGCTTCTGCAGCAGCACGCTGAGAATCGGTCCGCGATCCACGGAAAGCGCCAGCGCCTGGCGGGTGCGCGGGTCCTGCACGGCGGGCCTGCCGCGAAGGTGGACCAAGGCGATCAAGTCGGCCATCGCGCCCGCCCAGACGCGTCTGCCGCGCAACTCCTGGCGCCGGAACTCGGCGGGAGTGGCCTCGATGGCATCGGCCTTGCCCGCTTCGAAGTCCGCCAGTTGGTCGCGAAGCGGCACGCCGAAGCGGATCTCCACCGAGTCGAGAAACGGCCGTCCCCCCCAGTAGCCGTCGAACGCGGCGGCCACCAGCTTTCTGGACGGCTCCCACTCGACGGCGCGGAACGGACCCGATCCCTGCAGGGTTCCGTTGGCGAGCCGCACCACGATCGAGGCGCGCGCGTGCGCCAGTTCCTCGAGCAGCGCGGGCATGGGCCTGGCCGACTGGACGACCACCGAATCGCCCGCCGCGGTCACCGTCCGTCCGGGCAGCGACACCGTGAGCGAAGCAGCGATTTGACCCACCGTCAACGGGTTGCCATCGTGCGTGCGAACGCCGGGCCGCGCCGCGAACTGCCATCGCCGCCGGCCCGCGTCGGATGTCCACGACAGGGCGAGTCCCGGCTTCGCGGCGCCGGCTTCGTCGATCTCCACCATCCGATCGAACAACAGCATCGGCACGCGTTGCGCGTCGAGCGTTTCCGCCGCGAGCGGATCCAGGGCGCGAGGCGCGGCGCGCATCTCGACGACGAGCGATCCGCCGTACCGCGGCCGCGCGTGCGCGGCGCTAGCCGCCGCAATGAACAGTAACGCGATACGCCGCATGCTTTCGAGTCCCCGCCTGATACACCACCGCCGTGAAACCGCCGGACGCCTCCTGAAGCTCCGTCACCACGCCGCCGGAGTCCATCGGTTCGCTCAACGGCCGCGCTTCTCCTCCCGACACGTCAAAGGCCTGCAGCGTCCTCTCGCTCGAATCGGTCGCCACCACGACCGTGCCCTCCGCGCAGCCGTTGGGGCGGCCGGCCACGGCCGAGCCCCAGCGCGGCAGTTCGGCGACGCTCGCTCCGCTCTCCGTCATGAGCCGGGCCTTGCCGTCGGCGCCCGCCAGCACCACGAACTTGTCGGCGCGCGTCAGCGAAAACGCCGGCGGCAACCTGGGTAACTGAAAATGATTGCGCCCGGGAACCAGCGCCCACTCGGCGGCGCCGGGCTCGCACACGGCGCGCAGTTCGGGCCGCCAGGTTCCCGCGCAGTGCATGTCGCCGGCGAACGCGGTGAAGCGGTCGCCGTTCACCCGCAACCGTCCTCTCAAGTCGCGAGGCCAGGGCTTGCCGGGGGGGATCGCCGTCTGTTGCCGGATCTCGCCCGATGCCGCCAGCGCGATCCGGCCGGCGTCCAGAATCAGGACGCCCGTGTCCACCGGTTCCGCGTCGAGTATCCGCGCCGTCTGCTCCCAGAGCGGACTGCGCTCGAGCGACAGCGCCGCCACCGGCTTGGCATCGGCTTCGTAGGCCGCGAGCAGCACGGTGGATTCGCCGCCGCGGCGGATCTCGGCGACCACCAGCCGGGCGCCCGGGTTGCGCGATAACGATAACGCAATCTCGACTGTCCTGGCGCCGGCGGCCGAAACGCGCAACGTCCGCGCGGCGGTCCGGTGCGCCAGGGCGGCGTCGGCAGGCGGCGCCTGCGAAAGGTTCCGCACCTGGAGCGAGTACACGTCCTTGGGCGCCAGCGCGTCGTTCACCCGCCGCGCGAGATCGCGCACCGCTTCCTCCAGGGTCGCGCCCTGGAGTCCGGCCGAGATCAGCAGCGCGGCGACCCAGACTCGCATGATGGAAAGGGAAACCTCATATTAGCGGGAAAGCGGCTCCATGGTAACCACGGACCACCAGGGTCCGCGCGTCGATCCGAGCAACGCGGGCCAGAACCAGTCGTCCACCGTCGGCCAGGATTCGCCGGCGTGATCGAAGACCCGCTCGCGCACCAGCCAGCGTTCCCACGTCTTGGACGCCTGGAACGAACTCCACGCGGCGCCGTTCGAGTCCGTCCAATCGGGCAGCGGACGGATGGCGTAGTCCTCTTCCGCCAGGCACTGGCGCGCCGGGCGAAGATGGCGCGTCGGCCGTTCCGTGTAGCGCAGCAACACGCGGCGGCGGCCCTCGTCGAACGCGGCGGCGGCTCCCGGGAATCCCACGGCGAACGGTTTCTCGCGATCGGCCAGCTTACCGCGCTTCAGCGGACGCCCCTCCAACTGGTCGAGCCAGCCGGGGAAGTTCGCGGCCGCCGGGTTGGTTTCGCCGATCCCCCAGCGCAGCACGGGCGCCAGCCCGAACGCGCCGGTCAAACACGCGAGCGAAAAGCCGCGGCGGCGGGTCAGGAGGTACGCCGTTTTCTTTTGAACAGCCACATCGCCCCCAGCGATCCAAACAACAGCAACATTGTCGACGGCTCCGGCACGGCCGAGGTGGGAGTTCCGTGCGACGGGTCCAAGCCGAACCGGTCGTACTGCGCCTTGGTCTCGAGCACCACCGCGCCGGTCAGCGAGGTCACCAGCCGCAGCCCCGCCGCCAGGGTAGTGGCCTCCTCGGCCCGGTCCCGCGCCAGCCGTTGGAACTCGCCGAGCCCCCACAGGGCGGCGATCTCGCGGGGTCCCGGGGTATCCTTGCGCGGCGGGTTAGCCGGTTCGCGCTCGTTGATCCATTCGTCCCCGTCGCGGGTGAATCGATCCGCCCAGCCGCCGGAGCCCGCGCGGAACGTGGCCACGTCCGCGAGATTGTCGAGCTTCGGCGTGATCGCGTCCGCTCCCGGCGCGATCTGCGCGGCGAACATCCGCGCCAGACCCGGCCTGCGCTTCCACATTCGCAGCAGCGGCTCGACGGGCTCGATCTCCACTGGCTGCGGCCCGTGCAGCCAGACGATGGTCCCGCCGCCCGCGCCCGCCAGTTTCGTCTGCGCGGCGCGGAGCGGGGTGACGTTGTCCGAGCCCCCCTCGAAATTGCCGGTTTCGATCAGTTCCCAATCGCGCCCCCCGCGGACCCGGGCGAATTCGCTCCGGATAGCCGCCACGTGCGGAGCCATTCCCTTCGACCCGTCCACCACCACGATCAGCCGCCCGGGCGCGGCGCGCGAAACGCGCTTGCGCACCAGCCGGAACGAGGCGTCGCGAGGGTCGGGCGTCCAGACCTCGTCCGCGGCCGCGGCGGCGGCGATCGCGAGGGGCCGCTCCAACTCCGCGTCCACCAGATCGCGCTGGACCGTCGATTTGGAGTCCTCGACCCACACCGCGTGCTTCAGCCGCGCCGTGTCGAAGTTCCGCTCCACGAAGTACGGGAGTTCGACGCGGCCGTCGCGAACCGGCGCCGCGATGCCCAGCCGGATCTTCATCTCGCCGCGCGGCGGCACGGGGAAGCATTGGACCAGAACGCGTCCTGGACCCGCGGTCCGCACCAGCAGTGGATCCCGCCGCGCCTGCACCACGCTTTGATAGGCGCTTGTGGTCTGCGCGCGGCCACCGAAGGCGGCCTCGCGCTCCTCGCCTTCGATCCACAGCGTCACGCGATTCACCACGCCGCCCTCGGGAAGCGCGATCACGGCGCGAGCCTCGCGCTGCTGCATGGTGGATCCGTTGGCGAACTGGAGCGTCCACTCGGTGTACTGGACGCCGGCGCTTGCCGTTACCTTGGTTTCGACGCGCGAGGCGGAAGCGCGCAGATCAGGCAGAATGCGGCCGGTCTCGTTTCCGCCCTGTTGCCCGTCCCAGAACCAACCTGCGTTCTCGCGATCGGGAGTACGCGGATCGGGCCGGGTCAGATGCGACTCGCCGGTGACCAGAAAATAGACCTTGGCCGCCTCCACGCTGTTCGGCCAGTAGCGCAGGAACATCTCTCTTTGGCCGTATGCGGCGCGACGCAAGGGGAGTTCTTCGCCCACCGCCCGCAGCCAGCGCACCGAACTGTCTCGGGCTTCCCGATCACCGGTCACCGCCCGCTGAACCAGCGCTTCGGTCAGCACCGTGGGCGCGACCGACGCGGCCGCCAACCCCACGCCGATCGCCGACGCGCGCCACGACCACCGGCCCACGCTCCAGAGTTGGCGCAGAGTCGCCCACAGCGCGAGGAACGGCGACAACGGCAACAGCCCGATCCCCATCAGCACCGCCACCAGCGCCAGCGGCAGCATCGGCAGGAAGATCGCGGAATAGACCGCCGTCACCACCGCCGCGACCGACAGCAGCGCCGCCACCCGTCCCGCCGGAGCGAACACGCCCCGCGCCGGCCGCACCCACGCGATCAGGTTGGCGAACGGAACCATCGCGGCCAAAAGCGCCACGCGCCAGTTCGGCAGCACATCGGCGTATGCCTCCGCGCACATCCCCGTTAAGAGCTCGACGATTATCGTCGATGTGGGCAGGATCACTCCCGCCAGCAGGTCGAGCGCGCGCCGCGGCGGAGGAACCGGCGGCGGCTCCGCGGAACGGGGGTGGGGATCCAGCGGGATTTCGACGCGTTCGACCGGATATGTGCCAGTGGCCATGCTGCTCCTTATTGCTGCTGTTGATTCACGACGCCCATCGGGATCGCGCCGGCCGGCGCTCCACCCCGAAGCAAGTCGTTGGCGAAGAAATACTTCCCGTCGTTGGGCACCATCATGATCTGGACCTTGTCCGAAAGCTTGTCCGCCACGATCTTCTGGATCAAAAGGGGACTCTCTTTTAGCACCGCCGCTTCGAGCCGCATCCTGTCGGTGTCGGCCTTGGCCATCAACTGGACCCGGTGCAGGTCGGCCTCGTTGAGCAGTTTGCGCCGTTCGAGTTCCGCCTTGCCGTCGATCACCTTGGCTTGCGCCGCCGCCTCGGCCTGTTTCACCGTCGACTCCTTGCGGGCCTCCGCTTCGAGCTTGGTTTGCTGAATCTGCTTTTCCTTTAGCGGCAGCGTGTACTGCATCGCGTCCGATTGCGCCTTGGCTTGCAGCACCGTCACCGCGGCGTCGGCCTCCGCCTGCTTCACCTGGCGCGCCTTCAGCGCCTCGGCCTCCAATTCGGCCCCGCGAACCTGCTTCACCTTGACTTCCATCTCCACGCCGAGCCTCTCGCTCTCCTGTTCCTTCAACAGCAGGCCTTCGAGTCCCTTGGCGTATTCGGCGGGGAGCAGCACGTCGCGGAGCATCACCTCGGTGACGAAGATGGCGTCCGGCTCCAGCCTCCGGGCGATGGCGCCCGCCGCCGCCCGGCGGATCTCCTCTCGCTTTGTGGAGAACAACTCGCGCACCGTGTAGTTCGGCGCGATCTCGCGGAACGCGCTGGCCACCACGGCGGGCACCAGTTCGCGCTCCACCGGTTGCGGCAGATTCGTATGGACATGGTGCAAGCGCCGCGGATCGATCTTGTAGCGGACCGCCAACGCCAGCGACACGCCAAGCCCCTCGCGCGTCTGGACCTTCAGCGTCTCGCCGCCGGCTTTCGGATCCGGCGTGGTTACCGTCTGATAAACCTTGTCACGAGTCGGATAGACGGCCACGCTCTGAACCATCGGCACGACGAAGTGGGTTCCAGGATAAAGCGTCCCCTGCAAAGCGCCGGAGAGTTGACTCACCCGGATGCCGGCCATTCCACTGGGGACCACCTGGATCGACAGGCCCAGCAACAGAGGGAAAAGCCCGAGGGCGGCGAGCGTGCCCGCGCGCCTCCACTCGGGATCGCGTCCGGCGCGGACCTCCCGGACGGTCCACGCCACCGCTAAGGCAATGACCGCCGCTCCGGCGGCTATCGGCAAATACTCGAGAGCGAACATCGCGTCTCCTTTCGCGATTCGTTCCATGCACGTACGGCGCCGCGGTTCCACGGCCGTTTTCGGGCCAGTCCGGGGCCTTGCGCGTGTGGCCGCTTACACACGCGTGTCGCGCCGTAGACGCGCCATCCGCGAAGTAGAATGGAAAGACCCGGCGCCCAACGGCCCGGAGGGAGCTTCCAAGGGATGCAACGCGCCCGCCTTTTCCTCGCCGTCCTCTGTTCGTCCGGCCTCGCCTCCGGAACAGCTTCGGCCCAAGTCTTGTTCGGATCCATGGTCGGCAACGTGACCGACGCGACTGGAGCCGCGGTTCCCAGCGCGGCGGTGAAGATCGCCGAAGTCAAAACCGGGCAGACCCGCGATCTCACCACCAACGATTCGGGCGGCTACACCATATCGACGATCCCGCCCGGCGTCTATGACATCAGCGTCACCAAGCAGGGCTTCCGCTCGTTCGTCGCCAAGACGATCGAGGTGAAACTGAATACCGTCGTCCGAGTGGACGCCGTGCTCGAGCTGGGCGCGGTGGCCGAAAGCGTGCAGGTGACGGCGCAAAGCGCGGTGTTGCAAACCGACAAGGCCGATGTCCACGCCGAAGTCAGTTCGTACGCGCTTCGGAACATACCGCAGCCGACGCGCACCTACCAGGGCCTGCTCGCGTTGATCCCCGGAATCGCGCCGCCCACCGCGAGCGGCGGCGGAACGAACAACCCCTCGAGGTCCATGCAGGTCACCGCGAACGGCACCAGCCGCAACGGCGCCAATTTCCGGGTGGAGGGCGTCAGCGCCACCAATCCATGGGTGCAGTTCTTTTCGAGCTACGTTCCGTCGATGGAAGCCATCGAAACGGTGAACGTGGTGACCACCAGTCCCGACGCCGAGCAGGGCTTGGCCGGCGGCGCGTCGGTGAACGTGCAGCTCAAAAGCGGCACCAACGATCTTCACGGCTCGCTCTACTGGTATCACATCAACAGCGGCACGAAGGCCCGGCCGTTCTTTCTACCGTTCAGCCAGGGGATTCCCAAGCTGGTCAACAACAATCCGGGCGCCACGCTCGGCGGTCCCGTCCTGAAGAACAAGCTGTTCTACTTCGCCAGCTACGAAGCGGACCTGATCCGCCAAGGGTCGGCGCAGTTGACCACGGTTCCGACGGCGGCGATCCGCTCCGGCAACATGTCGGCGTCGCCGAACCAGATCTACGATCCCACCACGGGCGCGGCTAACGGCACGGGGCGGACGCCGTTCCCCGACAAGATCATCCCCGCCAGCCGGATCTCCGGGATCGCAAAGAAGCTGGTCGACCTGGTTCCGCAACCGAACGCCGCCAACGCGCTG
The DNA here is from genome assembly GCA_005808475.1 of Acidobacteriota bacterium. Lineage (GTDB taxonomy): Bacteria > Acidobacteriota > Terriglobia > Bryobacterales > Bryobacteraceae > SYLY01. The sequence continues at coordinate 9,936 of SYLY01000075.1, forward strand.
GTGGCGAACTACTACGTCAACACGCCGATCCTCTATGACCTGCAGCGGTTCGATTTCAAGACCGATTGGAACGCCAACTCCAAGCTGCGATTCGTGGGCCGATTCGCGCGGCAGCCCTACAACAACGTGCAGGAAACGATCTTCGGGCCCGTCTTGGGTGGATCGCCCAACCACCTGCAGTACGGCGCCACCACGGTCCCTTCGGCGACGGCGACCTACGTCGCCAGCCCGTCCATCGTGATCGACGCGACGTTCGGCGTGCAGAACGTCCAACAGACGCTGTTTCCGCCGGGCACCGACAAGAAGTACGGCAGCGAGTTCCTGGGGATTCCGGGCGCCAACGCCGGCAACCTGCCCTACTACGGCGGCATGCCCCAGTTCAGCATCTCCACCTATAGCGGCTACGGATATTCGTACACGCCGCTCGAGTACCAGCAGCGCACGTTCCAATACACGGGGAACATGAGCTGGATCAAAGGCGCGCACAACCTGCGGTTCGGCGTGGACGTGAACCGGCAGCACATGAACCACTTCGAGATCGCGCCGACCAACTTCACGTTCACCGGCAACGTCACGTCGCTGAGCGGCGGCCCGGGTTCCAACCAGTTCAACAGCTACGGCGACTTCCTGTTGGGGCTTCCCTTCAGCTACGTCAACAGCCGGCAGACGGGTCCGCTGATCACGCTGCGAAGTTGGCAGCATAGCCTGTACGTGCGCGACCAGTGGCAGGCGACGCGCAAGCTGACCCTGTCGCTGGGCTTGCGCTGGGAATACTACCCGGTGCCGACCCGTGCCGACCGCGGCATCGAGCGCTTCGACGTGCGCACCAACACCTATCTGATTTGCGGAGCCGGACCCACTCCCCGCGACTGCGGCATTCAGGTTTCGAAGAAGCTGTTCGCGCCGCGCGTGGGTATCGCCTACCGGCCAACCGACACGTTCGTGGTGCGGATGGGCTACGCGTTGAGTCCGGAGCAGATCAACATGGCGCGCGACGGCATCGCCAGCTACCCGGTGCGCGTGGACACCAGCGCCACCGGTCCCAACGCGTTCACCCCCGTGTTTCCCTTGGCGCAAGGTCTGCCCACTATCCCGACGCCCGACATCAGCCAGGGCCGGCTGACGCTGCCCGCGGGCGTGACCTTCAGCAGCAACGACGAGAAGCACGTGCGCGGCTACGTGCAATCGGCGAACCTGTCGCTGCAGAAAACGCTGCCCGGCGGATTCGTCGCGTCGGCCGCTTACGTCGGCACCAAGACGATCAAGCAGCACACGCGCTACAACATCAACTATGGACAGGTGGGCGGCGGCGCGGCCAGCCAGCCGTATTTCCGGATTCTGGGCACATCCGCCCCGCTGCGCATCATCAAGCCGTTCGTGTCCATGGGCTACCACTCGTTCCAGACGACGCTGGACAAGCGGCTGGCGAGCGGAGTGACGTTCCAGGCCGCGTTCACGCGGTCCAAGTGGATGGGCTTTTGCTGCAGCGAATCGGGCGACGGCGAACCTGCCATCGCGATTCCGGAACTGCGGTTCCTGACCCGTTCGGTGATGCCGGCGGACCGGCCGAACAACTTCCGGATGTCCGCCCTGGCGGAACTGCCGTTCGGGAAGGGCAAGACGTTCCTGAAGTCGGGCGCGGCGGCGTGGATCGCGGGAGGCTGGCAGGTGAACGGCGTATTCAGCAAGTACTCGGGGCTGCCGTTTTCGGTGACGGCCGCGGCGGGGTCGTTGAACGCTCCCGGCAGCACGCAGCGGGCGGACCTGGTCAAGCCGAAGGTCGCGATTTCCAACCAGGTGGGATCGTACTTCGACCCGCTGGCGTTCGCGCCCGTCACTGACGCCCGGTTCGGCACCGCAGGTTACAACCTGCTGCGTGGCCCCGGCGTCACCAACCTGGACGCGAGCGTGTTCCGCGACTTCCGGCTGACCGAGCGGTTCCGGATGCAGTTGCGGGCGGAAGCGCTGAACTTCACCAACACGCCGCACTTCGGAAATCCGGGCAACAACGTGTCGAACCTGCAGTTGAACCCGGACGGCTCCGTACGTTCGCTAGGCGGGTTCACGCAGATCACGGGAGTGAGCGCTCCCAGCCGGTTGACGGACGAGCGCTACCTCCGGTTCGGCTTGAGGATCGGCTTCTAGGCGGCCGCTGTGTTACTCGCCGCCGCGGCGGCATGCGCCCTGTGCCATCCGGATCACGCGGCCCATTTCGCCCGCACGGGAATGGGCCGCTCGTTCTCGCGGGCGTCGGCGGCCAATGTTCCGGTGACGGCGGCCCCGTTCCATCACGCGGCGTCCGGCGCCTGGTTCTCCATCGAAAGGCGCGGCCGCGGCTTCATCCATCGCAGCCGGCGCAAGGAGTATTCGGAGGATCTCGAAATCCACTGGGTGATGGGCTCGGGAAGCCGGGCCCGGACGTTTCTCCACCGCAACGCACGCGGCGAACTGATCGAACTCCCGCTCGGCTGGTACGCGGAAAAGGGCGGGACTTTCGGAATGAACCCCGGGTTCGATTCGATCGCGCCACCCACGCGGCGGAAGATCGACTTCGATTGCATGGCGTGTCACAACGCCTATCCGGATGCGGGCGCGAACCCGGCGGCGGCCGGAGCCGGCGCGCGCTTCCTTGCCGATCCGCCCCAGGGGATCGACTGCGCGCGGTGCCATGGCGATGGAGCCCGGCACGCGATGGCGGCCAAAGGCGGCGCGGCGCGGGAGGCGATCCGCTCGGCGATCGTCAATCCGGCGCGCCTTCCGGCGGCCCGGCGGGACGAAGTCTGCGCGCAGTGCCACTTGGAAACCACCAGCGCGCGGCTGCCGGGCATGATCCGGCGGTTCGACCGCGCACCGTTCGCATACCGCGCCGGCGAGCCTCTTTCGAACGCGTTCTTCTACTTCGATCACGCTCCGGGCTCGGGGCGCGAGGAGAAGTTCGAGATCGTCAGCGCGGCGTACAGGATGCGGCAGTCCGCTTGCGCGCGGGCGGGCGGGAAGTTCGCTTGCGTCACCTGCCACGATCCACACGGCCGGCCGCGAGACAGCCACACAGCGCCCTGCCTTTCCTGCCATCCCGCCGCTAAGCTGCCGGCGGTGGATGGGCACGGCGGCGGCGCCCGTTGCGCGTCCTGCCATATGCCGCGGAGGCGGACGGAAGACGTGGTCCACGTGGTGATGACCGACCACAAGGTGCAGCGCCGCGCAGCGCCGGGGTTGCTCGACGAGAGGCTGGAACGGCATCCGGCGGAGTCCGAGGAGTACCGGGGCGAAGTGGTCCCATACGCGCCTTCGTCCGATCCGCTGCCGCCGGAAGCATCCTTGTACGCCGCGGTGGCGCAGGTGCTGCACGAGTCGAACCTCGCCGCGGGGATTCCGCGGCTGGAGGCGGAACTTGCCGGCGCCGCACGGGGGCCGGCCGAGGCGTGGGCCGTCCTGGGCAATGCCTGGCGCGCGTCGCGCCGGCCGGACAAGGCGGTGGAGGCGTTCGCCGAGGCCGCTCGCAGGGAGCCGGATTCGGTGCGGCGGCGGCGCGATCTGGGGGTGGCTCTGCTCGAGCATGGCCGGGCGGAAGACGCGGCGGCCGCGTTCCGCCGGGCGCTCGGGATCGACGCCGGGGACGCCGCGTCAATCTACCAACTGGCGCTGATCGACTCCGGGGCGGGCCGGATCCGCGACGCCGTCGAGAAGGCGCGGCGGGCGGTTGCCTTGGACCCGGACTTGATCGACGCCCGCAACAGCCTGGGAGCGAATCTGGCATCGTTGGGCGATGCCGCCGGCGCGGAGACCGCCTTCCGGAACGCGCTCGGCGTGGACCCGTACTCCGCCGTCGTCCACGCCAATCTCGCGCGGTTGCTCGGGTCGCGTGGCGGACTGGACGCGGCGCGCGAGCACTTCGAGGAGGCGATCCGGCTCCGCCCGCTGTACGCGCCGGACCGGTACGATTACGCGGTGACGCTGGCTCGCGCCAATCGCCCGGAGGAAGCGCGGGCGCAGGCGGAGTCGGCGGTGAGCCTGGCGCCCGGTTTCGTGGACGCGAGAGTGCTGTTGGGGATGCTCCATTCGTCCGGGGGCCGGCTCGAAGCGGCGCGGCGGGAGTTGGAAGCGGCGTTGCGGCTCCGCGCGGATCACGGGCGGGCGCACCTGGAACTGGGCAGGGTCCTGGCGGCAACCGGCGATCGCGCGGGAGCGGCCCGGCATTTCGAGGCGGCCGCGCGGGACGCCGATCCTGAAGCCGCGCGGATGGCGCGGGAAGCGCTCGATCGCGTCCGGTAGCCGGCCTGCCGGAGGGCGAGCTACCGCGTGGACTCCTTCACCGGATCCAGCGGTTTGACGGGTTCGAACAATCCGAACGTGAACAGATCCGTCTGCGAAGCGATGGTCACATATTGTTTTCCGTCCACCAGGTACGTCATCGGCGAGGCGAAGATCTGCTGGCCCATCTGGTAGTGCCACAGATGCTTGCCGGTGGCCGCGTCCACCGCCGCCAGATGGCCGTCGTCGTCGCCGAAGAACACGACGCCACCCGCGGTCGACAGCGTCCCCGCCCAGGCGATGGTGGGGCCGGGCATCGGATATTCCCAGACGCGCTTGCCCGTCTTGGGATCGATCGCGCGCAGATAGAAGCGGCCGGGTTCGAGCGGCGGCTTGTCCCCGCCTCCGCCGGAAAACCCCTTGCCCGCCTCGGGGATCGTCTTCGACGTCATGTAAATTTCACACTGTTCGAGGGCCGGCACGTAAAAAAGACCGGTCGCGGGATTGAACGAAGGCGACATCCAATTCGACGCGCCGCGGATCGACGGACAGACCTTGACGCCGGCCGTGGTGGGTTCGGCGGCGGGATTCTCGAACGGCCGCCCCTTGGCGTCGATCCCCTTCGTCCAGGTCAGGTTGTCCACGAACGGCGTGGCGCGCAGATACTCGCCGGTGACGCGGTCCAGCACATAGAAGAAGCCGTTGCGATTCGGATGCAGCAGCAGTTTGCGAGGCTTGCCGCCGTACGGCAGATCCACCAGCACGGGCATCGACTGCGCGTCCCAGTCGTGGGTGTCGTGCGGCGTGAATTGGAAGTACCAGCGCATCTTGCCCGTGGCCGCGTCGATGGCGAGCACGGCGCAGGTGTACAGGTTATCGCCGCGGCGCACCGGGCCGTTGTAGTCGGGCCAGGGATTGCCGGTGGTCCAGTAGATCAGGTTGAGATCCGGATCGTAGGAGCCGCTCATCCAGGTTCCGCCGCCGCCCCATTCGGTGTTGAACTCGGCCCACGATTCGGCTCCGGGCTCGCCTTTCTTCGGCACCGTGTACAGGCGCCACAACTCCTCTCCGGTGGAGGGCGACATGGCGGCGACGTATCCGCGAATGCCGCCGTCGCCGCCGGACACGCCCACGATCACGCTGTCCTTCAGCGCCATGGGAGCGAGCGTGGCCGAGTAGCCCTTGGAGAAATCGGCGAACTTCTTCTTCCAAAGCACCGCGCCGGTGTTGCGGTTCAGCGCGATCAGGTGAGCGTCGCTGGTGACGAAGAAGAGCCTCTCGCCCAACACCGCCGCGCCTCGATTCACCTTCTTCACCGGAACGTCCTCGTCGGCGAACGACCAGACGCGCCGCCCGTCGCGCGCGTCCAGCGCATGGAGCTCGTTGTTGTTGGTGACGTACATGACGCCATCCACCACCAGAGGAGTGGTCTCGAGGCGCCGTCCGGTCTCCATGTGATAGGTCCACTTGGGAACCAGCCGGGACACGTTCGTCTTGTCGATTTGCGCGAGCGGCGAGTGGCGCGTCGCCCGGTAGTCGCCGGAATAGGTCAGCCAGTTGGCGCCCGGTCCCTTCTTGATGTCCTCGAACGACGTCTGGCCGAACGCGGCGGCTACCGCCAGCATCGGGATCGCGATTCTCATTCGGCGCTCCTCAGCGACTGCCGGCTCAGATACGCCAGCACGTCGTCCACTTCGGGTTTCGATAGGCGCGACTCGTAGTCCGCCGGCATGTAGCTGGTCTTGCGGTAGACCGCCTCGCGGATCCCGCCGGCGTCCAGGCGGTGGATCGCGCCGTCACGGCCAGTCACCTGGATCGAGTAGTTCGACACGTTGCGCGCGATGCCGCTCACCTTTCGCCCGTCCTTCAGCGTGACTTCGACGCCTTGGAATCCACTGGCGATGCGCGCGTTGGGCCGCAATAAGGATTCGCGCAGGTATTTGTAGCTTTTGCTCGATCCCGCGTTGGTCAGGTCGGGACCGAGCGAGCCTCCTCGTCCGGCGACGGCGTGGCAGCCGGAGCATCCGCCCTTGCCTTCGAACACCGCCCGTCCGTTGACCGGATCGCCGGGGTTGGGCGAATCGATGGCGGGCGCGCTCATCGAGCGCACGAACGCAGCCACTTGGCGAGCCCTCTCCTCGCCGATCGGGAACGGGGGCATGTCGGAACCCTGGACTCCGCGCAGAATGGTCGCGGCCAGTTCGGCGTCGGTCCGCCGCCGGACCACGCGATTGTCGGCGAGGTTGGGTCCGCGGCCGCCTTCTCCGGTGGAGCCATGACATCCCGCGCAAGCGGCGGCGTAGGTCTTCGAGCCGGCTCGCGCGGCTTCGGGGTCGAAGGCGGGATTCTGAGAGAGCGCCGCTCCGGCCGTCATCGCGGCGATCAGGGCCGCGCGCTTCACGCTTTCACCGCCAGCAGCGCGTCCAGGGGCGCGCCGGTGATCTTGCCCTCCATTTCGCCGAAGCCGGCGTCGAGCAGCAGTTCGGCGTACTGGTCGAAGCTTCGCTCGCGGCCTTCGGTGCAGATCAGCATGTTCAGCGATTGCATGTGGGCGTGCACGGGGCCGGCCATATCTTCGTCCAGGAGCTTCTCGGCGATCAGCAGCGCTCCGCCGGATGGAAGCGCATCGCAGATCTTGGCGAGCAGGACGCGAATCTTGTCCTCGCTCCAATCGTGCAGGATGCGGCCCAGGGCGTAGAGATCGGCGGGCGGAAGCGGATCCGTGAAAAAGTCGCCGGCGATCAGTTCCACGCGGGTTCCCGCGGTGAACTCGCGCGCGGACTCGATGGCTTGGGGCAGGTCGAACACCGCCACGGCCATTTCCGGATAACGCTCCACGGCCGCGGCGGGCAGGTGGCCCGTGCCTCCGCCAAGATCCACCAGGCGGTGGAATCGGCGGAGATTGAACGCTTCCACGACCTTGGGACTCGAAAGCACGCCAAAGCCGTGCATGCCGAGCAGGAACTCCCGGCGCGATTCGGGCGTACGGTAAAAGTGCGAAAAGATCGCGCCCTCCAGGCCGAATGTTTGCGGCCAACGGTGGGAATTCTCCTTGATTGCGTCCTCGAGGTTCGCCCACATCTTGAACAGAACGTCGTTGGAGTACTGGGCGTAGCCGGCTAGCGTGGACGGGCTCGAGCGGACAAGGTACGCGGCTGCTTCCGGCGAATTGGCGTAGCGATCGCCGTCCTTCTCGAGCAGTTCCAGCGAGACGCAAGCGTCGAGTAGCCGCTCGAACGAATCGGGATGCGCGCCGGTGGCGAGCGCGAGCGGCAGCGCCTCGGAGGGGCCGGCGGCAAGCCGGTCGAATACGCCCAGGGAAAGCGCCGCGAACATGGTTTTCGATCGCCGGAACGCCTCGATCAGATCGATGACGACGGCGGGATCGGGTTGGCTCATCTCGAATGATCGTAACCCGCCGGAGGGGTTCCGCGCGAGTCAGAACTGGAGCTTCAGCGCCAACTGCATCACCCTCGGCCCGCCCCGCCCGCGGTCGGTCACACCCGTGATCAGTCCGCCTCCCAGTGCGTTGAATTGCTTCTCCGGCAACTGGAAATTGGCGTGGTTCATGATGTTGAATACCTCGTAGCGCACTTGGAAGTTCTTCCTGTCCTGGAACCGGAAGTTCTTGAGCAGCGCCATGTTGACGAAGTGCGACCGCGGCCCGTCGAGGATATTGCGGCCCGAGTTCCCGAAATTGAAGGGCAGAAATCCGTAGGCGCTGGCCTCGCAACTGGTCCGCGCGGCGCATCGCGGCACGGCCTCGAAGTCGGTGAGCTTGACCCACGGATAGTCGACCCCCTTCCGGCCCGCGCCCGGGATCGGCTCCTGAAAGCCCGAACCGATCCGGTTGGGCCGCGGCGACTCGCCCAGGTTTGTGTCGATGTTGGCGGACGTCACCGTCAGGGCTTGGCCGCTGTAGTAGGTCCCGCTGCCCGAAAACTGCCATCCTCCCACGATTCCGTTCACCCATCCGGTGGCGCCGGACGCGAGCTTCCGTCCGCGTCCGAACGGCAGCGGCGTCGAGTACACCGCCGTGAATACGTGCCGGCGATCGAAATCCGAGCGCGCCCGCTCCGACTTCAGATCGCGCGCGTTCTGCGCTCCGGCGAATCCTCCCGCCGACTGGCCGCTCAACTGGGACGCGTCGTCGATCGACTTGCCGAACGTATAGTTGACCCGGAAGAAGCGGCCCCGCGTGTTCTTGCGCAGCGAAATCTGGCCGGCGTTGAAGTTGGAGTTGGCTCCGAAGGAGTAGTAGTTGATCGTGTTGATACCCGTCACCGGCCGAGGGAACGCGACGTTCGCCTGATACGCCGCCAGCGACCGGACCGGCTGATTGATGTCGTACTGGCGGCCGAGGTGCGTCCCCTTGGAGCCGACGTAGGCCACCTCCAGCGCCATTTGCCCGGGCAGTTCCCGCTCGATGGTCAGGTTGTAGCTCTGCAGATAGCCGAGCGGCGGACGCGGATCGTATCCGTTGGAGTTGGTCGAGTTGCCCTCCGTCGCGCGGATGTCGGGAAACGGGTTCGACAAAGTCACCAGCGTGACGTCGCTCGCCAGGCGCGAAAAGGTCTGGTTCACCGAGAAGGGGAATCCCGTCATCAGCGACGCGCGGATCGGGTTCAACAGGTGGCTGGTGTAGAAGATGCCATAGCCGCCCCGGACCACGGTCGCCAGTTTGGCGGGTACGCGCCAGGCGAAGCCCACGCGCGGCGCGAAATTCAGGTTGTCGGCGTACACCAACGACTTGGGATAGCCCACGTCGCGCGCCAACGCGACTTTGTCCGTCAGGTTGTACTGCGCCAGCCGTTCGCGCAAGCCGGGCAGGTTGGCGTCGTCCGAGATGACGATCTTCCCCAACTCATGGACGAAATTGGACGCCCGCCCATAGCGGTCCACTGGCGGCTTGTCGAGTTCGTATCGCATGCCCAGATTCAACGTGAGCGAGCGGGTGACCTTGAAATCGTCGTTGAAGAAAGCTCCGTAGCTGATGGACCGGAGGTAGTTCCGCGTGGTCTGGGCATTGCGGGTGGTGCTCTGCAAAATGCCGAGCAACAGATCCGCCACCGAATGATTGGTCCAGTTCCGCTGGAAGTTGAAAGTGCCGCGCGAGTTGTCGAAGTAGGGCTGGTTGAAGCGGACGCGCTCCATGTCGAAGCCCCACTTCAGCACGTGCTTCGACTTCACCCAGGTGTATTTGTTGCTGGCCAGGAAGGTGGTTACATGATAAGCGACCGGCTGCGCCACCGCCGACCCGATCGGCAGATAGTCCTGCACGGTGATGCGTGGGAATCCGGTCAGGCGCGGATCCTTGGTCGTGCCCACCAGCCCGAGTTGCGCCGCGATATCCTGTCCCTGGAATCGCGCGTGCTCCACCGTGGCATTGCGGCTGTATCCGCCGCGGACCTCGGTGAGCATCGTGGGGCTGAACATGTGCGTGTAATCGAGCCCCATCAGCGACCGCCGGTCGTTGGAATACGTCGGCCACTCGGCGATGGAGGAGCCGGCGAACGGCGCCGTGTTGTCGGCTTCCCGCATCTGAAACCGGTAGGAGACCGTGCCGGTCGAACTGAACCGGTGGTCGAACTTCCAGATGTAGCTATTCCATACATCGAAGTCCTTCGCGGTGCCCAGAAAGTTGTTGGACGGATCGGCGCGGTTCGGCAGTGGGTAGTATTGCACGATCCGCAAGGCGATCGGATGGAAACGGCTCTTGGGCATCACGTTGCCGGGGAAGCAGGCCGCGGCCGATGTCGCGGTGCAGTTCCCCGTGGCCAGCGGATCGCGCAGGAACAGCTTGGCTCCGGTAACCGGCACCACCGACCGCGAGAAGTCGCCCTCCCGCTGCGCCTGTGTCGGCACGTTGCCGATCTGAGTCTGCCCCAGCACCTCGCGATATGCCTCCCAACTGAACATGAAGAAGGTCCGGTCGCGTCCGTTGTAGACGCCGGGCAACAGCACGGGACCATGGAACGTGACGCCGTAGTTGTTGCGCCGCAGCGAGAGTTTTCGCTGGTCGAAGAACGACCGCGAGTCGAACACGTTGTTGCGTAGGAACTCGAACACTTCGCCATGGAACTGGTTGCCGCCCGAGCGAAGCACCATGTTGATGACACCGCCCGCCATGCGTCCGGTCTCCGCGGAGAAGCCGGAAACCTCCATCTTGAACTCTTGCATCGCGCCGAGATTGGGGCGCACTTGCGCCCCCGCGCCGCGCGGATTTCTATTGTTGAAGCCGTCCACCGAGTAGTTGGTGGAATCCGAACGCGCTCCATTGACGTTCAACCCCGAGCCCTGGCCTCCCTGCGCCATGGGCACCACGCCGGGGACCAGAAATGCCAAGTCGGTGAAGTCGCGGCCGTCGAGGGGCATCTCGTTGATCTCCTGCTGCGTGATCACGTCGCCCTTGATCGCGCCGACCTCGGTGTTGATCAACGCCGCCTCCGCCGTGACGCTCACCGATTCCGCCACGGAACCGATCCGTAGGCGAATCTCGTGACGCACCGACTGCGCAACCTCGAGGACGATCCCCGTGGTCTTGTGGGTGTTGAATCCTTCCTTCTCCACCGACAGTTCGTAGACTCCGGGCGGCAGGTTGGTGACGACGAATTCACCGAGGCCGCTCGTGGCCGCCTCGCGCATGATGTTGGTCTCCACATGCCGGACTCGCACCACCGCCTCTGGAATCAAGGCATCGGCGGTGTCGAGCACGACGCCCGTCATCGTTGCGGTCGAGTTTTGCGCGGAGGCTGTGACGGCGGCCAAAAGCGTGGCCGCCATCGTGAAAACGAGACGCCGACTGGGCATGGTCGCGGAGATCCCCTTATGCGTGGACCGAATGAGGTGATTATGACGCTTCGAGCGGCCGAAGGCAAATCATTCGGGCGATCGTCGCCGCCAAATGATAATGTCCTAATTGCGCAAAGTAGAAATGTCCGATTGACGCCTTCAAGCCGAGGAGGTGGCGGAAGGACAACTACCGATGACGCAAGCCGAACGGGACCGCCTGGTGGCCCTGAAGAAGGCCAAGAAGAAACTGATCACCCAGAAGCAGGCGGCCGGCGAGTTGGGGATAAGGGAACGACATGCGAGACGGATGCTGCGTGAGTTGAAGCGTCGCGGAGACAAGGCCGTGGTTCACGGGCCGCGAGGGCTGCCGTCGAACCGCAAGATCAACGCCGATGCCGAACAAGAAGCGGTGGCCTCTCTCGCAGCCGGCGTATCGCGGGTTCGGACCCACACGGGCATCGGAATACTCGGCAAAGAAACACAAAATCGATGCGAGCCGGGAGACGGTGCGCAATGGATGATCGGAGCGAAATTGTGGCGGCCGAAGAAGCAGCGAGTCGAGAAGATCCATGAATGGCGGCCGCGGCGCAGTCGTTGCGGGGAGTTGGCGCAGTGGGACACGAGCGATCACGACTGGCTGTAGGGTCGCGGGGAGGAGGAGATCCCGTTGATCAACAGGATCGACGATGCGACCAGCATTGCCCGTCTCCGCTTCACCGGCACGCCAAATTACCACGCCCCCTCGCCCGCCCGGCCCAAACAGAACATTTCTACTTTGCAGGGAATAGGACATTTCTATTTTGCCTTGACAGCAGGCTCCCGGCTGCTGCCAGGACACCGGCCGTTCCAGTATGCTGTTAATTGCCATGAGCGATACGACTCGGCGCGGATTCTTCTCGCGCATCTCCTCGGGACTTCACGGAGCGGCCCTCGCCGGCCTGCTCTCGCGCGACCTCTACGCCTCCGCGCCGCGATCCTACGATCTCTCTCCGAAGCAGCCCCACTACCAGCCCAAGGCCAAGGCCGTGATCCAGTTCTTCATGAACGGCGGACCCAGCCAGGTGGATCTGTTCGATCCCAAGCCCGCGCTGGACAAGCATTCCGGCAAGGTCGTGCGCGACGTCAACACCGACGTCTCCGATCCTCGCGCGGCGGGCGGGCTTTTGCCCTCGCCGTTCCGCTTCGCCAAGCATGGCCAGTGCGGCATGGACGTTTCCGACGCGCTTCCCCATCTGTCGACGGTAGTGGACGACGTGGCGTTCATCCGGTCGATGTACGGCGAACACTCCAACCACGAGCCGGCGCTGTTCCTGATGCAGAGCGGACGCATCGTTCCGGCGCGGCCCACCATGGGATCGTGGGTCGCCTACGGTCTGGGATCGGAGAATCGGAACCTGCCGGCGTACGTGGTGCTGGACGATCCGAAGGGGCTGCCGATCAACGGCATCTCCAATTGGCAGTCGGCGTACCTGCCGCCGATGTATCAGGGCACGCGATTCCGCACCGAGGGTCCACCGGTGTTGAACCTGCAACCGCGCGCGGAACTTTCGGCGCCGCTGGTGGACGCGCAGCGCAAGCTTCTCCGGCAGCTCGACGAAATGCACCGCGTGGAGCGGCCGAATCAGCCCGATCTCGACGGACGGATCGCCAGCTACGAACTCGCCGCGCGGATGCAGATCGCGGCCAGCGACGCGCTCGACGTGAATCAGGAGCCGGAATCGGTGCGCGAGGCATACGGACTGAACGATCCCGCCACGCTCACCTACGGCAAGCGTTGCCTGATGGCGCGGCGCCTGATCGAGCGCGGAGTCCGCTTCGTGCAGCTCTACATCGAAGGCCAGATCTGGGACAACCACTCGAACCTCGAGACGTCGTTGCGCTACGCCACCACCAAGACGGACAAACCGGTGATCGCGCTGCTGAAGGATCTGAAACAACGCGGCCTGTTCGATTCCACGCTGCTGGTTTGGGGCGGCGAGTTCGGCCGCCTACCCATCTCGCAGGCCGAGCCCGGCAACAAGGAAGCCGCGGGACGAGATCACGGTCCGTCCGGGTTCACCGTGTGGCTGGCGGGCGCGGGCGTGAAGGGCGGAACCGTCTACGGCGCCACCGACGAGTTCGGGCACAAGGCAGTCGAGAACCGCGTATCGGTTCACGATTTCCACGCCACGATTCTCCACCTTCTCGGCATGAATCACAGACAGCTCGTCTACGAGCGGCACGGATTGCAGGAGCGGCTCACCGATCAGTTCCCGGCGCGGGTGGTCAAGGAAGTGCTCGTCTAGGACGGACCGCGTGTCCGGCCACTCGCTAATCCTGACCGCGGTAACCGCGGTGGCGGTCTATCTTTCGTTCCTCGTGGTGCGGCCGTTTCTGTTCGCGATCGTCGCGGCGACGGTGCTGGCGGTTGTGTTCCAGCCGCTGCACGCGCGCATGTCGCGGCTGATCCGCTGGCCGAGTCTGGCCGCGCTGGCTTCGGCGCTGTTCGTGGCGGTATGTGTCGTCGCGCCGATCGGGTTCGCGATCGGAGCCGCGGCGTCCGAGTTTCGCGAGATCTTCGATCAGGCGCGCGCCACGGACACCGCCTCGATCGGCGCCTGGATCGACCGGCCGATCGATTGGCTGGCCGGGCGCACGGGGATGTCCGCGCAGGACTGGAAGGACCGGCTCACCGGCGAGCTTTCCCAGACCATCCACGCGGCGGCGGGCGTAGCGCGATCGCTGGTAGCCGGGATTGGCCGGGGTCTGCTGCAATCGATCGCGGCGCTGGTGACGCTGTTCTTCTTCTTCCGCGACTCGAGCCGCCTTCGCCAAGGCCTGCTCGATACGATCCCGTTGCGGCGCGCGGACCTCGAAGTGCTGGTCCGTCAAGTGGAGGATTCGATCCTGGCGAACATGTACGGCGTAGTGGCGGTGGGCGCGGCGCAGGGGCTGCTGATGGGGATCGGCATGTGGATCGCGGGCGTACCGTCGCCGGTGATGTGGGGAGTCGCCACCGCCGTGTTGTCGGTGATTCCCATGGTGGGCTCCGGCTTGGTGTGGGCGCCGGTTGCGTTGATGCTCGCGGCGCAGGGATCTTGGGGGAAATGCGCGTTTCTGGTGGTCTGGGGCGCGCTGCTGGTGGCCAACACCGACAACGTGGTGCGGCCCTGGGTGGTCGGCGGACGGTCGGGCGCGAATCCGTTGCTGGTGTTCCTGGGGCTGCTCGGCGGCATGTCGGCGTTCGGCGTCCTGGGCGTCTTCATCGGACCGGTGGTGGTGACCGTCACGGCGACGCTGCTGGGATTCACGGCGCGGTCGCTCTCGCCGGACCGCTGAATCAGTTGGTCCGGTAGAAGTAGACCTTCGCGTTCGGTGGGAACCGCGCGAACGCGCCGATCTGCGAGTCGAAGAACACCACCCTGCCTTCGTGGTGGTGCACGTTGAAGATGTGTCCGTCCGCCAAGCCTTCCCTCACGAACACGATGCCGCGCGCGTCGGCGCCCACGTGGCGAATCAGGGCCTCGATCCGTTCGCGCGAAGTCGGCATGGGAATCCCGAGTCGCTGGTGCAACGCGGCGTCGGCGCCGTGGACCGCATCCGGTCCGAAATCGCGGTGTCCGAAACGGGCTCGCAGCGCGATCTCGATGGAATCCTCCTGAAGGATGGGCGTGTCGGGAGCGGTCCACATGCGTCGCGACGCGCGCGTCTTGTCGTAGGCTAGCGAGCAGGCGAAGCAGTTGGTCAAGCTTCCGCTGGGATTGAACTTGGAAGGCCGAAGGGTGAAGCCCATGGTTCCGAAATCGCCGCGGATCGCGTTTAGCGCCCGCAGGCGGAACGCGGCCTTCTTGGCGACCGCGCCCAGGCTCTCGCCGCCGGGCCTGCGGGAGAAGAGGGCCGTCGCGTTCTCGCCGAGGAACTTCGCGGGGTCGGTGACGAACGTCTGGATTCCCTCGGCGGCGGCCCGCAGCGCCAGTCCGGGATCGGTGAGGAACGCGAGGATTGTCTGCCCGTTTACGCCGAGTCCGTTTTCCGGATTCCGGGCCATGTGCTCGAGTGTCGAGATCTGCGAGTCGATCAAGTGGAAGTAGAAGTGATCCACCGCGACATCTGCCATCCCTTTCAAACGTACGGAGTCTCGCCGAAGCTGCTCGGCCAGGGACCGGAGTTCGGGGTCGCCGGAGGAATCCGCGTCGTTTGCGCAGTAGAGGGAGATCGCTTGCACCACGGGGATCTGCTGGGCGCCGTAGCGGCCCATCGCGAACGAGAGCGCCGTGGCCGCGCTGTCGCGGCAGGCGGCGGTAATGGACGGCCGGTCGGCGGGGGCGAGCGTCGTGCCGGATGTGTGGTCGTAGCGGCTGGCGTAGTATCGCGCCGTGGTCCGCACCGGCACGATGGTGAAGCCGGCGGTGAAGCTCGACGGAGGGCGTCCGGTCATGGGTGCGCACTCGAGGTCGAAGTCGAGCGCGTAGGCGCCGGCGAAGTTGGTGGCGGCTCGAATTCCACTCACGGCGGAATCGGCCCGGCAGGTCTGGCGTACCGTGACGATTCCGCCCTGGGAAGTTCCGGCGGTTCCGCCCACCCTGCCGCCGCTCCAGGAGCAGGCGGATCCCGCGCATCGGACCGGAGCGCACACGATGCTCAGATTGTCGAGCGCGCTACCGAAGCGGTGGATCGTACCGGTGAAGGCTTGTCCGGCGGGACAACGGAGCACCCCCAGCCGGGAGGTGCGCAGGTCCATGATCAGGCGGCCGCTCACGATGCCGCCGATCTGGCGGGTGTCCACCTCGCGGGGCGCGCGCGGAGTTTCCGTCATGCCGGCGGGGAGCCGTGTCTGCGCCCACAGTGGCACGGCCAGGATCGCCGCCGCGGCGACGAGATGCATGGCTCGATCCTGGCACAACCGCGCGCGGAGCGCAAGTGGGGGTAAGGTACTGCTATCATGACGTCGGATGGGTTCGATCGCCTGGAGTAGACGACAGTTTCTCGCCTCCGCGGCGGTCTTGCCGGTGGCGAACGGGCAGGCGCCGGCTGCCCGGCGGTTTCGCATGGGCTTCACGCCGTTTCCCGTCGAACTGACGCCTGCCGGATTGGAGGAGGCCTACCGGTTCCTCTCCGAATCCGCCGACTGCGCGGCGTTCTTTCCCAACGACGGGTTTCCGTGGCTCCAGGCGCTGGAGACCACCGATCTGGACGCTTACCCGCCTTTGCTTCGCGAGTACCTGATCCTCAACCGGGCGCTGCAGATCAAGTATTTGCCATCGCACCGGATGTACCTGGCCGCCAACGTGATCCATCACGTCGAATACGACCGGATCGCGCCCGCATGGACCGAGGCCGGCGCGAATCAGCCCTTGCCTCCCGGCTGGGACGCCTATCCGATGGATCACCCGGATATCGTCCGGGCGGCCGCGAATTACCTCCGTACGCTGATCCGGATCTTCGAGCCGGAGTTCGTGGCGTTGGGCGTGGAGGTCAACCTCCTGTACTGCCGGAAGCCCGCCGCCTGGCCGGAGTTCACGCGGCTCTACCGCACGCTCCGCGACACCCTCCGGTCCGAGTTCCCCGGCGTCCGCTTCGGATTCTCGATTCAGTACGAGAATCTTCTTGGGCTCGGATCGGACGCGTTCTCCTACGTCACGCGGGAGGGCGTGGGATCGATGCAACCTCTGATCGAAGCCATCGACGCGCTGCTCCCGTTCACCGATGCCCTGGCGCTGAGCACCTATCCGTTCATGATTCCGGGGCTGCGGCTGCCGGACGATTTCTTCGATCCAGCCGCGCGGCTCGCCCGGCGGCACGGGCTCCCGATGCTGATCGAGCAGACCGGCTACACATCGCGATCGTTCGAGGCCGAGGGCATCGAGGTGCCCGGCTCTCCGGAAGCCCAGCGGGACTTCATGGCCTTTCTGATGGCCCGCGCCTATGAGCACGACTTCCAATACGTAATGAACTGGGTGCCGCGCGACTATGGCGACTACTACGGCGCCGGCATCTTCGCGCGAACATGGGCCTACACCGGCCTGGTCGACACGCAGGGAACTCCCAGACCCGCATGGCGGGTTTGGGAGGACTTCCGGAAGTTGCCGCTCGTTAGCGGAGCGTGAGCGAGACCGCGTTCGACGCGCCCACCCGGTTGGTGGCCGTCACCGACACCGACTGGATGGTGTCGGAAACCTGCGTCACGTTCTTGAGATCGCCCGCCAGCGTCATCGGTACGGTCACGGTGAACAGCGTTCCGAACTGCGCCGCCTGCGCGCCGTTGAACCAGCCGAGGAAGGCGCTTTCCACGGGAATGGTCACTTGCGTGGTTCCAACATTCTCGCCCGAGGTGGGCGTGAAGGTCAGGCCCAGGCTCGTCAGTTGGCGGGAGGTCGCGTAGCCGGAGATCAGCAGGGTGATGGTGTTCGCGGTCTTGGCGCTCAGGGCGACGCTCAGGATGCGCGGCGCGCCCGCGGCCACGGTCAGCACCGCTTGGGGGGGCGTGGTGGGTGTCAGAACGATGGCGCCGTCCTGCGTTTGGATGGTGGGAGTCAGCGTGATGGTGCCCGCGACGCTCCCGGTCTGCACGCGCATCTGGTTCGCGTTGTTGGCGAAAATCGCGCGAGTAGCGTTGGCGGGGATGGTGAAGTTCACGGTGCGGCCGCCGGTGGAAAACTGCACGGCGGGATCGTTCGCGAACACGTCGGAGTTGAACGCCAGGGTCACGACGCCGGTGAGGGCGAGCGGATACGCCCGGTCGAGCAGGAGGCCGACGGCGGGCTGCTGCAGGGCGTCCTGGGCTCCGGTCGCCCCGTCGAACCGCAGCGGCGGAAGCGGAGGAGGAGCGTTGCCGGCTCCGGATAGCGTGAAGGTCGCGTTATCCACGCGCAAGGTAGCCGTGGAGGTCCCGGCGACGTTCGGCGCGAACGCGATGTCGACGCCGACGCTCTGATTGGCGTTGAGCGTGGCGGGCAGCGCGGGAAGCGCACCCAGGGTGAAGATGGTGGTGGCGGCCGCCAAACCGATGGAGGATACCGTGGTGGGCGCGGTTCCGGTGTTGGTCACCACGAATCGCAGGCTGCTGGTTGCGCCGACCGAAGCCGGGGTGAAGATCAACGATCCACCGCTCGCGACCGTTGTGGTCACGTTGTTCGCCACATAGGTGTAGGTGAGCACCGAACCGAGGCCGTTTCCGGAGAGTTCGAAGTCGTCTGTCCCGATGCGGAGCCGGCCGAGTTGACGGCCCGGGGCGGTGGGTCCGAAGTTGACGGCGAAAGTTCCGCCCTGCCCGGCGGGCACCACCAGCGGCAGCAGCGGAACCTCGCTCAGGCTGAACGACGCCCCGGCCGCGTTGATGACGGCCACGCGCCCTTCGGCGTTTCCCGTGTTGCTGAAGCGCACCACCACGCTGGTCTTGTCGCCTCCGACGACCGCGTCGGGCAGCGCGATGATCGCGTTCGGCCGCAGCGGCGCCGCGCCGCTCGAAGTGACCAACTCGTAGCTGAACGCCGCTCCCGTGCTCGACCCGGTGAGGTTGAACGAAACCTTGCGGTCGCCGGTTTCCACCGCCACCGCGCCACGCGCGCTATCGAGAGTCTTGGGGTTGTACTGGACGGTGAAGCGGACGTCCCGGCCCGGGTCCACCGTGGTTCCCGGCAGCGGAACACCGGCGCTGGCGAAGGAGTCGCCGGAGACCAGCGCGCTGTTGAACACGCCCTGGTTGGTGCCGCGGTTGCTCAGCACGATCACGGCGGCGGCGGACGCGTCCACGGCGGTGCTGGGGAACGCGATGGTTCCGCCGTCGACGATCGGGGTGGCGTTGCCGCCCTGCGGGATGAAGCTATAGGTGAACTCGGGCGCCGTACCCACGAAGGCCAGTGTCACGTTCGCGTTCGCCGTGCCCACGGTGTAGTTGACGGTCACCGTGGCGTTGGTGCGCAGGCTGGTGGAAGCCTTGTAGCCTACCTGGAAACCGAACACGCCGCTGGTATTGACCTGGAACACGCCTTCGGGCGCGCCCACCAGCGTGAAATCGGTGGATCCGTTGATCTGAACGAAGTTAACCTGCGGCAGCGTCGTGCCGCGATTGGTGATCGAGATCGAGGCCGACAGGCCTTGCCCGATTCCCGCCACCGGCATGTTCACCGTGGCGCCGCTCACGACGTCGTTGGAGCTATCGGGCAACGTGACGCGAATGCCGAAGTTGGCGGTGTTGGCCGGAGTGGTTTGAGCCAGCAGCGTCGCGGAGCAACTCAGTACGGCGGCGGCCAGGCGTTGGGAAATACGCATCTCGAATTAGTCCTCCAGCGACGCT
The DNA here is from genome assembly GCA_005808475.1 of Acidobacteriota bacterium. Taxonomy (GTDB): domain Bacteria; phylum Acidobacteriota; class Terriglobia; order Bryobacterales; family Bryobacteraceae; genus SYLY01. The sequence continues at coordinate 29,254 of SYLY01000075.1, forward strand.
TCGGCGGGAACGAAGTAAACGGCCGGTTCCGCACCGGCCTTCAGGATTTGGACGGGTTGGCCCGCCGCGCGGCGCGAATCCATGCGGTACATGCCACGTGCGAACGCTTCCAGCCGGCCCGGCTCGAAGTCCAGGTCCAGTTGACGGACCACTTCGCCGGTGGCGAGGTTCAGCACCAGCACCTTGCGCGACGCGTCGGCTTCGTACAGCAGTCCGCTTTCGACGGCCAGCGCGGCCGGCGAATCGATGCCGGCGGTCTCGTTTGCGATCAGCGAGATTTCGGCGGATCCGTCGAAGTTGCGGACGGCCAGAATCTCCTTGCGGGCGCGATCGGCGACATAAAGGGTTCCGCCGGCGATCGCCAGCGCTGAGGGATCTTCCACCGGCGCGATCAGCCGCGATCCATCGGCGGTCAGCAGCCAGACTCCGCCTTTCGCGGCGGCGGCCACCGAGCGGCCGGATACCGCCAACGCCGTGGCATCGCCTTCGAAGGCGGCGAGCGGCGCGGCTTCAGGCTGCGCGTCGAGTCCCGTCCAGAGCGCCACGCGGCCGGCCTCGACAGCCACCGATTTCGAGTCCGCGCCCCAGGCGATGGCGTCGAGGCCCTTCGCCGCGCCCAGCTTCGAAACACGGCCGGAGATCAGGTCGAGCAGCGTCAGTTCGCCATCGGCGGCGAGCACCGCGAAGCGCCCGTCCGGCGATACCGAGCCTTGGTCGGCCACCGCCAGCGAGCCGCGCAGGTACGCGGCTCCGGGCACGCCGGCGATCTGCCGCACTGCCTTGGCCTGCTCGTCGAAAACCGCGCCGGACACCGGTCCAGAGACGGCGAAGTCCTGAGCGCCGAGGACGCCGGCCAGCGCCAGGGTGGCGATGGATATTTTGGTCGGAAACATGATCATGCCTTTCGTTCGTCCGCCGGAACTCAGCGGGGCGCGCCGACGGTGACGGCGCCGGGGGTGATCGTGACGGGAACGGCGGCGGCGGCGGCGGCGGGAGTGTCGCCGCCCCGGGCGCCCGCGACAATGCCGCCCGCGATCGCCGCTCCGGCCACGATGGCCAGCGGCTTGACCCACTTTTTCTTGGATGCGCTCGGCGTGCCGTTGCCTTGGCCCGTGCCCGCGATGTTGGACTGAGCCACGATGACCGACCCCATGTCGGAGCCGGCCGTGGCCGTCACCTTGATATTGAAGCGGCCCTGCTCATCGTTCGGCTGGTAGCCGGTCACCGAGGCCCTGCCCTGGGCGTCGGTGCGGACCGTCTGGCTCTTGAGCCAACCGTTGAACGCGCCGGACGGGCCCATCATCGGAAGCTGGAACACCACCTCCGCGCCGACAACCGCCTTGCCGGTGGAATCCTTGACCTCGACGACCGGAGCGGCAGCGGTTCGCGACCGGATGTTGTTCTTGGCTCCTTCGCCTTCGATGACGTTGACCTGGAGTGTACCCTTGGGCTGCTGGTCCACCAGCCTGTTACCGGTGGACTGTTGCGCGGAGAGCGCAAACGCCGTCGCGAGAACGAGGGCGTGGTATCGGGAAGAGAGCAAAACGGCCTCCATGAGTGCGGAAATGGGCGACGGGCGCACGGGTAGATCCTTAAGACTATACCATGGGGCTCCCGGCGCGACGCCCCGGACGCGGCGAAGGAATAATGACGGCGGTGGTAGGGCAAATGTTACGCGGCCGGCACATCGTCCGATTGACGTACAGGGGACGAATGATCAAGGACCCGCTCGTTGTTCGTGAGCGACGAGGCAAGCCAATCGGTGAGATGTCGGACGGCGAGATTTCCGCGTGGCGGCGCGAGTTGATCGATCGCGGCGCCGACCCGGCTCCACGCGACTATGCGCCCGCCAAGGACGGGGCGGTCGTCCGCTACGATAGAGCCTCAGGGACGGTGGTGGAGACTGCGCCCGACGGGGAACGACGCACCCTCAGGTTGCACGACGGAAAGCTGGAGCGAGTCGGGCGGCCTCGTAAGAAATCCCATTCCGCGCAAGATCCCCTGCCGCAAGAGAGCCGTCGCGCGTGAAGCCGACAGGCAGGGCCCGAACCCCTCGATGATTCCGAGGGTGGCCGTCTTGGCGGGACCGAACGGATCCGGCAAGACGAGCTTCTACAGGTCACACCTCCGTGAATTGTTTCCGAAGTTCGTCAACGCCGATGAGTTGAAGATCGAAATGGCGGCATCGTCCGAGGGTCCGCCGGCGCCGTCGGACGCTCACGCCGGCTTGGCAGCCGCCCAAAGAGCGGAGGAGCTTCGAAGAGAGTTGGTTCGCCGCCGTGAGGACTTCGCGTTCGAGACCGTTTTCAGCCGTACGAACCATTGGCTCGGATTCCTGCGCCTTCTGAAGGACTCGGGCTATGAAGTCATTCTGTTCTTCATCTGCACGGACCATCCACTGCTCAACGTGGCGCGCGTCGGCCTTCGAGTCGAACAGGGGGGCCACGATGTTCCCGCCGCGAAGATCGTGTCGAGATTCTCCGGCTCGGCCACTGGTGGACCAGCTTTGGCTTTATGACAACACGGAGCTGAATCGCGATCATCGATTGGTCGCCAGCTTCGTTCGGCGCGAGCCCGATTTCGTCGCCGAAGCCCTGCCCGATTGGGCGCGGCCTCTTCTTCACCTAGCGGTACGAGCGCCAGACTCACGGCGCCGCAGCCAGTGCTGTAGAATCAAAAAAAGTTCCGCCTCGGGGTGAACGTTCCATGAATCGAAAACAGTCATCGTATGCCTTGGCCGCCTTCCTGGCAGCCGCCATCGTCGCGCCAGCCCAGGTTTCCACCGGAGAACTGATCGGCGCCGTCTCGGACTCCACCGGCGCGGTCGTCGGTAACGCCAAGATTTCCGCAACCAATCCCGCCACGGGCGTCACGCGCGAAACCACGTCCAGCGACAACGGAGAGTACATCGTGACGCTGCTCCCGCCCGGAACCTACACGGTTTCGGCGGAAGCGAGCGGGTTCCGGAAGACCGTCCAGAACGAGGTCACGCTGCAGATCAACCAGCGGCTCCGGCTCGACATCCAGCTCCAGGTCGGACAGGTGAGCGAAACCGTCGAGGTGACCGCCGCTCCGCCGCTGCTCGAGAGCCAGTCGTCGTCGGTCGGCTCGGTCATCAGTCAGCAGTTCGTCAGCGAACTGCCGCTCAATGGCCGCAACTTCGTCCAACTCGCGATCCTGACGCCCGGCGTGAATGGAGCCGGCTACTCGGTCGGCGGAACCATCCAGAGCGGCTCGCGGCCGGACAACCGGCGTCCCGGAACGGAGATCTTCTCCAACGGCAATCGCGAGGGCTCCAACAACTTCCTTTATGACGGCGTGGACAACAACGAGCGGCTCATCCAGTTGATCGTGCTCCGGCCCGCCATCGAGGCGATCCGGGAGTTCAAGGTCCAGACCAACATGTACTCCGCCGACGTCGGCCGCAACTCCGGCGCCGTGGTGGACGTGGTGACCAAGAGCGGCACAAACCAGCTCCATGGAAGCGCGTTCGAGTTTCTCCGCAATTCCGGCATGGACGCCCGCAGCTTCTTCAACCGGCGCGGCACCACGTTCCCGCCGTTCCGCTACAACCAGTACGGATTCTCGCTCGGCGGACCGGTCTACCTGCCTAAGCTGTACAACGGCAAGAATCGCACCTTCTTCTTCGTCGACTGGGAGGGCTACCGCCGCAACACGGTCGCTTCGTCGCTGCGCTCGGTGGCCACCACCAAGATCCGCGGTGGCGACTTCAGCGACGAACCCGGCGGCGTCTTCGACCCGCTGGCCGTGCGCAACGATCCCACCGCCGCCACCGGCATCCGCCGCACGCAGTTCCCCGGCAACACGATCCCGCGCAGCCGATGGGATCTTCCAGCCACCCGGCTGCTTCAGGCGTTCCCGCTGCCCACCAGCGGCGGGCGCGTCAACAACTACCTGGCCAATCTGAATCTGGTGCAGAACTGGGATCAGGGCGACGCGCGCGTGGATCACCAGATCACGCCGAACGACAATATCTTCTTCCGCTGGTCCATTCAGCACACCACGACGACCGCACCGCACACGTTTCCGCTCGCGCAGATCGACGGACTGCCGAAGCCGGTGGGCGTCGGCAACGAGGACTCGTTCGCCGGCCCGGCGTTCAACCCCGTGCAGCACATGGTGCTCAGCTACACCAAGGTGTTCACGCCGCGGCTGGTCAGCGATTTCCGCGCCGGCTTCAACCGTTTCGTGCTGAACTACACGGGCGAGGGCTACGAAGCGGGCGGCCCGAACCTGGGCAATCTCGTCGGAATCCCGAACGCCAATTCGCACCCGCTGCACACGGTGCTTCCCATCATCAATCTCGGACAGTACACCGGCGTGGGCCACTCGCGGTCGCTGCCAATTTTCCGGCGCTCCAACACGTTCCAGTACATCGCCAATTCCACCTTGACTCAGGGCGCGCACACCATCAAGTTCGGCGGGGATTTCCGCCGCCGGCAGATCACCGAATACCAGACCAATCGCGGAAACGGACGATTCAACTTCTCGCGTGGCTTCACCACGGAGATCGGCTCCGGCGCGGCCAACGGCAACGAACTGGCCAGCTTCCTCCTGGGCCACGCCAGCTTCATCGAGCAGGACTTCACGCTCGCCTGGGTGGGCGCGCGGGGCATCGAGTGGGGCTTCTACGCCGCCGACGACTGGCGGGTGAGCCGCAAGCTGACGCTGAACCTCGGCATGCGCTGGGATTACTACAGCCCGTACAGCGAGGTCGCCAACCGCTGGGCGAACTTCGACGCCGCCACGGCGACGGTGAAAGTGGCGGGGCGCGACGGCGTGGATAGCCGCGCGGGCGTCAAGCGCGATTTCAGCAACTGGGCGCCGCGGTTCGGCTTCGCCTATCAGGTAGCGCAGCATACGGTGGTTCGCGGCGGATTCGGCCTGTTCTACAATCCGAACGGAAACGGCGGAGCGATGCTCCGGTTGCAGCGGCACATTCCCTTCGGTCCGATCATCACGCAAGCCAACAACGACGTGACCCTGGGCACCCGCATGAGCCAGGGATTCGCGCCGCCGCCGACCATCAACTTCGACTCGCCGAAGTCGCCCACCGGCGGCGTGGTCGGCGTTTTCCCGGGCTACAAGAGTTCCTACGCGCAGCAGTTCAATCTCGGCGTGCAGCACGAACTGGCGTCGATCGGCGTGCTGGTGAAAGCCTCGATGGTTGGCAACCTGGGACGCCGCCTGGGAACCTCGCTGAATCTGAACCAGGCGGTACCGGGCCCGGGCGCGGTCAACAGCCGGCGGCCGTTCTTCGGAGTGCGTCCGGCGTTGGCCGATATCAGCTACGCGGTTTCGGACGGTCTGAGTTCCTACCTGTCGGGCCAATTGGAAGTGATCAAGCGAATGTCGTCGAACACCAACCTGATGTTCGGCTACACGTGGGCGCACGGCATCGACGACGTGGGCACGGAGTTCGGTGGAGGCTCGGGCACGCCGCAGGACATCCGCAACCGGCGCGCGGACAGAGGCAACTCGTCGTTCGACATCCGCCACCGCGCCACGCTGAGCGTGACGCACCGGCTGCCGTTCGGCAAGGGCCAGATGTGGATGAAGAAGGGCCGCGCCGCGGATCTCATCATCGGTGGATGGCAGGTGAACGGACTTGCGATCATGCAAACCGGCTTGCCCTTCACGCTGGGCCACGCCGGCGCCAACACGGGCGGCGCGGGCGGCAGCCGGCCGGACTACCTCCGCAACCCGGAGATCCCGTCGGATCAGCGCACCCTGGAGCGCTGGTTCGATCCCACCGCCTTCCTGACCCCGGCGATCTTCACGTTCGGCAACGTGGGCCGCAACACGCTGTACGGCCCCGGCCGTTGGAACGTCGATTCGTCGCTGTTCAAGGACTTCTTCCTCACGGAGAAGGTCAAGCTCCAGTTCCGCGCGGAGGCTTTCAACCTGTTCAACCACCCGCAGTTCGGCCAGCCGAACGCGACCATCGGCACCGGCCCGGCGGGCACGATCACCTCCACCGCCGGCAATCCGCGGCAGTTGCAGTTGGCTTTGCGGCTGCAGTTCTAAGTCTAAGGAACGGTTCCTCTCTCACGGCCCGCGCCATCCCGCGCGGGCCGCTTTGTTTTAGGACGAGGTCATCGCGGATAGCGCGCGAGGACCGGTGAGCGCCTGTCCGCCGTCGCATCGCAGAATCGCGCCGGTAACGAACGACGCCGCGTCCGAACACAGGAACACCGCCATGTCCGCGATGTCGTCCGTCGCGCCCATGCGTCCGAGCGGAATGTGGCGGATCACCGCCTTCTGGGCTTCCTCCGTCGGGGCCAGCCGCCGCATGCCTTCCGTCTCGCCGATCGGGCCCGGCGCGATGCCGTTCACGCGAATGCCGTGCGGTCCCCACTCCATCGCCAGCGTCTGAGTCAGCAGGTCCACGCCCGCCTTCGCCGCGCACACGTGCGCCTGCATCGGATATGGCTGATGCCCGTGGTTCGCGCTGATATTGACGATTGACGCGCCGGGCTTGCGAAGGTACTCGTGAGCGGAGCGGCACGTGTTGAACGTCCCCAGCAGATCGATGTCCACCACTGCCTTGAATCCGTTCGCCGACATGCCGAGCACGGGCGCGGGGAAGTTCCCAGCCGCCGCGCAGAACAGGAAGTCGATCGGACCCCACGCCTCGTGCGTGCGCTTCAATGCCTCCGCGATCGCGCCGTACTCGCGGACATCGCAGGCGAAGCCGAGCGGATCGCCGCCCATCGAGCGAATTCCGTCCAGAGCCTGTTCCAGCTTGTCCGGCTTGCGGCCGTTCAAGGCTACGCGCGCGCCCAGCATGGCGAATCGTTGCGCGATCCGCAGCGCGATCCCGCTGGTGCCGCCGGTGAAGAACGCCGTCTTGCCTTCGAACAGTCCGTCGCGAAACGTCTCCGCCATGGTCACTTCCCTTTCCCGATCCGGTAGAGATGTCCTGCCGTGCGCACGATGAGTGTGCCGTCCACGATCGCGGGCGTCGCCATGCACATCTCGTCCAGCCGGTTCTTTCGCAGCAGCTTGTACTCCGGTCCGGCCTGCACGACAAAGGTATCGCCGTCCTCGCTCAGCGCGAAGATCTTGCCGTTATAGGCCCAGGGGGAAGCGGTGAAGGCCGCCGACTCCGGGTCCAAGCGGACCTTGCCGTAGATCTCCTTGCCGGTTCGCGCGTCGTGCGCGGTGAGCATGCCGCGGTCGAAGAGCGTGTAGTAGATGCCGTCGTACACCACCGGAGTCGTGTTGTACGGCCCGGCCTGCGGGTGGAACCACGCGATGAACTGGTTCGACGTCTCGCCCGCTTTCAACGAGATGTCGCCGGCAGCGCCGGGCTTGATCGCGAAGACCGGACGCACCTGGTCGCCCACGTAGCCGGACGTGACGTAGAGCAGCCCGTGGCGCGTGAACGGCGTGGGAATGACGATGGACGACATGCCGCCGAGCTCCCAGAGCACCTTGCCGTCCAGATCGTACGAGCGAACCCGTTTGGTTCCGCACACCACGATTTCGGTGCGCTTGCCGTTTTTCCAAACGAACGGCGTCGACCAGTTGCTCTTCTCGTCCCGCGCGACGCGCCAGATCCGTTTGCCGGTGGAGGCATCCAGGGCAAGCAGGTATGACTCGGCATCGTTGTCGCCCTGCACGTACAGCCGTCCTTCATGCAGCACCGGCGAAGACGCGGTTCCCCATCCGTAGCGCGTCTCCTGCGCGGGCAGAGGATGCTTCCAGCGGTTCGTGCCGTCGTACTTGTACGAGAACACGCCGGCGCCGCCGAACAGAAAGTGGACCCGGCCATTGCCCGCGGCTGCGGTTTCCGACGCGTAGGAGTTCTTCAGATGCCGCGCAATGGCGGGAACGCCGCGATACACTTCGTTTTCCCAAGCCGGCTTACCCATGGCGAGATCGAACGCGTAAACCATCCCCCGGTGCTCGTCCCTGGGCGCGGTGCGGTTGCCGCCGAAGTACAGGCCCTTCTTGGGCGGTTCCGGGTCCGCCGACGCGATCACCGACGACACGAAGACCAAGCCGCCGGCCACGATGGGAGACGACCAGCCCATCCCCGGAACAGCCGCTTTCCAACGGATGTTCTCTCCAGTGCCCCACGAATCGGGTAGGCGAGGGTCGTCCGCCCCCACGCCATCGGACGTGGGGCCGCGAAAAGCCGGCCATTCGGCGGCGAGGGAAGCGCAAAAAGCGGCTGTTAGCAGAAATCTCATGCTCCCGTATTGTAACGTCGCGCCAGACGGGAGACACTATCGAATACCGAGGAGGCTCCTTGCTCAACCTGATTCGACGCGTCATCCACTGTTTTACGTTCCTGCACGTTTTTCGAGTTCCCGTCACGATCCTGGCTCTGCTCGCCGGACTCCCCTATATCGCCGGGACCGCCGCGCGGGCGTTGCTCGAGAACACCGTTCAGGCATTGACCGCCGGGGAGGTGTTCTTCGTGGGTGTGTTCGCCGCGCTGACGGCGTTCTCGGCGATCACCGCGGCAACCCTGATCGTCGAGTTCGGCGACGAGCGTCTTCGCAACGATCCGCCGTGGTTCGTCAAGTTCCGGAGCTTTCCGGTCTCTTGGATCGGATTCGCGGCGATGCTCCCCTTGCTGTGGCAAGTGTCCGCCGGCTGCACCGGCGGATTCGCCGCCGGCGCCGGAATGGCCGCGCTCGGAGTGTTCGTGGCTTTTCTGATCGCCACGGCGGCGCGAACGCTCCAGTTGCTGGTGGCCGATCCGATGAGTCCGAAGCCGGCGGTGGGACTGCTGCCGGATCTGTTTCTGCTGACGCCGCTGTTCGACTGGGTGTACCGGAGGCAACTCCGCCTGCTCGAGACGGGCTTGGCGAAGTCGATCCAGGATTGGTTTGCGCGCGTCACCGCGGACATCCCGGAATGGCTGGGGCGCGGATACTTCCGTTACGAGAACGGCAAGGCGGTATCCTGGCACTCCGGCCACGCGTTCGCCGCCACGATGTGCACCATCACGTTCGCGCTTTATCTGGTGGGCGGCGCCCTACTGAGAACCCACATGGCGCCGACGCTCGCCTACATCCTGGTTCTGCTGCTTCTGGCGAGTTGGAGCTTTTCCGCACTCGCGTTTTTCGGCGACCGCCACCGCATCCCCGTGCTCACGCTGTTCGTGTTGTACTGCGCGGCGTCCGCGGCGCTGTTCGAAACGGATCATTACTTCCCGGCCGCCCGCCGCTCGTACGAGTCCCCGTCGCCGGCGCGGATGCTGGCGGACAATCCAGAAGCGATCGTGGTGGTGGCGGCGGAGGGCGGCGGCATCCAGGCCGCCGGCTGGTCGGCGCGGGTGCTCACGGGACTGGCGAAGGAGGTGGAGGGCTTCGGCGGGCGGGTCCGCATGGTGAGCGGCGTCTCCGGCGGATCGGTGGGCGCGTACTATTTCGCGAACTCCTATGCGGGCGCGAACAAACCGGACGCGGCCACGCTCGACGCCGCGGTGGAAGGCGCGATGGGTTCGAGCCTGGACGAAGTGGCGTGGGGGCTCACCAATCCGGATCTGCAACGCGCCATCGTCCCGGTTCTGTGGTGGGCGCGGGACCGGTTCGAGGATCGCGGGCAAGCGCTCGAACGTACGTTCGACGAACGGTCGGGACAAGGACCTCGCCGGGTTTGGCTGTCGGAGTGGGCTCGCGAGACGGCGGCGGGGAAAGTGCCTCCGGTGATCTTCAACGCGACGATCGTGGAACGAGGCAGTCCGCTCGTGTTTTCCACTACGCGATTTCCGGCGGCGCCGGGCAGCATCGCCAATCTCGACCAGTTGCTGGACGGTCCGCACGACGTTCCCGTGACCACGGCGGTGCGGCTTTCGGCGACCTTCCCCATCGTCAGCCCTGCCGCGCGCCCGTATGTCGATGGCAACGAGAAGCGAAAGCTCCACGTGGTGGATGGCGGCTATTACGACAACCTGGGCGTTTCGAGCCTGGTGGCGTGGTTGCGGGAAGCGATCCCGTCGCCCGAATCCGCGCCCGTGAAGCGGATCCTGGTGCTGACGCTCCACGCGTTTCAGGAGCCGGGGGAGAACAACGGCTCCGCCCGGAGCTGGTCGTATCAGTTGGCGGCTCCAGTGGACGCGATCCTCCAGGTTCGAACCGCGGCGCAGATCCACCGCGGCGCGCAGGAACTGGCGCTGCTGCGCGATGCATGGAAGGGGAAGGTCGACGTGCAGCCGGTTTCGGTCCGCTTTCCGGGCTGCGAGCAGACGACTCCTCCTCTTTCGTGGCAGCTGCGCGAGGATCAGAAAGACTGCATCCGGCACGGTTGGGAGCGCGAGAAGGGGCCGCTGGTGGATCGCGTCCGCGATTTCCTGAAGCCGGCGGCGAAGTGATCCGAACTCTCGACGAACTGGCGGAGAGGCTCTCGCGGCCCGGCGAACTGGAGCGGCAACGCCGTTTCGAAGAGGCTGCGATAGCGTCCGGTCTGCCGTGGCGGACTCCGGCGGCCAGCCTCGCCGCCCAGTACGGCGTGGGCCGTTGGCGCGACTTTCAGGACGCCGTTTTCCTGCCGGTACCAGGCGCGCTGGGACTCGACGGGGCACGATTCTTCTTCGTTCCCGATCCGCACGCGCGCCAGCTTCCTCCGCGCACGTTCCAGACGGACTTCAACGGAGGCGGCGGATTCCGGCGGAACCACGAGCATGCGACCGCCGTGGTGACCGGCCTTGCCGGCGAACCACCGGAGAATCGCGACACGTCCAACTGCCTGTGCGCGGCGTGGAGAATCGGCGCGTTGGACGTGGAGTTGTTCTCGTTCCTGCCCGACAGCACGCGCTCCAAGGGGAATGCGCTCTATGCCGCTCATCCCGATCTGGCGGACTCCACTCTGGTGTACGCGAATGCGATGCTGGCCGATCGCGAACCCGATCCGTCGCTGGTGGACTCGCGGCGATTCGACCACATCGAGATCGCGCCGGGCGAGGCCAGTATCGGATACGGCGCCTACGAGCGGAACCGCCTGCTACCCGCGCCGGCGCGTCAAACGGACGCCGGCCAAGGCTGTCGAGTGTGGAAGGACGGCGGCCGGTTCGGCGCCGCCAACGGCTGGCTCTCGACGGTGCTGCCGCGGGCCGGCGTGGAGGCGCTGCTGCACGAGGAGATCACGCCGGGCCGGGGCGGCGGCCGCTCGGAAATCGCCGCGACGGGCCAGGGAGGCCGCCGCCTGTTGACGCTGGTGGCCTGCTCGCGATGGGACGGACTGCGCACTATTGCGGCGAGGCTGGGGAAGCTGCTTCGATTGGAGGTCCGGACGGAGAGCTTCCCCGACGAATGAGATCGCGGCGTGCCGGAGTCGTTTTCGCCGCCGCTTGCGCAGTATGAGCATGGGGAAGCCCGTCAGCCGGCTGAACGACCGGTCCCACGTCCCGAAGGACTCGCACGGACTGCCGTGCTGCTACCATTCGGCCACCGGCCCGGCCACCACGGGGTCGCCGAACGTCGTGGTCAACTCCCAGCCCGCGCTTCGCGTGGACGACACTGGCGAACACTCGTCCTGTTGCGGTTCCAATACCTGGCGGGCGGTCAGCGGCAGCGCCACGGTGATCGTGAACGGGCGGCGGATCCACCGGCTGCACGACGACGACGAGCACTGCGGAGGCATGGGCTACATGGTGGATGGCAGCCCGAACGTGATCGCCGGAGGGTGACCCCCCTCTAGGTCTAGGCTTCCACTGGACGCAGGCGCGCGCCCAGCCAGCTTCGCACGAACTTCATCTCGCGGTCGACGGTGGCTTTCGACAGACCGAGCACACCGGCCGTCTCCTCGGCGGTCGCACCCAGGAAGTAGCGGAGTTCCACCAGACGCACCTTCTTCGGATCCAGCCGTTCCAGTTCCTGCAACGCGCCGTCCAGATCCAGCAGCCGCTCCTCAGTGGCATCGAGCCATGGCAGTTCCGGCGTGAGCGGAACTCGCACGGCGTCGCCGCCCCGCTTGCGGGCCTTGTTCGCCCGCGAGTGGTCGATCAGAATCATACGCATCAGCTTGGCGGCGAATGTGTAGAAGTGGGCGCGGTCTTTCCACTCGGCCTTGCGTTGGTTGACCAACTTCAGGTAAAGTTCGTTGACCAGCGCGGTCGCCTGCAGCGTATGTCCGGGCCGTTCATGGCGCAGGTAGGACTCGGCGATCGAGTGCAGGCTGGGGTACGCGGCCTGCACCAGGTGCTCGAATGCCTCCGGCGTGCCCACTTGCCACTCGCGCAATAGGACGGTGATCTGGCCACTCTCCATACGTGTCCCCCTCTACGAGGGTAGTGCCCGTATATCGCACCCCGCCGGAAGCGGCTTTGCCTCCGGCGATTCATTTCCCGGACGATTCACGCTAGTACCTTTGCATGGCTGAGACTTCCCGCTATCGACTGAAGGACACTCTGGGCCTGGGCGGCATGGGAGTGATCTTCCGGGCTCGCGACACCCTGATGAACCGGGACGTCGCGCTCAAGACCATTCTCGACGTGGGCGATCAAGGCGCCAAGGACCTTTTCTACCGCGAGTGGGGCATTCAGGCCTCGATCACCCATCCGAACATCGCCGAGATCTACGATATCGGCGAGATGAGCTTCGAGGGGCAGAACCGCCCCTACTTCGTGATGCCGCTGCTGCGCGGCGCCACGCTCGGCGACCTGCTGCGGCGCGACGGCCACAGCCTGACCCCGGATCGCGTCATCGCGATCCTCCTGCAAGCCTGCCGCGGCCTGCAGGCCGCGCACGAGCGCAAGCTGATCCACCGCGACCTCAAGCCGAGCAATGTCTTTGTGCTGGAGGACGACTCGGTGAAGCTCATCGACTTCGGCATCGCGCACGCCGGCGGATCGGCCCACACCTCGGTTCGTGGCACGCTGTCCTACATGGCGCCGGAGTTGCTGGATGGCAAACCGGCATCGGCGGCGTCCGACATCTTCGCGGCTGGCGTGCTGAGCTATGAAGCGCTGACCGGACGCCGTCCGTTCCCCGGCCCGGACGACGCGGCGATCGCCCAGGCGATCCGCACCGTCACGCCGGTTCCTCCCAGCGAGATCGACCCGCGCATTCCCGGCGACGTGTCGCGGGTGATCTTCAAGGCGCTCGCCAAGCAGCCCTGGCAGCGCTACGGTTCGGTGCGCGAGTTCGCGGACTATCTGAACCGCGCCGCCCGGCGCGAGCCGATCGACTTGTTCGATCCGGCCAAGGTGGGGCCGCGGATGGAAAAGGCGATGCGCGCCTTCGAACGCGGCGACTATTCGATGGCCACCGATATCGTGGCCGAGCTCGAGGGCGAAGGCAACGTCGACCAGCAGATCACGTCGCTGCGCCGCCAGGTGGAACAGGCGCAGCGCGGCGTGCGCATTCGCCAGTACCTGGAAAACGCCCGCCGGCTATTCGACGAGCAGGAGTATTCGCTGGCGTTGCGAAAGGTGCACGAGGCCCTCGAACTGGACGAGGCCAATCCGGATTCGCTGGCGCTGAAGAACGAGATCGAGAAGCGGCGGCGTGCGCGGACCGCCCAGGAGTGGAGCGAACTGGCGCGGCGCCACCTCGACAACAACACGTTCGCCCAAGCGCGATCGGTGCTCGGAAACCTGCTGGAACTGAAACCGGACGACACGGGCGCGATCGCACTCCGCTCCGAACTCGACCGGCGGGAGGCCGAGTTCGACAAGGTGCGCGGCGAGAAGGAGCGGCTCCAGAAAGAGGCGCGGGGAGCCTGGGATCGCGGCGAGGTCACCTCCGCGATGTCCAGCCTCGAGCGATGGATGGACATCGACCGGTTCACCCCGGAGACCGACGCGTCGAAGGTCGCCTCCGTGCGCAACCTGTTCGTGACGGTCCGCTCCGAGCACGAGGCCCTCCGCAACGCATACGAACAGGCGCGCGCCATGCTGGAAGCCGGCAAGTTCGACGAGGCCTCCGGCCTGTGCAATCTCTACCTGTCGAAGTACCCCAATCACGCGCTGTTCCAGTCGGTGCGATTCGACATCGACGAACGGCGGCGGCAGGCCCTCTCCGCGTTCATCGCGGAGACCGACCGGCGCGCCGGGACGGAGCCGGATCTCGACCGCCGCGTCGCGATCCTCGAGGAGGCCGCCCGCCGCTATCCGGAGGAAAGCCACTTCCAGCGCGCGCTCGAACCCGCCCGCGCCAAGCGCGATCTGGTGAACTCCGTCCTGGCGCGGGCGCGCCTGTTCGAGGAGCGGGGCAAGTTCTCCGAGGCGCTGGAGCAGTGGGAACTGCTGGGTCCGGTGCACGGCGCCTATCCGGGCCTCGAATATGAAAAGGACCGAGTCCGCAAACGGCGCGAGGCGCAGGGACGATGCGACGCCAAGGCGGCTTGGATCGCCCGGGTGGAGAGCATGCTCGATCGCGGCGAATACGAGCGCGGTTGCGCCGACGCCGCCAGGGCGCTGTCGGAGTTCCCGGGCGACCCCGAGATCGAAGAGATCGGCCGTACCGCCGAGATTCGCCACGAGCGCGGGTTTCTGGCCGCCGCCATGGTGGAGGATGCGCGTGCCCAACTCGAGCGCGGCGAACCGGCCGCCGCCGTGGAGACACTCCGCAAGGCCCTCGCCGAGGACGAACGCCATCCCGTTGCCAAGCCCCTGCTCGCCCGGACCCTGGCAGAGCAGGCGCGTACCGCGATGGAAGCGGGCGATCGCGACGCGGAAGCCGAGGCGCTGCTAGCCGAAGCGGCCGAGTGCGATCCCGATCACGCGCTGGTCCGCGGCGTTCGCGCGATCCTGGCCGACCGGCAGCGGGAACGCGCGGTGTCGGAAGTGATGGCGGAGGCGCGCCGCCTGTTCAACGAGAGGAACCTCGCTGGCGCCCTCGAGGTCTGCCGAACGGCGCTGGTCCGGTTCCCCGGAGAGGGCCGCCTGTCCCAACTGGCCGCGAATCTGAGCTCTGCTCTGGAGGAGCAGAACCGCAAGGCGCGAAAGAAAGAGGAACCGGCCGCGGAGCCCGCGGCCGCAACGCCTCCGCCCGTGCCACAAGCCCTGGTGGCGCAACCCGCGCCGCCACCCGCGCCGGCGCCCGCGTCACGTCCCGTTCCCAAGCCGCGCGGGAGCCTGGCCGCCGTGGGCGCGGCCGCCGTTTGTCTGGCGCTGATCGGTGGGGGCATCCAGTTCTTCAGAAGCCGTCACGCCCCGGAAGCGGCCATTCAAACACCCGCCACGCCGGACACGCCGCCAGCCGGTGTCGAGCCTGTCGCGCCTCCGCCGCCCCCAGTGATGCCGGCGCTGGCGGTGGTCAACGAGATCGATGGCGCCAAGATCACCGTGAATGGCGCGGCCGCTCCCGAACAGGCCGTTCCAGGCGTATACGCCGTGGAAGTGACGGCTCAGCAATCGACCGCTGCGGCATCGTTTCAGGTCGGCGCGGATGGAGCGGTGACCATTCAGAAGGCTCCGGTTTCCAATGGGCCGCGGCTGCTCCTGATCGACCGGACCGCGGGGCGGCTGCTGGTCCATGCCCCGGCGGGCGACGAACCGTGGCTCGACGGCAAGGCAGGGATCGAGACGGCCGCCGGCCTGGACGCGCACGAGATTGAAATCCGGCGTCAGGGCGAGGAGCCGCGGTCGATCCGCCTGCCTCCGCTGACGGCGGGCGGCCTGCAGATCTTCGTGCTCCGCCGCGGCAAGCCGGACTTCGGCACGATCGTCGTCTCGAGCAACGTCGACGATGTTCGGGTCAGGATCGACAGCTACGACATTCCGTTCGCGGTCAAGAACGGAACCGCCCTTCCCCGCATTCCGCCCGGGTCCCACAAGGTGGTGGTGAAGAAAGACGGCTATGAGCCGCTCGAGCCCGTGACGGTCACCGTGAAGGCGGGCGAGGACGCGATGGTGAAAGTGAACCTCCGGCCGCTGGAGGCTTCGTTCTCGGCGCGCGGACTGCCGGCGGGTTCGCAGTTGTACATCGACGGATCCGCGCGCGACGTAGCCGCGGACGGATCGGTGCAGGCCACGCTTCGGCCGGGAGATCACACGTTCGAACTCCGGAAAGGCAACGCACGCTCCAAGGCGGTCACCCGAAACGCGCGCGCGGGCGAACCGTTGGCCATCGGCGCCGCCGAGTTGGCGCTGATTCCCGCCACGGGAACGCTCGCGGTGGACGTGCAACCGGCCGGCGCGGCGATCTCGGTGAAGCGCGACGGCGAGACTTCGTTCCGCGCGGTGACGCCTCCGGTGACGCTCCCGGAAGGCGCGTACACGGTAAGCGCGTCGGCGCCGGGACATTCCGCGTCGGAAACGCGCGTCACTATCGCCGCGGGAAAGACCATCACCGCGTCGTTGCAACTGGCGGCAGCCGCCCGGCGTGAGCCGGAGTCCGCTCCAGCGCGGCCCGCGCCCACCGCCGCCGAACCGCCCAAGCCCGAGATGCCCGGCTGGCGCGAATCGAACGGGTGGATGCGGCGGCGCGGCGGAGGTTTCGCCCCGATGGGGGCCGTGAAGCCGGGATCTCCGGTCTCCTTCCAGGCGGCGCTGCCCGACGGCAGGCGGCTCCAATGGATGATCTCCCGCGACGCCAAAAACTACATGCTCTTCAAGCTCGAACGGCGCAAGTTCGTCCAGATCGCCGTCACCAACGGCAAGCAGAGGACGGTGGCGGAGACGCCGGTGGACGCCAACCTCAAAGAGGGCGTCGCCGTCCGCATCGCGATCGCGGGCGCCAAGGCCGCTCACACGATCGGAGGCAGCGTGATCGAAACGGAACTCCCGCCGGATCAGACCGAGGGCGGCCAGTTCGGGTTCACCATTCCTGGCGGAGACGAGTTCGCGGTTCGAGACTTCAAGGGACGGTAGGATGGGCAGGTGAAGCCGGAGTGGTTCGCGCAACTCGAAGTCTTCTTCGAAGAGGCGTCCGGGTTGGCCCCGGCGCAACGCGCGCCCGTTCTCCGCAGGGCGTCGGAAACCGGTCCGGCGCTCGAGGAGGAGCTTCGCCGCATGCTCGCCGCCCACGATGCCGGCGACGGCGCGGCGCCCGCTCCGTCCGTTGCGACCGAGGCCCGGCACATCCAGCCCGCCCGCCGTTATGGACCCTGGATCACCGGGCGTCTGCTCGGCCGCGGCGGCATGGGTTCGGTGTTCCTGGCAAGACGCGACGACGGCCAGTACGAGCGGGAAGTCGCGTTGAAGGTGTTGGCGGCTCACTTGGCGGACGACTCCTTCCATCAGCGGTTTCTCGCCGAACGGCAGATCCTGGCGGAGCTCAGCCACCCGAATATCACCGGGATGCTCGATGGCGGAGTCGGCGAGGACGGGTCGCCGTACCTGGTGATGGAGTACGTCGATGGCGAGCCACTGGACCATTGGTGCGATTCGCGCCGGCTGGGCCTCGAAGACCGCGTACGGCTGTTCCAGCAGGTCTGCGGCGCGGTGTCGCACGCCCACTCCCGGCTGGTGCTGCATCGAGACCTGAAGCCGTCGAACATCCTCGTCGACAAGGAAGGGCAGGCCCGCCTGCTCGATTTCGGAGCGGCCAAGCTGTTGTCCGGCGCCGGCCGCGGAGTTACGATGACCGGCGCGGCATTGATGACTCCGCGCTACGCCAGTCCCGAGCAGATGCGTCAGCGGAACGTGGGCACGCAGAGCGACATCTACTCGCTCGGCGTGGTTTTGTACGAACTGCTGGCGGGCGTGGGGCCGTTCGGGGAAAGCGGCGGTTCGCCGCTGGCCGATTTCCTGCGGTTGGCGGAGAACCGCGCGCCCGCGCCGCTGGGGTCCGAACTGGGCCCGGACGCCGCCGCGAATCGCGGCATGCCGGAGAACCGTCTGCTGGCGCGGCTGCGGGGCGATCTCCGGTCCATTTGCGCCAAGGCTCTGGCGGTCGAAACCACGCAACGATACCTGACCGTGGAGGAGTTGGCCGCGGATCTGCGGCGCTATCTGGCGGGCGAGCCGGTGGAAGCCCACGAGCCCGGATTCGCCTACCGCTTGGGAAAGTTCGTGTCCCGGAACGCGAAGGCGGTGGCGGCGTCCGCCGTGGCGTGCGCACTCCTGGCCGGAACCGGCGCCTATGCCTGGCGGGAGCGCATTCAGGGCGCGGAGCGGCTGGAAGAAGCCCGCTCCATGGCGAACTACCTGCTGTTCGATCTGTACGACCGCGTCAACGAACTTCCGGGGTCCACCGCCCTGCGGGCGCGGATGGCCGGAGAAGCGCAGGCCCGGTTGGACCGGCTGGCGGCGCTCTCCGGCGCAAGCGTCGAACTCCGGTTGGAAGCGGCCACCGGATACAACCGGCTGGCGGAGATACAGGGAATCTCGGGGTCGTCCAGCATGGGGGGCACGCAGGCCGCGGCGGAGAACCTCGCCAAGGCGAGGCGGATCGTCGACGGCATCCTCGCCGCCGAACCCGGTCATCGCTCGGCGTTGATTCAGCGGGCGGCGAACTCGTTGCTGAGCGCCAAGCTGCAAAACTGGAATCGGAGAAACACCAAGGCGGCGCGGCCCGCGATCGAACAGGCGCGGCGCGACCTCGAGGCTTCGAAGGACCCCTCGTCGCCGCGTTGGGCGGATGTCTCCGCGGTGCTGGCGATTCAGGACGCCGACCTCGCCGAGTTCGACCGCGATTTCGCCGGGGAGGAACGGATCGCCCAGGCGGCCCTCGACCGGCTCGCGGCGGGACCGCCGCCCCCGGAGGGCGCGGCCGATGCCGTCCTGCGGCGCGTGGCGCTGCTGAAGCGGCGCGGCAACGCCCTGTACGGACTGAGCCGGTTCGAGGGGGCGCTCGCCTCCTACCAGGAGGCGCACTCCCTGCTCCAGAAGGCCGCCGTTCGCAACCCCAACCATCCCGAACTGCTTTACGCCTCGATGGACATGAGCTACCAGATGGCGTACTCGTACGGCGAACTCGGCCAACCCGGGCAAATGCTGGACAGCACCATGGACAGTCTGCGGACCGCGGAACGGCTGGTCGCTCTCGACACGGAGAACCAGGCGCTCCGCCGCTCTTACTGGAACAAACGGCAGGCGCTCGCCGAAAGTCTGGCGGTCCTCGGCCGCTTCGAGGATTCGATCCGCGAACAGCAGACAGTGCTCGAAGCCCGAAAGGAGGCGCGCGCGGCCCAACCGGACTCGAATCTGGCCGATGAGAATGTCGAGGTCACGCAATCGACCTTAGCTGGCATCCTCGCGCGCGCGGGCCAACGAGACCGGGCGTGCCAGCTGGCCCGGCGGACCATGGAGAGTTCCGAAGCCCTGCACCGCGCCGGCGGCATGACGGAGAAGACGTGGGCCGGTCAACGAACCTCGCTCGGCCCGGTGCTATCGGCTTGCACTGTCAAATGACGGACGGCGCGAGTCGTTTCTCCCCCGGTTCTCGCTAGTACTCTCGAATGCCGAATCCGAACCGCGCGCCGGTGGAGACGCCAGGCCTCCGGCCCGTGCTGTGGTTGAAGGGATGCTTCCTGACGCCGCAGCATCTGCAGGCGAACGACCGGTACCTCGAGCGGCGCATCAGCTTCGAACGCGCCGCGTTCCACGCCCACGCGCACGGCTGGCTGCGGCTGACGGTGGACGAAGGGCAGTTGGCGGCCGGCCGGGTCCAACTGGTGGAAGCTCGTGGCATTCTCCCCGACGGCCTGCCGGTGGACGCGCCATCCAACGGACCGCTACCCCCGGCGAGAGCGATCGAAGGCTACTTCCCGGCCGGCGAAGACAGTCTGGACGTCTTCGTCTGCGTTCCCGAGGAGCGGATGTTCGAGCGCAACGTCTCCATCGAGCCCGGCGGGCGTTCGCGCTACGTCGCGGTCTCGTCGTCGATGCCGGACGATACGGCTCCCGGCGTCGTGCGGCCGCTGCAGGTGGCGTCGGCGAACCTGCGCCTGCTGTTCGAAGGCGAGCACCGCGAAGGCTACGCCTGCCTGGCCGCGCTCCGTCTGCGGCGCAACGAGACCGGCCGGTACTACACCGATCCCGCTTTCGCGCCTCCGGTCCTCCGGATCTCGGCGAGCGAGCGGCTGCGCGCCATCGGCCGGCGTCTGGTGGAGGATCTTCAGGTGCGCGCGGCGTCGCTGGCGGGCGTGCGCCGGCAGAAAAACCTCAATCTCGCGGAGTTCACGGCGGGAGACATCGCTCAGTTTTGGCTGCTCCATACGGCGCACTCCAGCTATCCGGTGCTGCGGCATCTGGTGGAAACCGCGGACGCGCACCCGGAGGAAGTGTTCGCGGAGATGATCGAACTCGCCGGCGCGCTGCTGACGTTCTCCACCCGCCACACCCAGCGCGATCTACCGGACTACGATCACGACAGGCTCGGCGAATCGTTCGGCGCCCTGGACGCCTTGGTGCGAGACCTGCTGGCCACCGTGGTTCCAGCCAACTTCGTGTCGATCGCCTTGCGGATCATGCAGCCGTCCATCCACGGCGCGGCGATCGACGACGAGAAGCTGTTCCACGGAACGCGCTTCTATCTGGGAATCGAAGCCGAAACGGACGCGCAGGAGCTGATCGAGAGGGTCCCGCAACTGGTGAAGGTCTGTTCGGCGCAGCACATCGAACATCTGGTGCGGCAGGCGCTGCCCGGCGCGTCGCTGATCCACGAGCCGCGGCCGCCAGTGGCCATCCCGGTGAAGCTGCGGCATCAGTACTTCAAGATCAGCCCCGCCGGATTGGCTTGGGAGGCCGTGGCGCGGTCGCGCACCCTGGCGGTGTACATCCCGGGCGACCTGCCGAAACCGAAGGTGGAGTTGATCGTCGTGTTCGAGGATCCCAACCGGTGACGGTTCAACGGGCGAGCTTGACGATGACGAGAATGATCAGACCCACCGCAGCCGCGGCCAGCAGCACGGTGAGCCACGCCGGTAGCGTGGACGCGGGCGAAGGCGCGGGAGCCGGCGGGGGAGTGGGCCGTTCGGGCCCCTGGGCGGCCGCGGGTCTCAGAAACCGCGAGTACTCGCTCGATTCGGGGGAGCCCTGCGCGGGGAGGTTGGCAGGCGCGGCGGCGCCGAAGATACCCGTCGCTTCACCCGAAGCCGCCGGCGGACTGGAGGGCGCCCCGGTTCCCACGAAGAACCGGGTGAACTCGCCCGGTTCGGAGAACGGCTTCCCGGATGGCGCCTCCATCCCGGCCGTGGGGACGCTGGCGGGCAGCGCGTGCGGATTGGCGGCCATCGGCTGTTGGAAAAACCTCGTGAAGTCGCCTGGCTCGGAGGAAACCGGCGGAGGAGCGGGCGGCGCCGGAGGAGTGGGAACCGGCGGAGGAGCGGGAGCGCGGCGCGGCGCGGCGGCCGGAACAATCTGGTCGAAAAGGCTGGTGAACTCGCCGGCGGCCGGCAACACGGGCGCGGGATCCCAATCGCGCCAGGAAGGCGAATCCTCGGTGATCATCGCCGCCGGAACGTCGTTGACGCGAAGCAAGCCGGCGGTTGCCATGGCGGGCGGCAAGTCCCCCGGCGCGAGAAACCGGATCAGCACCGGACGGCCCGATTCGCGGTCGAGAGCGTGGAACAGCGCGCCCGCCCGGCTTTTCAGCGTGGCAAGGATCTCGTATCTGCCGTCGAGCACCATGGACACTTCGGATCATACCAAGCGGAGCAAACGATGACGAAAACGGGCAAACCGGTCTGGTCGGAGGGAATGCACCTGGGCCCGCAGCATTTCCAGATGCAGAGCCTCTATTTCGAGACGTTGCTCCAGGCGCGGGCCGAGGCATTGGAATTCGCTTCATACGGCCTGCTGGAGTTGGCGGTGGACGAGGCCGCTCTGCTCGACGGAACGCTGAGCGTTCGCCGCGCGGTGGGAATGTGGGCGGACTCCCTGCCGTTTCAATGCCCGGAGGCGGACTCGCTGCCGGCCCCACGCGCGCTGGACGATCTGATCCGTCCGGGCGAGCACGACGCGGTGATCTGGCTCGCCGCCGGTCCGCCGCGGTTCACCCGTTCGGACACGCTCACGCCCGACCTGATCTCTGGCGTCGACGAGCAGTGGGTGGCCACGGCGCGGCAGAATCTGCGCTGGGCTCGCGCGGGCGAAGTGGCCGGCGCCGCCGGATTCCCCGTTCTTCGCGCGCGCCGCAAACCCGGCGGCGGCTTCGAGATCGACGGCGCCTTCCACGGACCGTGCCTGCGCCTATCCGCCGCGCCGGCGCTGCCCCGCGCTTTGGACGCGTTGATCGAACTGATGGAATCCACCGCGCAGGCGGCGCCGCATCCGCGCGACCTCACGCCCGGTGCGAGCGGCTACTCGGCGCAAGGCATCGGACAGGCGTGGTTCCTGCACACGGTGAATTCGGGACTGGCGAGCCTGCGGAGGCACCGGAGAGGCGCCTTGGCCCACCCGGAGCGCTTGTACCGCGATCTGGCCCGGCTGGCCGGCGCGCTGTGCACGTTCGGACTGGACGCGCACCCATCGGACCTGCCGCTGTACGATCACGACGAGCCGGCTCCGGTCTTCGCGCGGCTGTTCTCCCACATCCGCGAGCATTTGAATCTGGTGGCGCCCAGCAACTGCGCCAGTCCCGTCTTGCGGGCGGCGGGAAAGTACTTCCACGAAGGCGAAGTCGCCGATTCGCGTTGGGTGGTCCGCTCGCGATGGTACCTTTCGATGCGTTCGCCGATCGGCGACGCCGCGCTGATCGACGCCGTGCCCCGGCTGGTGAAGTTCTGCTCGCGCGAGTTCGTCCCCAAGCTGGTGGATCGCGCGCTGCCGGGACTGCGGCTGCGGCACACCACCACTCCGCCCTCGGCGATCTCGCCGCGCATCGACCGCCAGTACTTCGAGATCGACCAGGCGGGTCCGTGCTGGGAGCATCTGGTCAAAACGGGGCTTTTCGGCATCTACGTGCCCGGCGAATTCGGAGAAGCGGAGATCGAAGTGGCGATCCTGCTCGAGGCGCCGCCGGATCGCTGAGCCATTCCGGCGCCAATCCTCGCAGTGCGATTGAAGAGATCGCATGACAGAGAATCTGGCGACGGCCTTTCAGGAGTTGTTCACGGTGCTGGTCCGGTTGCGCGCCGGGCGCCAGCCCGTCACCAACGCGGAGACGTTCCGCGGGCAGGTGTTGCAGGCATTGCGCGAAGCCGATCAGCAGGCGAAGAACCTCGGCTACGCCGGCGCGGACACCCGCCTGGCGGCGTTCGCCTACGTGGCGTTCCTGGGCGAGTCGGTGCTCAATCTGCGCAATCCGGTGTTCGGCGATTGGGTGCGCAAGCCGCTGCAAGAGCAACTGTTCGGCCGCCAGACCGCCGGCGAGATCTTCTTCGACGAGTTGAAGGAAGTGCTTTCGCGCCCCGACACGCCGGGCGCGGCCGACCTGCTGGAAGTGTTCTGCCTCTGTCTGCGGCTGGGGTTCCTCGGCAAGTACAGCGTGATCGGGCGCGGCGAGGCGAAGATCTGGGCGGACAAGTCGGAGGAGAAGATCCAGCGCATCCGCCAGACGGCCGCGGGACTCGCGCCCAACGCCCGTCCAGCCGCCGGCGCTCCGGGAGCCGCCGCCGGGCGGGACCGCTGGGGCATCGCCGCCGTGGCTTCCTGCGGGTTGGCGGTGGTGCTGTACGCCGTCTATTGGCTGTTGCTGCGCTCGGCCGTGGGGAGGCTCGCCGAACTATGAACGGGCTCTGGTGGAACCAGTTCCGCTGGCCGATCGCCACGGCCGCCGGATTCGGCATGGGATGGGTCATCACCCACCTGCTCGGGCTGCCGGGCGATCTGGCGTGGATCGTTCGCATGTTCTGCGCGGCGATCGGAGCAGGCCTGCTGGCGGCGTTCGAAGCGCGGCGCCAGACTCCGCGCGCGCCGGGCGCCACCGGCGGCGATCCGCTGTGGGAAGCGCGGCGGCGATGGACCGGGAAGGATCCCCGCCAGGGCGAGTTCCTCGGACTGCCCGCCGTGTTCATCCTGGGTGGATCGGGATCGGCCAAGACGAGCACCGTCATGAACTCCGCGCTCGACGCGGAACTGCTGAGCGGCGCCGTCTTTCAGGACGGCCGCGTGGCGCCGACGGCGGATCTGAACGTGTGGGTGGCGCGCCGCACCGGATGGATCGAAGCGGGCGGCGCGACCGCCGCGGATCCGGGCCGCTGGCAGGGCTTCTGCCGCGCGATTCGCAAGGGTCGAACGTGGCGCGCTTGGGCGGGCGGGACCCAGGCGCCCCGCGCCGCTCTGTTGTGCGTGGACCTCGAGCGGTTTCTCACACCGGGCGCGGCGGCCAGAGTCGAACAGGATGCGCGCGAGTGGCAGGCGCGCCTTCGAGAACTGGCGGCGGCCACCGGCGCGCACTTGCCCGTGTACGTGCTGTTCACCCGCGCCGACCGGCTCCCCTACTTCGCCGAGTATTTCGGCTCGCTCACCGAGGACGAAGCGCGCCAGCCGTTCGGCGCCACGCTGCCCGAGTTGCCGCTCGAGGCGGGCGTCTACTCCGAGCGCCAAGCCGCCCGCGCGGGCGAGGAACTGAACATCCTCTTTCACCGCCTGGCCGACGTCCGGCGGACGTCGCTCGGACGCGAAAACGACGAACGTAAGTGGCCCGCCGTCTACGAATTCCCGCGCGAGTTCCGGAAGTTGAAACCGCTGGTCACGTCGTTTCTGGTGGAGGCGTTCCGGCCCAGCCAGGTCCAGGAAAGCGCCGTGCCGCGAGGCTTCTACTTCAGCGGCGTCCGGCCCGTGGAGATCCGGCAGGAACCGGTGACGCCCCGTTCCGCCCAGCAGTGGGGCGAGCCGGGCCGCGAGGCCACCGATCTGTTCGGCGCGCGGGAAAGGGCTTCGGCGTGGGGACAAATGGCGGCGATGCAGGGATCGGCTTCGCGGCGGGCGCCCGGATGGCTGTTCCTCCCGGGCTTGTTTCACGACGTGATTCTGGCCGATTCGTTCGCCGGCAAGGCGGCGGCGGGCGGATCCTCCCGGCGCCGGCGCGCGCTGGCGATCGGGGCCTGCGCGGTGAGCGCCGTCCTGGCGGCGCTGTTCACCGGCAGCTACACGCTCAACCGCGGCGCGATCTCGAAGGTGGAGAACGCGGCATCCTCCATCGGCGGATCGCGCTTCGGTCCGGGACAGGCGGTGCCCGCGGCGCCGCTGCAACGAGTCGAGGAGTTGCGCGACTCGCTCGCCACGCTGCGGCGCCGGTTGCGCGACGGCGCGCCGTTCTTCCAGCGCTGGGGTCTGGATCAGACGGCTCCGCTGCTCGAAGCCGCGCGTCCCGTGTATTTCCGCAAGTTCGACGCGGTGCAGCGCGACGCGGTCCACCAGAACATTCTCGGCCATTTGCGTCAACTGCCCGTTTCTCCGGGCCCCAAGGACGAGTACGGCGTTACGTACGACGCCCTGAAGTCGTACCTGATCATGACCTCTCATCCGGACAAGAGCACGCGCGCGTTCCTGGGACCGGCTTTGCTCCGCCGCTGGACCTCCGGCTGGACCCCGGATTCCGAGGCCGCCGCGCTCGGGCAGCGCCAATTCGACTTCTACGCGGACGAACTGCCGCTCGGCAATCCCTTTTCGGCGTCCAACGATTCGGCGGCGATCGAACGCGCGCGCCGCTATCTGGCCGCGTTCGGAGCGGCCGAGCGGATCTACCAGGCGATGCTCGCCGAGACCGACCGTAAGGCGCCCATCCTCAACTTCAACAAGATGTTCCCCGGTTCCGGGCAGGCGGTGATCAACAACCGCGACATCCGCGGAGCCTTCTCCAACGAGGGCTGGATGCTGATGCAGGAGGCGGTCCGCCACGTCGACCGCTTCATGCAAGGCGAGGAATGGGTGCTGGGCCCGCAGGCCTTCGCCAAGCTGTCGCCCGCCGCTCTCGAGCGCGAACTGTGGCAGCGCTACGTGGCCGACTTCTCCGGGCAGTGGCGGCAGTATCTTCGCCAATCGGCGGTGGTTGGCTACGCCGGCCCGGCCGACGCGGCGCGCAAGCTGGGCCTGATCTCGGGCAACCAATCGCCGTTGTTGCGCCTGTTCTGCCTGGCGTCGCTCCACACGGCGGCGGCGAAAGACGGATTGAAGGACGCCTTCCAGCCGGTGCAGTACACCACGCCGGCCGGCTGCGAGAATCAGCTTCCCTCGGTCAACAATCAGCCCTACTTGAGCGGACTGCTCGGCTTGCAGGCGGCGCTCGAACAGATCGGCGGCAACGGCCCCACCGAGATGCAGATCAACCGCGTCTCCATGGAAGCCGACAGCGCTCGACGCGCGGCGCGTCAGTTGGGGCAGAACTTCCGTCCGGACGCCGAGGGCGACGTCGACCGCCAGACGCAGCGGCTGCTCGAGGAGCCGATCACCCGGGTGGCGGGTCTGGTAGGCGCCATGGGACCGGCGCGCATCAACGGCGAAGCGGCCAAACTCTGTTCGGACGCGCGCGGCCTGCTGAACAAGTACCCGTTCAATACGTCGTCCAAAGTGGACGCTAGCATCGAGGAGCTGAACGGCGTGTTCCGGCCCGGATCGGGCAGCCTCTGGGTCTTTTACGACAATCACCTCCGCGCGATCGTGACGCGCCAGGGACCCGAATACGTCGCGTCCGGATCGGGGACGGTGCGCGTGACGCCGGACTTTCTGCGGTTCTTCAACCGCGCGGCCGCGTTCAGCGATGCGCTGTACGGCGCGGCGCGCGCGGAGCCGCGGCTCGACTTCACGCTGAAGGCGATGCCCTCCGACGGCGTACGCGGCCTTACGATCCTGCTCGACGGGCAGTCGCTGCAGTCGGCCGGAACCGGCGGCGCGTCCAAGAGTTTCCGCTGGCCGGGATCGCCGAACGAGGCGCGTCTGTCGGCCAATCTGGGCGGCTCCGATCTGGGGCTGCTCCAATACGGCGGCCTGTTCGCCGTGTTCCGCCTGTTCGGCGACGCCGACCGTTGGCGTCCGTCGGGCGGCGGCTACGAGTTCAACTGGCAGCCCCGGCAAGGCCAGTCCAATCAACCCATGACCACGGCGGACGGGAAGCCGCTCACGATTCAGTACCTGGCGGACTTCGGCTCGAGCGCGCCTATTTTCGCCAAGGGATACCTGAGCGGATTTTCTTGCACCGCGCTCGCGGCGCGATGAGTCATTTCCGGCCCGGCCTCCGCAGAATGGACAGACCCGGTAAAAGGAGAAACGAAAGATGGCCCGAGAAAGCGTGCATGCGAAATTGGAACGAGTGCGGCCGCCGCGCGTCCACGTCACCTACGACGTGGAGTTGGGCGACGCTCTCGAAGTGAAGGAGATCCCGTTCGTCATGGGCGTGATGGCGGACTTCAGCGGACAGCCCGAGGAGCCGCTGGCCCGTATCAAGGACCGCCGCTTCGTGGAGGTGACGCCCGACAACTTCGACGCCGTGATGGCGAGCATGAAGCCGCGCGCGTCGTTCACCGTGGAGAACAAGCTGACCGACGATCCGGCGGCCGGCAAGATCGGCGTGGACCTTCGCTTTTCGAGCATGGAGGATTTCGAACCCGAGCAGGTGGCGCGGCAAGTGAAGCCGTTGCGCGAACTGCTGGAACTGCGCACGCGCCTGTCGGACTTGCGCGGCAGCCTGCAGGGCAACGAGAAACTGGAAAGCCTGCTGCAGGACGTGCTCGGCAACACGGAGAAGCTCGGCCAATTGAAGAACGAGATCGAGTCCGGCAAGGAGGACAACAATGGCTAAAGAGGCAGCAGCGGCGGCCGGCGCACCGGCGGCGGCCGTGGCGCAGGAGACGGGCCTGCTCGACCGGATCGTCGACCAGGGCCGCCTGGCCCGCGACGAAGGCTCGCGCAAATGGGGCAAGACGCTGGTGACCGAGTTCATCCAGCAGGTGCTCGACGGCGAAATGACGGTGTCGCCAGACCTCGAGGTCATGATCAACCGGCGCATCGCGCAGATCGACCATCTGTTGTCGATGCAGTTGAACGAGATCCTGCACCACCCGAACTTCCAACGCCTCGAGAGCACCTGGCGCGGACTGCGGTATCTGCTCGACCAGAGCGAGACCGGCGTCAACCTCAAGATCAAGATCTTCAACGCGAGCAAGAAAGAGATCCTGCGCGATCTGCAATGCGTTCCCGAGTTCGATCAAAGCCAGATATTCAAGAAGGTCTACGAACAGGAGTTCGGAATCTTCGGCGGCGAGCCGTTCGGCGCGATGATCGGCGACTATTACTTCGGCAGGAACCCGGAGGATGTCGAGTTCCTCGAGCGCATCTCGCAAGTGGCGGCCGCCGCGCACGCACCGTTCCTCACCGCCGCCGAACCGGCGCTGTTCAACATGGACAGCTTCACCGAACTCGACGGTCCGCGCGACATGGCGAAGGTATTCGACACCACCGAGTACGCGCGCTGGAAGGGATTCCGCATGAACGAGGACTCGCGCTACGTGGCCCTCACCATGCCGCGCATGCTGATCCGCGTTCCCTATGGCGAGGAGACCAAGCCGGTGGACGGCTTCCGCTACGAAGAGACGGCGCGCGGCATGGATCACGGCGATTACTGCTGGACCAACGCCGCGTACGCGCTGGGCGCCAAGATCACCAACGCGTTCGCCAAGCACGGCTGGTGCGCGGCCATCCGCGGCGTGGAAGGAGGCGGTTTGGTGGACGGACTGCCGACGCACAGCTTCACCACCGAATCGGGCGACATCGTGAACAAGTGCCCCACCGAGACCGCCATCACCGACCGGCGCGAGAAGGAACTCGCCGACCTCGGTTTCGTGCCGCTGGTCCATTGCAAGGGCACCGACTACGCCGCGTTCTTCAGCGTGCAGAGCTCGCAGAAGGCGAAGTTGTACGACCGCGACGAGGCCAACGCCAACGCGCGTCTCTCCGCGCAGCTTCCCTACATCATGGCCGTGAGCCGCTTCGCCCACTACCTCAAGGCGATGATGCGGGACAAGATCGGCAGCTTCACCACGCGGGGAACGTGCGAGGCGTTTCTCAACCGCTGGATCATGAACTACGTCACGGCGGACGACAACGCGTCCGCCAACACCAAGGCGCAGGTCCCGTTGCGCGAGGCGCGCGTGGACGTTCTCGAGACTCCGGGCAAGCCTGGCGTGTTCCGCGCCGTGGCGTTCCTGCGGCCGCACTTCCAACTGGACGAACTGTCGGTGTCGCTGCGCCTGGTGGCGGAACTGCCACAATCGGCGCGCAAGTAAGAAAAAGGAGGAAACCGAATCATGCCTCAAAGCAATGTGGACTATTATCTGAAGATCGAAGGCATCGACGGAGAATGCACCAGGACGGGCTTTCTGAAGGCGATGGAAATGTTCGATTGGGGTTTCAGCGAGCACCAGGACGGCTCCGCGTCGTCGCCGGGCTCGTCGGCGCAGGGCAGGGTCACCATGAGCGACTTCCGCTTCAGCAAGGTCGTCGACTCGGCCACTCCCAAGCTGCTCCAGAATCTGTTCAAGGGGACGTTGATTCCCAAGGCCACGCTCACCGCGCGCCGCAGCGGCGCCGCGGACGGCCGGCTTCAGTCCTACCTGGTGTGGGAATTCAAGGAACTGATCATCTCCTCCCACAACTTCAACGGAAACAGCGGCGGCGGCACGCCGGCCGAATCGATCTCGTTCAACTTCGCCGAGGTCAAATGTTATTACAAGCAGCTCGTCAAGGGCGTCCTTCAAGGCGCGATCACTGGCGGCTGGAACCTGAAAAAGAATCAGGTCGCATAGGAACGGGAGGATACATCCATGGCGGTCGCGGCATATTTGTTCGTCCAAGGCGTCAAGGGCGAGTCCCAAGACAAGAAATACAAGGACCACATAGAGGTCCAATCGTTCGGATTCGGAGCCAACAACCCGAGCCGCTCGAATCTGGGGACCGGGCAGGCGGGAGGCAAACCCACCTGCAACGATTTCGTCATCACCAAGAACACCGACGTCTCCTCCCCGCCGCTGTTCCAGCTATGCGCGCTATGCGCGCAAGGCAAGCACATCACCAACGCGTATGTGGTATTCTCGCGCTCCGGCGCCAAGTCGGGCGAGATCGAGGAGTTTCTGCGCATCGACTTCGACGAACTGGTGGTCTCGAGCTACCAGACCGGCGGCGGCATGTCAGACGGCGGCACGCCTTCGGAAACGATCTCGTTCAACTTCGCCAAGGTGCACGTCATCTACAATCTGATGCGCGACGGTAATCCCAAGGGCCAGATCGCGGCGGGCTACGACGTCCGTGAAACCTCGGAGTTCGAGGAAGGCGGACGGATGCAGCAGATCCGCACCTCGTAAGGAGAAAGCCATGGAAGCGGAGCGGCTCTGGAAGGAAGGACGTCCGCGGGAGGCAGCCGCGGCGGCCGCCGGCGATCTGCGAGACGATCCCGTCAGCGTTCGCAAGCGGACCTTCTATTTCGAGTTGCTCTGCTTTCAGGGCGAGTGGGCCCGCGCCCACAAGCAGTTGGAAATTCTCTCCGCCGATCCGGCCAGCGAACGCGCCGCGCTCTACTACCAGCGCGTCGTCGACGCCGAGGTGCAGCGGCAGGAACTGTTCCAGTCCGCCGATGTGTGCCGGGCGTGGCTGCAGCCGGCGGACGATACCGCGGGTAGCATCGACGGGGTCCGCTACGAGTCGATCTCCGATGCCGATCCGCGGCTACGCGCGCGGCTGGAATTGCTCACCACCACGGGCTATCTGCTCATGCCGTTTTCCGAGATCGGCGAGATCGAATTCGAGCCGGCCCGCCGGCTGCGGGACCTGCTGTGGCGCAAGGCGCGGATCAAGTTGTCCGCCGCGCGGGGCTCGCTCGACATGGGCGATGTGGTGGTGCCCGCTCTCGAGCCGCTATCGTTCCTGCATGAATCGCCCGCGGTCCAACTCGGCCGGATGACGGCGTCCGGCGAGGGTTCGTCGGCCGGCCAGAAGACGTTGCTGGCCGACGGCGATGAGGTTCCGATCCTGTCGGTGACCTGCCTGCGGTTCGCGGCATGAGCCCGGAATCGCGCCCGGACTTCGCGGACGATCCCCGTTGGGCGGCGCTGCTCGCGCCGGTGCGGCCGGACGCGCCGTGCGGTTCCGACATCCGCGGATCGGCCGCGTACGCCGACATCAAGGAAGCGTTGCGCGAAGACGACGAAGGCGACATGGGCGTCTGGCAGCGCGTCCGCAAGACGGCCGATTGGCCGCTCGCGTCGCGGCTTTGCCAGACCGAGCTTACGCGCAACTCCAAGGACCTGCAGGTGGCGGCGTGGTGGCTGCTGGCCGAGACCAAGCTCCGCGCGTTCGACGGATTGACGCAGGGGCTGCGATTGATCGAGGAGCTGATCGAGCGTTATTGGGAAGGCCTCTATCCACCGCTCGAGGACGGCGACACGGTGCTTCGGACCGTGCCTCTCGAGTGGATCGCCGGCAAGATGGAGTCGCACCTGCGGCAGATCCCCTTGACCCGGGCCGGCCACGGCTGGTACCGGCTCAAGGAGACGCAGACGGTTCCACCGGAAGCGGACACGGCGGAGGACGACCGCAAGCGGCAGCAACGCCAGGATGCGATCGCGGAGGGGAAGCTGACCCCGGAGGAGTTCCAGGAAGGGTTGCGAGCCACGCCGGCGTCCTTCTGGGAGCGGGCGTTCGAACAGGTGGACTCCACCAACGCCTGTCTTGGCCGGTTGACCGCGCGCTGCGAGGAGTTGTGCACGGAAGATCCGCCCACGTTCTCCCGCCTGACGGAAACGCTCGCGGAACTGACGCACGCCATGCGGTCGTTCGCGGGGCGCAGAAATCAGAGCGGACCGGCGTCCGCGCCAGCGCCGCCGCGGCAGGCGGCCCCCGTGCGGGAAACGCCCAATGCCGGCGATCCGTTCGCGGAGTTCGACGAGCCGGCCGAGCCGGAGCCCTCCCCCTCGGACAGCGATCCGTTTGCCGTGGACAGCGACGAGGAAGGAGAAGAGGAGTTCGCCGCGGAGGAGGAGGAGGCGGAGGCGGAGGCGGAGG